>NZ_JACDWW010000010.1:0-30389 GCF_016464145.1 Marinobacter sp. bablab_jr008
GCTTCGACGGACTGAAGAAACTCGACGCTGGCATCGTCCAGCAGGGGTGTCAGGCCTTGAGCGTCTTCATCAAATCGCTGGCGCAACCGGGCCGACGATGGCGATTGCCTGATGCCCAGGGCAGACTTGAAAAATGGGTCCGTTCGAACCGGCTCGGCCGCCTCGAAGTCGCTCTTGCCCAGCGTGATCAGGCCAAGATAGGTCCGGATCAGTTCAATGTTCGGAATACCGTGCCGCTTGACGACGGTGCGGGCGGTTTTGGTGAGCGATGTATGCCGGTTCAGGCAATGACCGACCAGGGCCAGCCCGCCATTGGGTGTATAGACTTCGGTTCGGGATTGCTGGAGAGTGAAGGTACGCATGAGCCGAAAGCACTAACTGGGTGAATGGGTGTCAGGTGCTATTATATCGCTCTAAGCCTTGTTATTGCAGGCTTTGGGCGTGAGTTCAGCTCGTTGAAGTCACGGATTCAGGAGAAAGGTAAACCAGGGAATTAGCAGGTTCAGGGCCGCCAGGGCATCTGCGCCGGCGAAGTTGCCAATGAAGATACCGTCAACAATGTTGGCGGTGGTCAGTGCCAGTAACCCCGCCACAGAGGGCAGGGCATAGCGGAAGAATACCGGCCAGAAGGGGCCGGTCAGTATCGGGTTGTCGGATTCCTTACCGGTCTCTGCGTCCATACTTGCCTCACCCGTTTATCCTGTGAATCAGCCAAACAGCTCCTGCAGTTTCTCACCCGGGTCTGGCGCGCGCATGAAAGACTCACCCACCAGAAACCCATAAATGCCCCGGCTGGTCATGGCTTCCACATCGGCGCGGGTCATGATGCCGCTTTCGGTAATGGTCAGTCGGTTTTCGGCAATCCGATGGTGCAGTTCAAAGGTGGTGTCCAGCGACACCTCGAAGTTGTGCAGATTGCGGTTGTTGATGCCTACCAGCGGCGTGCTCAGGGTAAGCGCATCGTCCAGTTCCTCGCCATCATGCACCTCCACCAGCACATCCAGGCCAATCTCGTGGGCGATGCCCTCCAGTTCCTGCATCTGGTCTTTGGTCAGGCAGGCGGCAATCAGCAGAATGCAGTCGGCGCCAATGGCCCGGCTTTCATACACCTGATAGGGCGCCACCATGAAGTCTTTGCGGATCACCGGCAGGCTGCAGGCCGCGCGGGCGGCTTTCAGGTAGTCTTCGTGGCCCTGGAAGAAATCGTGGTCGGTAAGTACTGACAAGCAGGCTGCGCCGCCTTTCTCGTAGCTCTCGGCAATGCGTTCCGGTTCAAACGGATCGCGAAGGATGCCTTTGCTCGGAGAGGCTTTCTTGATCTCGGCGATGACGGCTGGCTGTTGCTCTTTGATTCGTGTGCGCAGAGCGTCGGCAAATCCCCGAGCCGGGGCTTGATCGCCGGCCATGGCTCTGAGGTCTGCAACGGAAACTTTCGGCTTCCGTTCGTCGATCTCTTCCCATTTCCGGTTAACGATCTTCCGAAGAATAGTGGGAGTCTTATCCAAATGTCTGTCAGTCATAGCAGGCCCGTAAATAGTTTGCGAGAGCGGCTGGGGAGGGGCGTTCCAAAACTGTCTGCAGCCAGGGATGGCTGCAGTCAAGCCCTACAGGGATGTACTTGTGGGCGTGTTTTGGAACGCCCCTCCCCAGCCGGTCGTCCGGCACCGAATTCAACAGGCCGGGATTAAAAGCACTGAGAAAAGTCAGCCAGTTCCGACATCTTGCCCGCCGCCAGGCCAGAGCCCATCGCGTCCAGCGCCATATCGACGCCTTCTTTGGTGGTCCTGGCCAGGCCGGCAACATAGATAGCCGCGCCGGCGTTCAGCGCGATCATGTCGCGGGCTTTCTCGGTGGTTTCGTCATGGCTGCGGCCGAAGGCGGCTTTGATTAATGCCAGCGATTCGTCAGCACCGTCTACCGTCAGGCCCACCAGCGACTGGCTCTTGATGCCCAGGTCTTCAGGCGTCAGGTCGTACTCGTTGATTTCGCCATCCTTCAGCTCTGCAACATGGGTAACGGTGGCCAGACTGATTTCATCCAGGCCATCCTTCGAGCAGACCACCATGATGTGTTCTGCGCCCAGGCGCTGCATCACTTCCGCCATCGGGCGGCACAGTTCCCTGGTGAACACACCAATCAGCTGGCGAGTGACGCCGGCCGGATTGGTCATCGGGCCAAGGATATTGAAGATGGTCCGGCAGCCCAGCTCCCGGCGCGGGCCGATGGCGTATTTCATGGCACCGTGGTGGGCCGGGGCGAACATGAAGCCGACGCCGATCTGCTCCACGCAGCGGGCTACTTCTTCCGGTTTCATGTCCAGGTTGATGCCGGCCTTTTCGATCAGGTCGGCGCTGCCGCTTTTGGAGGACACGCCGCGGTTACCGTGCTTGGCCACATAACCGCCGGCGGCGGCCACTACAAAGGCGGATGCCGAGGAGACGTTGAACAGGTTGGCGCCATCGCCCCCGGTGCCCACGATATCCACCAGCGGGCTGGCGTTGATTTCCACCTTGGTGGCCAGTTCGCGCATCACTTCGGTGGCGCCGGTGATTTCGTCGATGGTTTCGCTCTTCAGACGCAGGCCCATCAGGAAGGCACCGATCTGGGCATCGGTGGCTTCGCCGTTCATCACGATGCGCATCACATCCTTCATCTCGTCCCGGGACAGGTCCAGGTTGGAGGCAATGCGGTTCAGTGCTTGTTTCATGTCCATGGGTCGTCGGCCTCTTGTTATGTTCTCAGGAAGTTGCGCAGCAGTTCATGGCCCTGTTCGGTCATGATCGACTCGGGGTGGAACTGCACGCCTTCGATGGGCAGGGTCTTGTGGCGCACGCCCATGATTTCTTCAACGGAGCCGTCGTCGTTGCGGGTCCAGGCAGTCACTTCCAGGCAGTCGGGCAGAGTGTTCTTGTCGATCACCAGGCTGTGGTAACGGGTGGCCTGCAAGGGATTGTTCAGGCCCCGGAACACTCCCACGTCGTTGTGGTACACCGCCGACACCTTGCCATGCATCACCTTGCCGGCCCGGATGATGTCGCCGCCGTACACCTGGCCGATGGACTGGTGGCCCAGGCAGATGCCCAGGATCGGCAGTTTGCCGGCGAAGTGGCGAATGGCGTCCATGGAGATGCCTGCCTCATTAGGTGTGCAAGGGCCCGGGGAAATCACCAGCCGCTCGGGCTTCAGGGCTTCAATCTGCTCAATGGTGATTTCGTCGTTGCGGTATACCTGCACGTCGGCACCCAGCTCCGCCAGGTACTGCACCACGTTGTAGGTGAAGGAATCGTAGTTATCGATCATCAGCAACATAATCTGTTCCTCCGCCTCAATGGTCGTAGTCGTTGTAGGTCATGGCCACAGCCTTGAAGATGGCCCGGCCCTTGTTCATGGTTTCTTTCCATTCGAGGCGGGGAATGGAGTCTGCCACCACGCCGGCGCCGGCCTGGATGTGCAGGGTGTTGTCCTTGATGACCGCGGTGCGGATGGCGATGGCGGTGTCCATGTTGCCGTTGAACGACAGATAGCCAACCGCACCGCCGTACACGCCGCGCTTTACCGGTTCCAGCTCGTCGATAATCTCCATGGCGCGGATCTTCGGCGCGCCGCTGAGGGTGCCGGCGGGCAGGGTGGCGCGCAGCACGTCCAGGCAGCTGGTGTTTTCTTTCAGTCGACCGGTCACGTTAGAGACAATGTGCATCACGTGGGAATAGCGCTCCACGATCATCTTGTCGGTCAGCTTCACTGTGCCGGTTTCCGACACCCGGCCGGCGTCGTTGCGGCCTAGGTCGATCAACATCAGGTGCTCGGCGATCTCTTTCGGGTCGGCCAAGAGTTCCTTTTCCAGGGCTTTGTCCTCGGCATCGGTGGCGCCGCGTTTGCGGGTGCCGGCGATGGGCCGGACGGTGACTTCCTCATCTTCCACACGCGCCAGGATTTCCGGAGATGAGCCGACAATATGGAAGTCTTCCAGATCCAGGAAGTACATATACGGTGACGGGTTGAGCACGCGCAGCGAACGGTAGAGGTTCAGGGGTGGTGCCTCGAACGGAATCGACATGCGCTGGGAAATGACGGTTTGCATGACATCGCCATCCAGCACGTAGCCTTTGATCTTGTCCACCGCCGCTTCGAATCTGTCCTGGGTAAAGCCGGAAATAAAGTCGCTCTCGTCCACCACCTTGCCGCGCAGATGTTCCGGTGTGCGGGGGGCGTTGGCGGTCTGGCGGTGCAGCCGGCTTTCCAGTTCGTCGATGCGGGCCTGGGCCTGCTCGTAGGCGCCCGTGGCGGATGGGTCCACATGCACAATCAGGTGCAGCTTGCCGCGCAGGTTGTCGAACACCACGATTTCATTGGACACCATCAGCAGGATGTCCGGGGTGCCGATTTTGTCGGGCGGGCAGCTGTGGCGCAGGCGCTTCTCGATGTAGCGCACGGTGTCGTAGCCGAAATAGCCCACCAGGCCACCGTTGAACCGGGGCAGTTCGGGCAGGTCCGGGGCGTTAAAGCGCTTCTGGTAGTAGTCCACGAAAGCCAGAGGGTCATCGACCTCTGCCTGTTCGACCACTTCGCCGTTGCGGCTGACTTCGATGCGGTGGTCGAAGACTTTCAGCACTTCCTGGCTGGGCAAGCCGATGATCGAATAGCGGCCCCATTTCTCACCACCCTGTACCGATTCAAACAGGTAGGAGTATGGCCCGCTGGCCAGTTTCAGATAGGTGCTGAGGGGAGTGTCGAGATCCGCGAGGACTTCACGGTAAACAGGGATACGGTTATAGCCGGCTTCAGCGAGCTCGTGGAATTGCTCGGGTGTCATGGTTCGGTTTCCTGAAATCTGATCTGCGTTTTGTCAGAACGGTGTTACACCGCTGTGACCGGTGGTGCGGGCAAACAGGCATGCGCCATCAGCCCCGTGGCTTGCTCAGCCGGTGCGCCATCGCCACCATCGTGTTGCGCGGGTTGTCAGGATGCCTCGCGCTGCAGTCAGATTCAGTCCCTGCACGGCAGGAATCTCCCGAATTGATGTGTTCAAAATAAAACGTCCTTGCGAGATTACAAAAGCTCGGCCAGCGAATCAACAACAGCATCTGCGCCGAGACTGTCAACGGAGCCGCCAAAGTTGTAGCCATACCTCACGGCGACGCAGGGGATGCCTGCTGCCAGGGCTGCATTGACGTCTGCCTTGGAGTCCCCGACCATCACCGTGGTGCCCCGGGTGCCGCCCAGTTTTTCCATGGCGTGCAGCAAGGGCGCCGGGTCCGGTTTTTTCACTGCCAGGGTATCGCCACCGACCGAGAGGTCGAACCATTGAGCCAGCCCGGTTTTTTCCAGCAGGGGCTGAACAAACTGGTCTGGCTTGTTGGTGACTACGGCCATCCGGCAGCCCAGTTGCTTCAGGTGTTCCAGGCAGTCATGAACGCCGGGAAATACCACGGAATGCCGGCCATTCAGCTGGCCGTAGGCGTGGTAGAAAATGGTCAGGGCGTCGTTGAACAGCGCGTCGTCTTTGGCGGTGGCGGGTTCCCAATCGGTTTTTCCGGCCAGGGCCCGGCGCACCAGAACCTGGGCGCCGTTGCCAACCCAGTTGCGAACCTTGTCCAGGCCTGCCGGGCTACGCCCCAGGTGCTCCAGCATCTGATCCACGGCGGCGGCCAGATCCGGTGCGCTGTCCACCAGCGTGCCGTCCAGATCAAACAGGGCGACGCCCGGCCAGCGGGCGTTGAACAGGCCTTTCAGGCTCATCCGCCGATCACCTTGCGGGCCTGCTCAAGTTCCTCGCGCATGGCGTCGATGGTGGCCTTGTAATCCGGGGTGTTGAAGATGGCGGAGCCGGCCACGAAGGTGTCGGCACCGGCCTCGGCGATTTCGCGGATGTTGTCGGTCTTCACGCCGCCGTCGATTTCCAGCCGGATGTTGTAGTTGCTGGCGTCAATCTTCTTGCGGGCTTCCCGCAACTTGTCCAGGGTGCCGGGGATGAACTTCTGGCCGCCGAAACCGGGGTTGACCGACATCAGCAGCACCATGTCGAGCTTGTCCATCACGTAGTCCATGTAGCTCAGGGGCGTGGCCGGGTTGAACACCAGGCCGGCCTTGCAGCCGCCGTCGCGGATAAGTTGCAGGGAGCGGTCAATGTGCTTGCTCGCCTCCGGGTGGAAGGTGATGTAGCTGGCGCCGGCGTCGATGAACATGCGGATCAGGTCGTCTACCGGCGATACCATCAGGTGCACGTCGATGGGGGCGGTTACGCCGTGCTTGCGCAGGGCTTCGCACACCATGGGGCCGATGGTCAGGTTGGGCACGTAGTGGTTGTCCATGACATCGAAGTGCACCACATCGGCGCCGGCGGCAAGTACGTTATCAACTTCTTCGCCCAGCCGGGCAAAGTTGGCGGAGAGGATGGACGGCGCAATCAGATAGGGGTTCATCGGGGCTCTCTCGGTGTAGTGAATTATCGGCCTCTGGGCAACCCTGCTAGTCTATCAGTTTGCCGGTGATTTTCGCAGCGGGATAGGTGCATGGGCTCATGGGGTTGAAAGCAATCAGGTTACTTTGTCTGTTCTTGATCAGCGGCTGGCTGGGCGCCGCTGTGGCCCAGGATGAGGCGCAGGGGAGTGAGGAGGCAGAGTCTGTGGCTAAGGTTAGTCCGGCGTCAAGATCGGGCTTCTCAACGGGGTTGGGCGAATGGGCGCTGGCACGGCGTTACCCGGAGCAGGCTGTCTGGCTGGATCTTGACGAGGAAGGCCGGGCGCTGGGGCTGTTCCTGCCCGAATACGTTACGCCGGCAACCGGGGCTTTACTGATACTGGCCGACGAAGGCCAGACGGCCGATGAGGGTGTATTGGGGCCGTTGCGGGTGGCTCTTGCGGAGCGGGGCGTTGCCGTGATGACCGTTGGCCTTGGGCTGCCTCCGGAGGCGGTGCGTCGGCATCGCATTGAGGCCTTGGTGCCCAGCCTGGATGATGACGCCGGACAAAATCCGGATCAGGGCGGGAATACACCGGATTCGGTCATGATTGATGTCGCCGAGGAGCCGCCTATTGATGACGTGGCTGCGGATTTCCGGAATTCGGTTCGTGCGGTTCTGTCCGCGGGCGTGGAAGCGTTGCAGCAGAGTGGCTATGAGCGTGCGGGTGTGCTGGGCATTGGTTGGTCCGCCGATTATGTGACGGACTGGGCGGCGGACTCCGCTGCCGTGTCTGCGGTGGTCTGGCTGGCCCCCCGGTTCCCGGCCCGGCGGTCCGCCACCTTGCCCTCGTTGTTGAAGGAGCGAAACGGAGGACAGGGATGGCCAGTGCTGGATCTGCATGATTCCGGTGGTCGCTCCGGGGCAGAGGGCCGGGCGCGGGCGGCGGCGTTTGCTCGCGCGGATGTGACCGGTTACGACCGTCAGCCCTTGGCCCTCAATCAACCGCTCCGGGCCGAAGATTCAGTGCGGGTTGCCAGCCGGGTCAGTGCCTGGCTGAAAAACCGGTCGGCCAGCCGGGATTAGAGGGTTCGATGTCGCTGGCGAATCAGTTCCCAGGCCTGTTGATAGCGTAACAACCGGTCTTTTGCCATCGCCACTTCCGAAGGCGTCAGCTTCTGCTGCGCCAGTTTGTCCGGGTGGCAGGCGGAAACCTGTTTGCGGTAAGCGCGTTTGATGGTCTCCAGCGAATCTCGCCGGGTTACGCCCAGAATCTGGCAGGCCTGCTCGTACGTCGCCGGCTTTTGCGGTGGCGCCGCAGTGCGGATCCAGACCTTGCTGGCGTAGCTTTCGAAAATGTCATCGCTGATGACCACGGGCAACCCCATATGGCTGATGGCGTCTTCGCAGCGGTAGCGCCGGGCCTTGCCGGGTTGGCCGAGGATTTGTGCGCCATGGCATAGGCAGATAGCGGTTTTCAGGGCCGGTGCCGGCCACAGCAGCAAGGCCAGGCGCAGCATCAGACCCTGGCGCAGGGGCAGATGGTCAGTGTCCTTGCCCTTGCGAAACTGGTCGATGGCTTTGCGGCGTTGCCTGGCCGACAGGGCCAGGGCTTTCATCAGGGCTTCGGCATAATGAATGTCCGGTTCCCGGACCCGGCCATCGGCCTTGGCAATGTAACCCAGAAAAAAGAACAGTGGCTTGCGGCACCAGCGCGGCAGGCGCGCGCGCTCCAGCAGTGTGCTGGCCTGATGTCCGCAACTGGACAGTTCCTGCAGCAGTTCCTGGAATGACGACTCCATTCTCGCCGGCAGGGCGGGTGGATTGCTCTGGCTCATGATGTCCGGGCCCTTTCGTGCAGCCACTGGTCCAGGCTCTGCAATCGTTCTGGTGTGCCGACATCCACCCACTGGCCGTTATGGTGCAGACCGGCGACCCGGTTGCGGGCCATGGCCCTGCGCAGCACAGGGCCAAGTTTGCCGGCGGCATCGTCCAGTTCATCAAACAGGCGCCGGTGCAGCAGGCTGATACCGGAGAAGGTGAGTTTATCGGCCCCGTCAGGGTTCAGAAGGCCGTTGTCCTGAAGATGAAAATCCCCTTCCGGGTGGTGGGGCGGATTTGAGACCATCACCAGCAAGGCATCGGCATCGGCCGGGGCCAGGAGCTGGCTGAAATCGAAATCGCTCCAGATGTCACCGTTGACCACCAGGAACCAGTCGTCGCCCGCGTCGGTCAGCAGAGGCAGGGCCCGGATGATGCCCCCGGCGGTTTCCAGCGGTTCACCCTCTGCAGAGTAGCGAATGCTGACACCAAAGGCCTCGCCATCCCCCAGCCGGGCTTCAATCTGTTCCCCCAGCCAGGCATGGTTGATCACAATGTCGCTGAAACCGGCGTCGCGCAGGCGCTCGATATGATGAACGATCAGGGGCTGCCCCCCGGCTGACAGCAACGGTTTGGGGGTGGTCAGGGTCAGCGGGCGCATACGCTCGCCTTTGCCGGCGGCGAGAATCATAGCCTTCATGGTCAGCGAACTCCCGGCTCCGGCAGCGGGCCAATGCGCTGTTCGATGGCCGGAATCACGGTGCTGCAGAGCCACTCGTGAAAATGCCGGAAGGCTGATTGCCGGGCGCTGGCATCTCGCAGATAACTGACGGTGCGGGGAATGTCAGCCAGGTAGCCGGTCTTGCCGTCGCGAATGGCGAGGCGGGCAAAAATGCCGGCGGCTTTCAGATGGCGCTGCATGCCCATGAGCTCAAACCACTGCCGGAAAGTATCTGCATCAGCGCGGTGCAAACCGGCCTGCTGGCTGGCGTTACGAAAATGCTCCAGCCAGCTTGCCAGGCGGTCTTCCGGCCAGCGCACGTAGCAGTCTTTAAGCAGGGAGACGGCGTCATAGGTGATGGGGCCGCGTACGGCATCCTGAAAGTCGATCACGCCGGGGGCAGCCTGGCTATCACGGATCAGTAGATTACGGGAGTGATAATCGCGGTGCACGGTGACTTCCGGCTGCGCCAGGGCGCTCTCACGGAGCAGGCCGAAGGCGGTGTCCAGCAGCGCCCGTTCCTGGTTGTCGAGTTCCAGGCCCAGGTGTTTTTCCAGCAGCCAGTCCGGGAATAGCGCCATCTCCCGGTCGAGCAGGGTCTGATCATAGGCGGGTAGTGGATAGTCTGCCGGGTCGTCCAGCCCGGCAATACGCGCCAGTTCGTCCAGCGCGGCCCGATACAGGGTGTCCGCATCGCCCTGTTCCAGGGCGGTTAACATCAACAGATCGCCCAGGTCTTCCAGTAACAGAAAACCCTGCTCAAGATCCTCGTCAGCAATGGCGGGCACGGCAATACCGTGTTGATGCCAGTGTCGGGCGATGGCCACAAACGGAACGCAGTCTTCGTGCTCCGGTGGAGCATCCATCACAATGAAGGGGGCGGGTTGCTCGTCTGGCACGTCTTTCCAGACCCGGAAGTACCGTCGAAAACTGGCGTCGCCGGAAACCGGTGTCGGGCTGGCGGCCGAGAAGCCGGGAATTTGCCTGACCCAGCGGGTCAGCAACTGCAAACGGTTATCCATGGTCAGATCAGCATTCCTGGATCGGTGGATGATGGCCGGCGCGTTAACCGGGCACTCTCTGCACCGGAGTATAAAGAGGGTAAAACGGAATTGCAGCGGGCTTTCCGTTAACAAGCCTTGAGGGCGCGTGTAAACTAGGTGCCCTTACGCCCAGCCATCATTCAAATGGAACAGGAATTTCGTCAACGTGCCCAGCCATTGCTCCTCACTGTTGTGCGCCAGGTTCCGGCTTTCAAGCCTGGCCGTCATCGTGGCATTGGCAGCGAGTGGCGTACGTGCTGAGGAGCCGGGTAGCAGCCCCAGCGCCGCCGAGATTGACTGGCGCCCGCGCAGTGAATTGCCGCCAGAAGTGGCCGAACGGCTGCCGGTGTTCTGCGAGGGCGGTTATCTGCCTGGCACGGTTGGCGGCGATGGCGCTGTGGTGCCGGGCGTGGGTATCGATGGTTCAGCGCCACTGGAAGCCAGTGCCCTGAACGCCCGCTATGAACTGAATAGCGAACTTTACTTGCAGGGAGATGTGCGCCTGCGCCAGGGTCCGTTCCAGGCGACCGGCGCGGAGGCACGGTACGACCAGCAGTCCGGCGAATTGCGGCTGCAAGGGCCGTTGGTCAGCCGAGGCGAAGGCTTTCTGCTGACCGGGCAGGAAGCGAACTACTCTACCCAGTCCGGGCAACTGGATATCAACACGGCCACGTTTCTCCTGCACGAGTCGGAACTCAGGGGCGAGGCATCATCCCTGTCCAGGGTCAGTGAAAGCCAGGTGGTTATCTCCGATGGCATGATTACCACCTGTGGTCCGGGCCAGAATGATTGGTCGATTGTGGCATCGGACATCGAGCTGGATCAGGCGGAAGGCTTTGGGACCGCCCGACATGTGCGGCTGGAAGTGCTGGATGCGCCGGTATTCTACTGGCCTTACATTACCTTCCCGATTGATGACCGCCGCAAGACCGGTTTCCTGTATCCCCAGTTTGGCTCGTCCAGCGCCGGTAGCGGGGCTTATCTGGCCTTGCCGTACTATCTGAATCTGGCACCCCATTATGATGCCACCCTCACACCGCAGTATATTCACGGTCGCGGCCTGTTCACGGAAGTGGAGGGGCGTTACCTCAGTCGGTATGGCGAATCGGTGCTGCAGCTGGGGTATATCGACAATGATTCCGCTTTTCGGGATGAAAATCCGGGTGAAAATGGCGAGCGCTGGGCCCTGGATTTTTCCACCCGGGCGGCGTTTGGCGGAGGCTGGAGCGGCTACGGCGATTACTCGGTGATTTCGGATGAGGACTATCTGAGCGACCTGAACCGCAGCCTCGAAATTGATCAGGCGACGCATCTTCAGCGACGGGGTGGCGTCCGTTACTACGGTGCCAATCAGTACTTTGAGGCCTATCTGAACGGCTATCAGACCATCCGCGACCGCATTGCCGACGTTAATAAACCCTATGCCCAGCTGCCGGAAGTGATCTATGGCGGCTCGCTGGAAGCCGGCTGGCTGGAAGCGAACCTGGAAAGCCAGTACACCTGGTTTTACCGGGACAACGAGAACCTTACCGGTCTGGACAAGGCCAACGGCCAGCGGTTACGGGCGATTCCCGAACTGGCGTTGCCCATGCGCGCGCTCTGGGGCTTCAGTCGTCCTTCGGTCAGCCTCGACTACACCCGCTATGAACTGGACGACTACACCCCGGGCGAGGCCAGTTTCGACCGCACCGTGCCGGTGTTCGAGTGGGACAATGGTCTGTATTTTGATCGTCGATCCAGCCTGTTTGACGTACCTTACAATCAGACCCTGGAGCCCCGGCTGTATTACGCCTGGGCGGATGCCGAGGCCGATCAGAACCACATCCCGGATTTTGATACCGGCATCCGCAGTTTCCGCTTTGATCAGCTGTTCCGGCGGGACCGGTTTACCGGCGGGGATCGGGTCGGTGACGCCAACCAGTTGACGGTGGCGCTCACCAGTCGTTTCAATGACCTCCTCACCGGGGCGGAGCGGGCTCGGGTGAGTATCGGCCAGGTGCGCTATTTTGACGATCGTGAAGTGGATCTGTTTGGCGAGGGCGCATCCGACCGAAGCCGCTCACCGCTGGCGGGCGAGTTGGTGCTGAACCCCATCGACAATCTGGAGCTTCGTTCTTCCCTGTTGTGGGATCACGAAACCCGGAAAACCGAAGAGGGCCGCAGCCAGCTGATTTTCCACTCCGAGGATTATCGTTACCTGGCGACACTCGGACATACCTACAGCCGGCCGGATGAGCTGGAACAAACCGACATTGGAACGGTCTTTCCGGTAACGGACCAGGTCAGTGCCATTGGTCGCTGGGTCTGGGATTCCGAGCTGGACCGAACCGTGGGCACCCTTGCCGGTCTGGAATATAACAACTGCTGCTGGAGTTTTCAGGTGGTGCACCAGAACTACCTGACCGATGACGAAGAACTGGACACCCGCTTGCTGTTCCGGATTGAACTGAAAGGTCTGGGCGGCAGTGGCGGTGCATCCGACAACATCGCGGACGCCATCTACGGCTACGACGAGCGCGAGCGCCGGAGGTTCGGAAACCCGCGCCGTTGAACGAACCCGAATCTGCAGGCCGACCCGGCTGCGATCACGATTTTACAAACCAAGAGGTGATTATGAAGGCGACTGTCCGCCACGGACTGACAATTCTGCTGACACTGGCCATGGTGGTGCTGTCAGTGACTGCTCAGGCCGAACGAAAACTGCTGGACCGTGTAGTTGCGATCGTGGATGACGAGGTGATCCTGCAGAGTGAACTGGATGCCCGTATCAATACCATTGTTGGTCGCCTGAGCGCGCAGGGCACAGGCCTGCCGCCCCGGGAGCTGCTTGAGCAGCGGGTACTGGACCAACTGATTCAGGAATCCCTGCAGCTGCAGATGGCTGACCAGATGGGCATGCGCATCAGCGACAACGAGCTGAACGAAACCCTGGCCAGTATTGCCCGCAGCAACGGCATGACCCTGGCCGAATTCGAGGGCCAGCTGGCGGAAGAGGGCGTGACCTATCAGCAGGCCCGGGAGCAGATCCGCAACGAAATGCTGACCAGCCGGGTGCAGCAGCGTCGCGTTGGCAACCGGGTGCGCGTTACCGACCGGGAAGTGGAAAACTATCTCCAGGCCCAGCAAGCCAATGGCAGTACTGATGCCGAATATCGCCTGGCCTATATCTTTATCGAAGTTGACGACCCGGCCAGCGAAGCGTCGGTGGATGAGGCCCGGGAGACAGCACAGGCCTTGCGCCAGCAGATTGCCAATGGCCGGGACTTCCGGGAAGTAGCGGTTGCCGAATCCGATGCCAGCAACGCCCTGGAAGGGGGCGACATGGGCTGGCGATCTGAAAGCCAGTTGCCCTCACTGGTCGCACCGGTGGTACCGGATCTGGAAGTTGGTGAGCCTTCGCAGGTGCTGGAAAACAACAGTGGTTTCCATCTGGTGATGGTGATGGACAAGCGCGGCGGTGAGCAGCAGCAATTCATCCAGCAGCACCGGGTCCGGCATATCCTGGTACGGCCTTCCGAAGCGGTGACCGATGTGCAGGCGGAGCAGCGCATTCGCGAGATCTACCAGCAGTTGCAGGATGGCGCCGACTTTGCCGACCTGGCCCGTGAACGCTCGGACGATCCGGTCTCCGGCTCAGACGGCGGCAACCTGGGCTGGGTAAGCCCGGGCCAGATGGTGCCCGCTTTTGAAGAAGCCATGAACCAGGCGCAGGTGGGCGAATATTTCGGGCCTTTCCGGTCCCAGTTTGGCTGGCACATCCTGCAGGTGGAGGAGCGCCGGCGCCAGGACGTGACCGAACAGAATCGCGAGTCCCAGGCTCGCCAGGCCATCTACATGCGGAAATTCGAGCTGGAACTGCAGAACTGGCTGCGTGAGATTCGGGACGAAGCCTTTGTCGAGTTCAAAGGTGAATATGCCGATATGAACCCGGAAAGAGAGGAAGCAAGCCCGTCATGAGCACACCGGTGATCCTGGCACTCACTGCCGGCGAACCGGCCGGCATCGGCCCGGAACTGTGCCTGCAACTGGCAACCGGGAACCGGGAAGCTGGTCTGGTGGTGATTGCCAGCCGCGAGCTGCTGCGGGACAGGGCCAGCCAGCTTGGACTTCAGGTTGAGCTGCATGAATGGCAGCCGGGTGTGGCGGCAGAAAACCGGGCGGGTCATTTATCGGTACGGCATGTTGAAGGTTGTGGTTCTACGGTCGCCGGCCAGCTTGATCAGGGCAACAGTCAGTACGTGCTGGACACCCTGACCATCGCCGCCCGGGGTTGCCTGAATGGCGATTTCGACGGCATGGTGACTGCACCTGTGCACAAGGGCGTTATTAACGAAGCCGGCATCGCCTTCAGTGGCCACACCGAATTCCTGCAGGCGCTGTGTGGTGTGGAACGGGTGGTGATGATGCTGGCCACGGAAGAACTGCGGGTGGCATTGGTGACCACCCACTTACCCCTGAAAGACGTCTCCGCAGCCATTACAGCGGAACGGCTGACTCAGGTGACGCGCATTCTGAATGCCGACCTGAAAACCTTTTTCGGTATTGATCAGCCGCGCATTCTGGTGGCCGGCCTGAATCCTCACGCCGGTGAAGGGGGCCATCTGGGCCGGGAAGAAATCGAGGTGATCGAGCCGACCCTCGAACAGCTGCGGGCCGAGGGAATTCAACTGACCGGGCCGTTGCCGGCAGACACCCTGTTCACCCCGCACTGGCTCGACAATGCCGATGCGGTACTGGCCATGTATCACGATCAGGGTCTGCCGGTACTGAAATTCCAGGGCTTTGGCCGGGCCGTTAATATCACGCTGGGCTTGCCCATTGTCCGTACCTCGGTTGACCATGGCACTGCCCTGGACCTGGCTGGTACCGGCAAGGCCGATGCTGGCAGCCTGCATACCGCTATCCGTGTGGGCGAGCAGATGGCCCGCTGCCGTAAAGCCGCACGGGCCGGAGAACTCTCATGAGCAACAAACACGGGCATCAGGCCCGTAAACGGTTTGGTCAGAACTTCCTGCATGATCCGGGCGTGATAGAACGCATCGTGCGCGCGATCAATCCCAAGCCGGAAGACTCGATTGTTGAAATCGGCCCCGGTCTGGGGGCTATTACCGAAGAAATCCTGGCCATCAATCCTCGTTTGCAGGTGGTCGAGCTGGACCGTGACCTGATTCCGGTGCTGCGCACCAAGTTCTTCAACTACCCGGAATTCCGGATACACGAGGCCGACGCCCTCAGTTTCGATTTCAGCCAGTTAGTGAGTGACCGGCCTCTGCGCATTGTCGGCAACCTGCCCTATAACATCTCCACCCCGCTGATTTTTCATCTGCTGTCCCAGAGCGGTGTGGTGCAGGACATGCACTTCATGTTGCAGAAAGAAGTGGTGCAGCGGCTGGCGGCGGTACCGGGTGACAACAATTACGGCCGCCTGGGTATCATGGCCCAGTATTTCTGCAAGGTGCAGCCGCTGTTTGAAGTAGGCCCTGGCGCTTTCCGCCCGGCCCCGAAAGTGGACTCCGCCATTGTCCGCCTGGTGCCCCACAAGGAACTGCCCTATCCCGCGAAAGACCTGAAAACGCTGCAGGCAGTGGTGCGCACCGCCTTCAATGCCCGCCGCAAAACCCTGCGCAAGGCGCTGGCGGCGATGGTAACCGTGGAACAGCTGCAGTCCCTTGGCATCAACGATGGCCTGCGCCCGGAAAATCTGGGCCTGGCCGACTATGTCAGGATTGCGGATTTGCTGGCAGACACTGGTAAGCTGCCGGCAGAGGACAACGAGGTAAGTGATGACTGACTACGCCATTGGCGATATTCAGGGTTGCTACGACCGCCTGCGGGACGTGCTGGCAAAAGTCGATTTTTCGCCCTCCCGTGATCGGCTCTGGGTGGCCGGTGATCTGATTAACCGCGGGCCGTCATCGCTGGAAACCCTGCGCTACATCGAAAGCCTGGGCGATGCCGCTGTGGTGGTATTGGGCAACCACGACCTGCACCTGCTGGCAGTCGCGCTTGGCGGCCACAGCCCGAAGCGCAAGGATACCCTGCATGACATTCTGGACGCACCCGATCACGACCGGCTGATCCAGTGGCTGCGCCAGCAGCATCTTTGCGTGCACGACGCCGGCCGAAACCTGGTGATGGCCCATGCTGGCCTGCCGCACATCTGGAGTGTGGAGCAGGCCGTGGCCTGTGCTCGGGAAGTGGAAGCAGTGATCCGGGGCGACCAGGCGGGCGAATATTTCAGCCAAATGTATGGCAATCAGCCTGAAGCCTGGTGTGATACCCTCACCGGTATGGATCGCTGGCGAGTGATTACCAACTATTTTACCCGCATGCGCTTTATTGCCAGCGATGGCCGTCTGGAGCTGGCCACCAAAGAGTCGGCCGATCGGGCGCCTGAGGGCTTTGCCCCCTGGTTTACCTATCCCCGTCAGGACGATGTGAAAGTGGTGTTCGGCCACTGGGCTGCCCTGGAAGGCAACACCGGCAGCGACCGGTTTATCGGGCTAGACACCGGCTGTGTATGGGGCGGCGCCCTGACCATGATGAATCTGGATACCGGAGAGAAAATTCACTGTGATTGCGGCTGACCCCGGAGCCCGGATTGTACGCTGGGCACTTGTCGCCGGTGCAGTCGCCGGCCTGCTGGCCGTTATGGCCGGCGCTTTCGGTGCTCATGGTCTGCGCCATGTGGTGTCTGAACGCGGCCTTGAGGTGTTCCAGACGGCTGTCAGCTACCAGATGTACCATGCCCTGGCCTTGCTGGCCGGGAGCCTGATGCCGGCGCTGGGCCTGCCGCGAAAGCTGCTGACCCTGGCCTGTGGCTTCTGGCTTGCCGGTATGCTGTTGTTCAGTGGCAGTCTCTACCTGCTGGTGCTGACAGGAATCCATTGGCTGGGCCCGGTGACACCGGTGGGCGGCGTCTGTTTTATGGTGGGCTGGGTGTTGCTGATGGTCGCAGCCCTGAAGAAGTAACGGAGGCAATGCTAACCATGTTGGTACAGGTGAATGGCGAGGCGATGGAACTCCCGAAAGGAGCGACCATTGCCGCCCTGATAGAACAACTCACCCTGACCGGGAAACGCCTGGCGGTGGAGGTAAACGAAGACATTGTGCCCCGCAGCCAGCACCCGCAGTTCACCCTGAGCGAGGGTGATCGGGTGGAAGTGGTCCATGCCATCGGTGGCGGTTGATACGTCACCAGAGCCAGGCTTTTCCCGCTCTTACTTTATCCAGATAACTCAGGCAGGTTATGACAGAGACACCAGAGATTCAGCTCCCCGAAGACAAACCCCTGGAAATCGCCGGCAAGGTGTACCAGTCCCGCTTGCTGGTGGGTACTGGCAAATATCACGATTTGATGGAAACCGGCCATGCCATCGAGGCCAGTGGCGCCGAGATCGTGACTGTGGCGGTACGCCGTACCAACCTGGGCCAGAACCCGGATGAACCCAACCTGCTGGACGTGATTTCCCCGGAAAGCTACACCATCCTGCCCAATACCGCTGGCTGCTACACCGCCAAAGATGCGGTCCGCACCTGCAAGCTGGCCCGGGAACTGCTGGATGGTCACGACCTGGTCAAACTGGAAGTGCTGGGCGAACACAAGACCCTGTACCCCAACATGCCGGAAACCCTGGTCGCGGCCGAAGAGCTGATCAAGGATGGCTTCAAGGTAATGGTGTACTGCTCGGACGACCCTCTGCTGGCCATGCGCCTGGAAGAAATGGGCTGCGTGGCCATCATGCCTCTGGGGGCGCCGATTGGCTCCGGCCTGGGTATCCAGAACCGCTACAACATCCGGCTGATTGTCGAGAACGCCAAGGTGCCGGTGCTGGTGGATGCGGGTGTTGGTACGGCCTCGGATGCCACTATCGCCATGGAGCTGGGCTGTGACGGCGTGCTGATGAACACCGCGATCGCCCAGGCCAAAGATCCGATCAGAATGGCCAATGCCATGCGCCTGGCCATCGAATCCGGCCGTGAAGCCTACCTGTCCGGTCGTATGCCCAAGAAGCTGTATGCCAGTGCCTCGTCACCGATCGACGGCACTTTTTTCTGAAAAGTCCCTCCCTTGCCGGGGAGGGCATATAAAACCAAAACCAGAATTTCAGAGCGCTGTAGTCCTGTCATGACCAACCAGAAACCCAGTCGCCGGGAGTCTATTCTCCAGGCGCTAGTCGAGCTGTTGCAAAGCGATCCCGGTGCCCGAATCACCACGGCTGGCCTGGCCAAAACCGTGGGCGTTACCGAAGCGGCCCTGTACCGGCATTTTCCCAGCAAGCGCAAAATGTTTGAGGCGCTGATCGAATTTGCCGAGGAGGCGGTGTTTTCCCGTTGCCAGGTGATTCTGCAGGAGCAGGAGGATGTGCGCGTGCGCCTGCAGCAACTGTCGCATCTGGTGCTGGTGTTTGCCGAGCGTAATCCGGGCCTGTGTTGTGTGCTGACTGGCGATGCGCTGATGGGGGAGGATGAATCCCTGAGAAAGCGGGCATCCCAGTTTTTCGAGCGGCTGGAAACCCAGATTCGCCAGACCCTGAAAGAAGGCGAAATCCGCCAGGGACTGCGGCCCAGAACCACGGCTGCCCGTGGTGCGGACTTTGTCATGGTGTTCGTGGAAGGCCGGATTCAGCGCTTTGTACGGTCTTCGTTTTCGCGCTTGCCGACGAGTGATTTCGACGAGGCCTGGGGGCTGGTGTCCGAAGCGGTCTGGGGATAAAGGTTGGGAGGTGGTGTACCCCTAGCCTGATGGTTTTGGAGAATGGCACTGGCTGGAAGCCCTTTCCCGAAACCGCTACAAGCACATCCCTGTGCGCTTCTCTCCGGCCATCCATGGCCTCCGAAATTTCGGGAAAGGGCTTCCAGCCAGTGCCGGTCGTGCCTCGGTGAAATGTCGATAAAACTCAGTCGTAACCCGAAGCAGTCCGCAGAATTGAGCGCACTGGCGCCCACACGGCCGGCGCCGAGATGAGAATATCCCGTCCATAGAGATCCGCCGGATAGCCTTCCGGTACTTCCCCAAAATGGCCTACCGTAGCGCCGGCTTCTTTGGCGATCAGGCGGGCGGCGGCGAAGTCCCAGGGGCTGACGTTTTCGTAGTAGATGTCCAGCCGGCCACAGGCCACCCAGCAGATGTCCAGAGCGGCTGAGCCGATCCGGCGCAGGTCTCGGCACTGGTGAATCATGGCGTCCAGGCGGCGTACCAGGGGTTCCAGGTTGTCCTTGGTGTAGGGAAAACCGGTGGCGAACAGCGATTGCCTGGGGTTGGTCGCGCCGCTGTGGCGGATAGGCTGGTTATTCAGTGTGGCGCCTTCGCCCTCGGTGGCCCGGAAGGTTTCGCCCGGAAACGGCGCGTGCACAACGCCCACCCGCACTTTGCCCTTCTCGGCGTAGGCAATGGACACCGCAACCTGCGGATGGCCGTAAGCGTAGTTCACCGTGCCGTCGATGGGATCGACTATCCACAATGGCGTTTCCAGCTCTTCCGCCTGGGACAGATCCGGCATGGTTTCCTCAGAGAGGATGCGGTGGTGGGGGAAGCGTTCGCGGATGGTGCCGGTGATGAATTCGTCGGCCATCACGTCGGCGTGGGTGACCAGTTCGGTCTGGTGTTTGTAGTCGGTGCGCAGGGTGTTTTCTTCCCGCTCGTGGCGGATCAATTCGCCGGCTTCGCGGGCCAGGGCTTCGGTGAAATCGGTGATTTCCTGGAGAGAAACTGAGTCAGACATGGCACCCCCGCGGTTTTTGAAACTGTGAGGGTGCCAGTCTAGCACGGCAGGTTTACAGGCTGTTCAGCCACTTCTCCATTTTATCCATGGCCAGCACCAGTTTTGGGCAGGCCTGCTGGACAAAGCTGTCATCCAGTTCCTGATCGGCGTAATCGCCACCGGCCAGGTTCAGGGCCGCGGTACCGTCGAAATCGACAAATGCCAAACGGGCGCCGAGGTGGTCCGGTACAAAGCCGAAATCACTGGAGGGCAGGATCGCGACGCCGGTATTCGCCAGCAGGGCGGTGCAGAAGGCCTGGGAAGTCTTGATGTCCTTGCGGGCCAATTGGTCGCGGAAACCGGAGAAGTCCGGGAACAGGTAGAACGCACCTTCGGGCTTCTGAACCACCGCGCCCATGTCGGTCAGACGGCGATGCATGTATTCACCCACCACTTTCAGCACCCGGCGCGACTGAACCAGGTATTCCTCAATATCCTCACCACCATTGAAAGCAGCAATGGCCGCATGCTGGATGGGGGCACTGGTGGCGGTGTAGGTTTCGCTGGCGATGATTGCCATGGCGTCCTGCAGTGGCCTCAGCTCGGGCGGGAAGATAAAGGTGCCCAGGCGCCAGCCGCCGGCGCCGGCCCACTTGGACAGGCCGGTGCTGATGATGGTGCCTTCCGGGTAGTAGCGGGCAATGGACTTGTGCTTGCCCTCAAAGTGCACTTCTCCGTAGATCTCGTCTGAGAGCAGGATCAGCTTGTACTTGCGGGCCACGTTGGCGATGGCCAGCAGCTGGTCGTCGGTGTAGGTGCAACCGGTGGGGTTGGACGGGTAGTTGAGAATCAGGATTCGCGGGCGCGACGGGTCGTCCCGGCAGATAATGTCCAGTTCCTCGGCGGTCAGCTGCCAGTTGTTCTCAGCGTGGGTCGGCAGCCAGTGCACCGAGCGACCGATGATGCGGGCCTGGGGCGCGTAGGACACCCAGCTCGGGCGCGGGATCAGCAGGTCGCCGTAGTAGGCCAGCTGCAGCATGAACAGCAGCTCTTTGGAGCCCGGGCCGATCAGCACGTCTTCCCAGGTACAGCGCATGCGTTCGCTCCGGTTGATGTAGCCGGCGATGGCTTCACGCAGGCCCTTCAGACCTTTGACCGGCAGATAGTCCTTTTCGTGGGCGTGCTCCTTGAGGGCGTCGACCACGCGATCCGGTACCGGGAACGGCGACTGCCCCAGCCCCAGTTTGATGATGTCCTTGCCTTCGGAACGGAGCTGGTTACTGAGCTCGTTGATGCGCAGGGTGGCGGAGGGCTGGATGCCCCGTACGTTCAGGTTAATCGCGTAACGGTGGTCGTTTTTTATGTCCATTGTCCCGGTCTGTTGGTTGGAGGGTGACAACGGCAGTATAGGAAACCCAAACATATCTGTGATGGGGGTGCGGATAGGGGATTGCCGAAGTCTGCAGGCAGACTTTGGTCGAATCCCCGGCTGGTCAGGGGTTCTTGATCCAGACTTCTACCCGGCCATTGCGCAGGTTTCCCTTGCCGCCAACGGGCATGTAGTGGCCATAACCTGTGTAGGCGAC
The DNA here is from genome assembly GCF_016464145.1 of Marinobacter sp. bablab_jr008. Classification (NCBI taxonomy): domain Bacteria; kingdom Pseudomonadati; phylum Pseudomonadota; class Gammaproteobacteria; order Pseudomonadales; family Marinobacteraceae; genus Marinobacter; species Marinobacter sp. bablab_jr008. The sequence continues at coordinate 21,276 of NZ_JACDWW010000010.1, forward strand.
GTTCGCCACACCTGCCTGGCCCAGTGCCTTGCGCACCGACAACGCTCTCAGCTCGGAAATCATCTGGGCCCGAAGTTCGTGACTCTGTGCATCTGCAAAACCGATCAACAGCAGATCACTGGCGTCGCGATTGTGCTGTCGCAGGTAATGCTTCACCCGTAGCAGATCCCGCTGGGCCTTGTTGTCGAGCTTGGTGCGGGCTTCGGCAAAGCGGAAATTGACGGTCAGGCGCTGGTAATTGCTGGTCAGTCGCCGGAAGCTCTCTGGTACGGAGGTGTCGAATTCCGGTTTTACCGCGATCGGATTCTGGGAAATAAACCCGGATTCGGCCACCAGGTTCTGGCCATCCTCTTCCAGTGCATAGTCGATCAGGCCTTTGGCGAAAGTCGGTGTTCTATCTCCCATGGTATACATGAACAGTCGGCGGGAGAGTGGGTAGTCTTCGCTGGCAACCGTGAGCTGATTCGGTTTCAGGGCCGGGGCATTGCCTTCGGAAATCGCCAGCAGTTTGCTGTTGCGCACCGAGGCCAGGCCGGAGAAGCCGATACCACCGGGATCGCGGGACACGTCATCGGACAGCTGGTCGTTGGATTCGTAGCGTTTGGCGGATTCGTCCAGGCGGTAGCTTTTACCCAGAACCAGGGATTTAAAGGTATCCCAGGTGCCAGAACGATCATCCCGGGCGTAGAGCCGTATTGGCCGGTCCGGCCCGCCAAGTTCCGACCAGTTGCGAATCTGGCCAGCGAAAATGCGCCCGAGCGTATCGATACTCATGGCATTGATAGGGTTCTCGGGGTGCACCAGTACGGCAAGGCCATCAATAGCGATGACATGCTCACTTTCAAGGGCCGTCAGGTCGGCCTTCTGGCGAACCTGTTCCGCCTCAGCGGCTTTGACCGGTCGGGAGGATGCCCAGATCTGCGCCTGACCGCTGGCCAGGGTGCGGAAGCCGGTGCTGGAGCCGTGGGCGGCCACCAGAACACTGATGGGACCCTGTTCGGTCTCGGTCAGCAGAATCTGCTCGTTCTCGGTGCCCGTAGCCCGGCGACTGACCGACCCATTACCCTGCTGTGCCAGATAGCCGCTTACCAGCATGGGTGCCAGTGTGGCGCCGACGGTGTTGGAGCCGTGAATTTCCAGCTCATGGGCGTAGGCGCTGGCGCAGAGACTGGCGCTTGCAAGCAGTGCCAGCCAGTGGCCGGCGGTCTTCCTTGTGAAATCAGGCATCGTGTTGAAAACCTTTTCAGATCAGATGGTTGTGATGCCGGAAGGATGCTTCAGAAATATGACATTTATGTTTCAGGCGAGATCAGTTGGCGCGAAAGGTTCAATACTTTTGTAATAAAGTGTTAAGCAGGCCGCTGAGGCGCCGGGCTTGCTGGCTTATAGTGGGGTGTCCGCAGTAACAAAAACAAACACAAACACAGCGGGGCACTATCATGCATGTGACATCGCTCCGGCATGGCTCATCTTCGGAAGAACATCATCGAACCGCAGCCTTTGAGAAGGTTTTGCTGGTCGATGACCACGCCCTGTTTGCGCAGGCGCTGGCGGGCCTGATCCGGCAGGAGGAACTGGCGCTCTCGGTGGTCACGGTGGGCACGCTGGAGGACGCGGCCGAGCAACTGGTCCATGGCACCGGGGTCGATCTGGTATTGCTTGACCTGGCACTTAACGGAGAAGCCGGACTTTCGCTGTTGCCGCGTCTGGCTGGCTTGCGGAACACCCCGCCGGTGGTGATTATCTCCAGCAGTGAGGACGAAAGCACCGTCAGGGCCGTGCGAACGGCCGGGGCGGCGGGGTTTCTGGCCAAATCGGCCGGCCGGGCGGCACTGGTTCGTATGATGCAATCGGTACGGCGGGGGCAGGGCTATTTCCCCGGGGGTATGGCGCCTCTGGTGTCGGAGACCCCGTTAACACCACGTCAGCTCGAAGTGCTGACGCTCCTCGCCCAGGGGTTTCCCAACAAACGCATCTGCCAGAGCTTGGGCCTGACCGAACACACGGTCAAAACCCACCTGAAAGCGATCTTTACCCAACTGGGGGTGCACAATCGGACTGAATGCGTGAACCGGGCCCGGGCCCTGGGCTGGTTGTAACAGCAATCGGCAGTGCCACCCAGAATACCGCTCCCCGGCCCGAAGATGATTCGGTTCCACATTGCCCGCCCATGAGCCGGGAGAATTCGCGCACGATGGTCAGGCCCAGCCCGAGCCCCGCCTGGTGGCTGGCACCGGCACGGATGTAGGGGTCGAAGACCTGTGTGTGCAGACTTTCCGGCAGCCCACGCCCGTCATCGCACACCCGGATGCGGGCCCAGTTCCCGGTGGTGACCGTGTTGACCTGAATGCGCTGGCCACCACTGTGGTCGGCGGCATTGATGACCAGGTTCTGCAATACTCGCAACAGCAAGCTGGGATCCGCGGTCAAGGCCAGCCCGGGCTCGGCCGGGGCAATGTCCAGGCGGATGTCGCGACGGGACAAGGTGTCTGACAGCAGATCTTCAAGCTCCTGCAACGTATGGTTCAGTTGCACAGGCTGGAGCTCCGGCTGAATCATGCCCTCGTTCAGTCGGGCGCTGTCGAACACCGTTCCCAGCAGATTACGGAGCTGGCCCACGGTATCACGAAGCTGATTCATCACCTCGGAGTGTTCGCGTTCAGGTTGCAGCGTTTCCAGCGTCAGGTCGATGACATTCAGGGGTTGGCGAAGATCATGGCTGGCCGCGGTAATCAGCTCGGTTTTCCGACGGCTTTCGTCCCTGGCGGACTGGTGTAACAGATCCAGTAACTGGCGGTCGAGAAAGTGGGCCCGGTGACGGTACTCGCTGATCCAGGCGCCCACCATACCGATGACATTCGCCGTCATCAGAAAAAACAGATTGGTGAGGGTGGCGGTGGCGGGGTTGCCGGCCCAGAGCTCGGCCAGCAGGTAGGCCCACACCAGAACAAAGGACGCCACCGATGCGGAGACAAACGGCAGTCCCATGGCAAAGTACCCGAACATCAGCATGAGTATCATGCCCTCATAAGGCAGGGGGTAGCTGTGCCAGCGGGCAGCCAGGATAATGGCAATGACGCTCAGGCCTCCGGCGATATAGGCAAACACATACAGGCGCTCGAAGCGGAGGTCGTTGGGGGTTTTCCGGTGGGCTAGCCAGAGAACCAGGGCGATGATCGGGCAGGTAATGGCCAGTCTTATTCCAGCCGTGAAACGGGCCAGCTCGGCTGGCAGGGTCATCAGGTCTACCAGGGCGTACACCAGAAAGAGCAGCAGACCAGCGATAGATGCCAGTCTCGCCCGTTGGCGGATTAACGCAGAACGCGCTTTGCGGTAGTCGGCTTCCAGTGCCGGCACAAAACGCAGGGTCTGGAAGCCTCTGGCCTGTTGCTGTTGGATTTGTTCGGCCGTCATGGTCGGGATATCCACGGAACACAAGCTCCGATTCTAGAACGCTCTGGCTCCGGATTTCGGGAGCCAGAGCACAGAGTGGTCAGCTTTGGTTCAGCATTCTGAGTCGGGCCCAGGTTCGGCTCTGTTCATCGGGGAAGTATTGCTCCAGCAGGGCATCCTTGTGTTTCTGACGATCTGCTCCGGCCAGGCCTTCCAGATCCTCGGCGTCAACAGCCTGTTCGAACTCGGAAAACTGCTGATCAAAACTTTCACGTTGTTTAAGGTAACTGACGACCCCTTCGGCACTTTCCGGGTCCATGCCCAGCTCCACCAGCTTCCGGCCGGCGGCTTCCGGTGATTCGGTATTCTCCAGGGCAGACAGTCGGGCCTGATGCTCGCGGGTTTCGCTCTGCAGTCGTTGCTCGGTTGCCTGAAGCGACTCCGGCAGCTGTTTGCGGTGCCATTCAATCAGCGCCTGTTTGCCTTGATCGGAAAGATCTTCCCGCTGCTGGATACTCATGGCCGCCAGGGTGTACTCGCTGTAGGCCTCTTCCTCGCCGAAAAACGCCTGATGTGCGTCCGGGCTGAAGGTCGAACGGCGCAGTTGTTTCAGGCTGCTCAGGGCATCGCCGAGGGCGGTTAGCTGGTAGCCAGGGTCGTGTTGTCGGCTCGGATCCAGTTCCGTCTGCATCAGCTGTAACGCAGCCTGCTTGTAAGCCAGGTATTGGTCGAGCAGTACCATGGCATCGCTGGCGGCCGGCTCCGGTAGATAGTTGCGGGCCAGGGACTGGATCTGTCCGATGGCGGCCTCCGGTGAGACTTCACCCACGGCGCTCAGGAAGTAATCGAAGAAGTCGCGAACGCCAAGGTCCAGAATCAACTCGCCGTTGCGGTCTGCCTTGAGGGCGCCGTCGATATCCGTGCCGGCCAGGGAACGGGCAAAGTTCTGGTCGGGAAGCCTGGTGGGTGTCTGGTGTGGCGGTTCCTTATTGGAAGGAACCGGGGCCAATGCCTGGGTGACCGCCGGTGGCGTGACAGCAGGCGCACTGGCAAAGGTTTTTGCCGGGCCTGGCCTGGGTTCTGAATCCGGTGCCTGCCAGTACCAGAGGCCGCTGCTGGCCATAATGGCCAGCAGGGCAACGGGAAGCGGCCACCGCAGTTTCCGGGTGGACTGGTGCTTCATAACCACCTCACAGACCGCGGTTTTTCAGACGGTTGGCCTGGCTGCGGTAGAGTGAGACCGGGTTGGTCCAGAGAGAACGGGCGCCCAGCAGATGGTTGATGGCATCAACGTGGTTCATGTCGTAGTGGGTGCCGATGACATTGCCCATCATGGTGGCGCAGACGCCGACCAGACCATCATTGGGCTCGCTGCCAAAGGCCAGGGAGGTCACGCCCAGGAACGGATCGGTAATGTCGAACACGTTGGTCCATACGGCGCGTCCGGTCCAGGAGAAAAACTTGATCTTCTGGCCGCTGATCCAGACATCTTCGCTGGTACCCGCGCAGGCATTACGATTAACCCCTTTCCAACCCAGGGCGTTGTTCAGGCTGGTGGTGCCCGGAGTGGTCAGGGTTTCCAGGGCGGCAATACCATCCTGGGGGTTGCTGGCTCCGGACAGGGCATTAATCAGCCCGCCCAGGGCGTTGGCAATGGCGTCGGCGCCACCTTCAACATAACTGCCGGGAGGGATGATGCCCCGGATAACGTCAGCGACTTTGGAGCCTTTGTTCACGCCGTCAATCGACGTGACCGAGGCAATCTTGTGGGGAATCAGGGCCGCTGCCACCCGGGAGGTGGGAGCACCCTGACTGTGCGCCATCAGATTGACCTTGCTGTGGCCCAGGCTGTTGACGTAGTTGGCCAGTTGCTGGCCACGCTGTTCGCTGCTGTTCACGAAGGACACGCTGGCGGTATAGACCTTTGCGCCACTGCGTTCAAGGTTCCAGGGAATGGTGTGGAAGTAGTTGATCAGACCGCCAAGGGTATTGAAGCCGGTTACACCGTGCACCAGCACAATCGGATGACGGGTCTGGGTGTAGCTGGCGTGGCTCAGTACCGAGAACACCAGCATGAGAATTCCGGCCACAAGCCGGACGGGCATGGCAAAACGCATAGATGACTCCTGTTGTTTTTGTTGGTTGTCGACATGCAACAGGGAGTATCGCGGACGAACACGGGTGCCGGTAATCGCCCATTTGGGTGAGGCGGCTCCGGTGACAGTCGGTCAGAATCGGTGCGGTTCAAGTTCGGTGTGAATGATGCTCTGGCCAAGCATGATGATACGGCCGGTGTAACGCTCTTCGCCGGTGGTGGTGAAGTCGAACAGGAAACGCCGCCACACTCGCAGTTTTCCGTTCTGATCGCGCTTGAACCAGAGTCCGCGCAGATAAACGGCGTCGTCCAGCAGCATTACGTCCATGGATTTGCAGTACCGGTGAGCAGCCTGCAAGACAAAGTCTTTGATGGCTTTGGCCCGCCACCAGTACCAGATGGCGAAACCGGCGACAAACAGCCAGAAGAGGGTTGCTAGGGTCAAGGCACGGGGAATCCTGTGGGTGATTGCGACAGGGGTGGAGGCTCCACCCCGGCGAATCGCCAGACTACCCTATTGTGCCGGCTCAGGAAATTGCCGGGCCGGGGCTTTGGGCCCTCGTACAGTGGATCCTACGCTTCACCTTTGTCAAAAGCGAAGGGTGTTTGCAAAATATGGATAGGTTTGCGACGGTTTCTGCTTATGCTGGAACAAAGCGCCTGCTCGAAGCAGGCGGCGCACGGAAGGTATTTGGCGTATGCAGGCGTTGACAGAACAGGACTTCAAAGCCCTGGTGGATAATCATCCGCGAGCCATCATGCTTTCAACTCCGGACGCAGTCATTACCTATGTGAACCGGATGTTCCAGGCCGTGACCGGCTACCGCCCAGAAGAAGTCCTGGGCCGGGCACCGTCGGTGCTCAGTTCCGGACTGCACTCGCCGGAGTTCTATCAGGCCATGTGGGAAAGCCTGAATGAGAGCGGTCGATGGGAAGGCCTGATCTGGAACCGGCGCAAGAGCGGCGAGAACTATCCCCAGTGGCTGACCATCTACCCGGTGGACTATCAGGGCAAGCGCCTGTACGCCGGTGTGTTCATGGATGTGGGTGAGCTGGCTGCCAGCGAGGAACGACTGGCGACCCTGGCCTATTATGATCCCCTCACGGAACTGCCCAACCGTTCATTGTTCCAGGAATTCCTGAAGGCCCGGGTCAACCAGCGTAAAGACACCGCTGATCTGTTTGCGGTGCTTTATATCGACCTGGACTTTTTCAAGTCTGTGAACGACTTGCATGGCCACGATTGTGGCGACCGGGTGCTGCAACAGGCTGCGGCCTGTATCCAGGCCGTGGTTCGCAAGGGCGATGTGATTGCCCGGCTATCGGGGGATGAGTTTGCCGCCATCATCGAACTGGATACCGAAGATCAACTGAAAGCGGTGTGTGAGCGCATGACCCATGTGTTCCGGGCACCCGTGATGGTGGAGCACCGGGAATATTTTCTCTCCGCCTCGGTGGGCGCCGCTATCTATCCGAATCACGGCGAGACCGCGGGTGAATTGCTGCAGAATGCCGACCGGGCCATGTATACCGCGAAACTGGCCGGGCGGGCCTGCTACCGGATCTACAGTGCGAGCGAAATCCAGCATGGCCAGCAGCAACAACGGCTGTCCGAAGCCCTTGTGGCTTCCCTGAAGGTGGCGCCGGAGGAATTCTCGGTGGTGTACCAGCCCCAGTACGATCTCGCCACCGGCGCCATGGCCGGCATGGAAGCTCTGCTGCGCTGGCAGCACCCTGAGCTGGGGTCAGTATCACCGGGAGAGTTTGTCCCGGTGGCCGAGCAGCGCGGGCACATTCACGAACTGACCGAGCAACTGATCCGATGCATCCGTCGGGATCTGGAGGCTTGTGCTGTCGATCATGGCCGAGGTCGACGCCTGGCCATCAATATTTCTGCCCGCCAGATCGCTGATGGCCGGCTGGATGGATTGTTGGAGCCTTTCTTCGAACGGGTTCGACAGGTTGGCTGGCAGCCGGAAATCGAGATTACTGAAACCCACCTGATGAACCTGTCACGCCGTTGCCTGGACAAACTCCGGGAATTTGGTGACAAGGGGGTGGTGGTTGCCATTGACGACTTTGGTACCGGATATTCCTCGCTGGCGTATCTGCATGCTTTACCTGTAAACGTGCTCAAGATTGATCAGCAGTTCGTCCAGCGGCTGGGGCAGGACGGCAGGGATTCACGGATTGTGTCAGCCATTCTGGCCATCGCCGAGGCGCTGAGTCTGGAGGTGGTAGCGGAGGGCATCGAGACCGAGATTCAGAAACGCAAGCTCCAGGAATTGAACTGTCACCGTGGCCAGGGCTACCTGATGGCCCGGCCGTCCCCCCTGGATGAGCTGCCACTGGATTGATAAGAATCAATTAACAGGCAAACTCCGTCCCGTTTCTTGCCGTTTTGCAAGATTTGGCTAGGGGTTTGCGGCACGCTGGCTTAAAACAGCAAGCTCACTCACTGCCTGTTCACGCTGTATGCGCAATCTCACTGCCAAACCGGATCTGGATGCCTACCTTCGACTCAATCGCGCTGCAGCCGGCGAATGGCAGGCGGCTATCCGTGAGTTGCTGGCCTGTGATGACGTTGGTCTCACTCTTGAGCGGCCGCAAACTGTTGCTGGGTCGCTGTCTTCCCTGAGTGTTGATCGTGGGGTCGTGTGTGCCCTGGATCTGGCCCAGGATGCCGAGGTGCATCTGTGCGGACTGCCTGGGACATTGCTGGTGGTGCCGGTATCGGGGCAGTGCGATGTATTGGTGAATGGCGATTGCGGACAGCCGGCTTTCCCGATGGCCGCCATCACCTCCAGCCAGGCAATTTCCGTGCGCGCCTGCGGGCAGTCCCGGCTGATTCTGTTAAACCCGGAACAATGGTGCGGCAGCGCCAGGCCAGGGCAGAGGGTGTTAGCCTGGATGGCGGAACGGGTGAATCACTTTCTGTTGCGCTCCTACTTCTTCCAGGATCACAACGATGCCTGCGCTGCGGCCGACAGCCTGTTTGACGAACTGGACAACATCGCCCGAGAGGGTGGTTGTGAACCCAACGAAACGCCCCCAGAGCTCGATCGCCGGCTTCTTCGGGTTATCGACAAAATCCGCATGGAGCCCGCCTGGGAGTTCGATTTGCAGGAGCTGGCAAACCATTCCGGGGTCAGCGAGCGCAATCTGTATTATCTGATGAAGCGGGAAACCGGAATGACCCCCTACCGTTTCTACCAGCGCTGTCGGTTGATCCGGGTACGGCGCAGGCTGGTGGATTGCCAGTGTGATGTGCCCCATATTTCCTGGTACGCCGCCGATGAGGGATTTTCACATCTGGGGCGGTTTGCTGCGCTGTACCGGGAACATTTCGGTGAGTTGCCCAGCGAGACCGTCCAGTGGCGCCGCCGTCTGCAGACGGGAGAGGCAGCGTTGGAAGCGCCGGACAGGATCGTTGCTTCCTGACAAAAAAAGCCCGACATGACGCCATGCCGGGCTTTTTTGTGTTGCTTGACCCGTCCTGAATAAGGTTTACACCTTCTCACTGGAAATTGTGGAGGGTGTTATGAACACGAAGAGGCGGAGGAGTCAGCGAGATTATTCCCTGGCCTTTAAATTGGCGGTGGTAGGCCAGGTTGAAAAAGGCGAGA
>NZ_JACDWW010000011.1:0-1906 GCF_016464145.1 Marinobacter sp. bablab_jr008
GGTTGACAGGGCAGCGGAACGATGTAGAATACGCGGCCTTGATTGAGCAACAGCTCAAACGCTCTTTAAAAAGTTAACCAAGTAATTCGTGTGGGCGCTGGCCGAGGTATTTCGGACACGAAATATCAGGACAGTGACTCGTCGAAATTGAGTTTTGTCTTGAGCAAGAATTAAGAGCTTTCGGGTTCTTGTATGATTTAAACTGAAGAGTTTGATCATGGCTCAGATTGAACGCTGGCGGCAGGCTTAACACATGCAAGTCGAGCGGTAACAGGGGAAGCTTGCTTCCCGCTGACGAGCGGCGGACGGGTGAGTAATGCTTAGGAATCTGCCCAGTAGTGGGGGATAGCCCGGGGAAACCCGGATTAATACCGCATACGTCCTACGGGAGAAAGCAGGGGATCTTCGGACCTTGCGCTATTGGATGAGCCTAAGTCGGATTAGCTAGTTGGTGGGGTAAAGGCCTACCAAGGCGACGATCCGTAGCTGGTCTGAGAGGATGATCAGCCACATCGGGACTGAGACACGGCCCGAACTCCTACGGGAGGCAGCAGTGGGGAATATTGGACAATGGGGGCAACCCTGATCCAGCCATGCCGCGTGTGTGAAGAAGGCTTTCGGGTTGTAAAGCACTTTCAGTAGGGAGGAAAACCTTATGGCTAATACCCATGAGGCTTGACGTTACCTACAGAAGAAGCACCGGCTAACTCCGTGCCAGCAGCCGCGGTAATACGGAGGGTGCAAGCGTTAATCGGAATTACTGGGCGTAAAGCGCGCGTAGGTGGTTTGGTAAGCGAGATGTGAAAGCCCCGGGCTTAACCTGGGAACGGCATTTCGAACTGTCAGACTAGAGTGTGGTAGAGGGTAGTGGAATTTCCTGTGTAGCGGTGAAATGCGTAGATATAGGAAGGAACACCAGTGGCGAAGGCGGCTACCTGGACCAACACTGACACTGAGGTGCGAAAGCGTGGGGAGCAAACAGGATTAGATACCCTGGTAGTCCACGCCGTAAACGATGTCAACTAGCCGTTGGGACTCTTGAAGTCTTAGTGGCGCAGCTAACGCACTAAGTTGACCGCCTGGGGAGTACGGCCGCAAGGTTAAAACTCAAATGAATTGACGGGGGCCCGCACAAGCGGTGGAGCATGTGGTTTAATTCGACGCAACGCGAAGAACCTTACCTGGCCTTGACATCCAGAGAACTTTCCAGAGATGGATTGGTGCCTTCGGGAACTCTGAGACAGGTGCTGCATGGCCGTCGTCAGCTCGTGTCGTGAGATGTTGGGTTAAGTCCCGTAACGAGCGCAACCCCTATCCCTGGTTGCTAGCAGGTAATGCTGAGAACTCCAGGGAGACTGCCGGTGACAAACCGGAGGAAGGTGGGGATGACGTCAGGTCATCATGGCCCTTACGGCCAGGGCTACACACGTGCTACAATGGCGCGTACAGAGGGCTGCCAACTCGCGAGAGTGAGCCAATCCCTTAAAACGCGTCGTAGTCCGGATCGGAGTCTGCAACTCGACTCCGTGAAGTCGGAATCGCTAGTAATCGCGAATCAGAATGTCGCGGTGAATACGTTCCCGGGCCTTGTACACACCGCCCGTCACACCATGGGAGTGGATTGCACCAGAAGTAGTTAGTCTAACCTTCGGGAGGACGATTACCACGGTGTGGTTCATGACTGGGGTGAAGTCGTAACAAGGTAGCCGTAGGGGAACCTGCGGCTGGATCACCTCCTTAAACGAAGCCGAATGCTTCGGTCAGAGTCCACACGAATTACTTGGTTGGCTAATAAAGAGAGCAGATGGGTCTATGCAGGCCCGTGTTTTGGGTCTGTAGCTCAGGTGGTTAGAGCGCACCCCTGATAAGGGTGAGGTCGGTGGTTCAAGTCCACCCAGACCCACCA
>NZ_JACDWW010000012.1:0-296 GCF_016464145.1 Marinobacter sp. bablab_jr008
GGGCGGCAATCGGCGATGCCAATATTGCACTATTTGCCTATGGCGTCGCCGCAGCGGCAACTAAAGATGGCTTTTGGATACAGGGACGGTGGCGCCGCCATGTTTTAGGAGTGTATTTTGCTACCGGTCTGCTTATAACGATAGTCTTTGAAGCATGGGCCACAGGCGCAGGCCAGCGCTGGAGCTACAATGATTCTATGCCCCTGTTTCCCTTCCTTGGCACAGGTATCGCCCCTCTAGCGCAGTGGATTATCGTTCCAACAGTCTCGCTCTTTGGTTTGCGTTGGCTCTACAGA
>NZ_JACDWW010000013.1:0-335 GCF_016464145.1 Marinobacter sp. bablab_jr008
TCTGTAGAGCCAACGCAAACCAAAGAGCGAGACTGTTGGAACGATAATCCACTGCGCTAGAGGGGCGATACCTGTGCCAAGGAAGGGAAACAGGGGCATAGAATCATTGTAGCTCCAGCGCTGGCCTGCGCCTGTGGCCCAGGCTTCAAAGACTATGGTTATAAGCAGACCGGTAGCAAAATACGCTCCTAAAGCATGGCGGCGCCACCGTCCCTGTATCCAAAAGCCATCTTTAGTTGCCGCTGCGGCGACGCCATAGGCAAATAGTGCAATATTGGCATCGCCGATTGCCGCCCTCGTGCACAGCCAGACGACCGCACCATGGGACGCCTCCA
>NZ_JACDWW010000014.1:0-520 GCF_016464145.1 Marinobacter sp. bablab_jr008
ATCCATATCCAGCGCAACGTGGCCCATCGCCAGAGGTGACACCGGAGCTTCGACGGACTGAAGAAACTCGACGCTGGCATCGTCCAGCAGGGGTGTCAGGCCTTGAGCGTCTTCATCAAATCGCTGGCGCAACCGGGCCGAGGATGGCGACTGCTTGATGCCCAGCGCAGACTTGAAAAATGGGTCCGTTCGCACCGGCTCGGCCGCCTCGAAGTCACTCTTGCCCAGCGTGATCAGGCCAAGATAGGTCCGGATCAGTTCAATGTTCGGAATGCCGTGCCGCTTGGCGACGGTGCGGGCGGTTTTGGTAAGCGATGTATGCCGGTTCAGGCAATGACCGACCAGGGCCAGCCCGCCGTTGGGTGTATAGACTTCGGTTCGGGATTGCTGGAGAGTGAAGGTACGCATGAGCCGAAAGCACTGACTGGGTGAATGGATGTCAGATGCTATTATATCGCTCCAAGCCTTGTTATTGCAGGCTTTGGGCGTGAGTTCAGCTCGTTGAAGTCACGGATTCAGG
>NZ_JACDWW010000015.1:0-374 GCF_016464145.1 Marinobacter sp. bablab_jr008
CCTGAATCAGTGACTTCGCTCGCCAATATACCCGTCAAGCCCACCTCTGCGCCAACAAGAGGCGATAACTGGGTGAGATTCTGACTTTGAGGTCAGGAAGCAAAGAGCGGGAGCAACCGATGGTCCGATATTGGTTGATAAATGACCAGCATGCATTGTTTAGGCAATAGCGGGCTGTCCCGGCAGAGGATTCCGGGAGGATTGTTTTTTGCCAGTGGTTGAGTTGGCCTATCCGGCGGAAGCAAGGCCCCGATAAAGATCGCGGTAAACCGCAAAGCCTGGGCAGTGCCGGCCAAATCGCAGGATCCACTGCCGGCCACTGTGCACCAGGCGGCAGGCCATGGTCATGATTTCCTGCATCACGGTTCTCAGGC
>NZ_JACDWW010000001.1:0-425 GCF_016464145.1 Marinobacter sp. bablab_jr008
CACGCCAGTGGCATTGCCCGGTAGCTATGTTCGGACAGGATAACCGCTGAAAGCATCTAAGCGGGAAGCCCCTTCCAAGATGAGATCTCCCCGAGGCCTCGAGCCTCCTGAAGAGCCGTTCAAGACCAGGACGTTGATAGGCCGGGTGTGTAAGCGCTGCGAGGCGTTGAGCTAACCGGTACTAATTGCTCGTGCGGCTTGACTATATAACACCCAAGACAATTGCGGATAACGCAACAAAAGAAATCGATCATCACTCAGAGCCCGCTCTGATCGTTCTATCCCGTCCCCCAGTGATCAACCGTTTTGCCTGACGACCATAGCGGTCTGGAACCACCTGATCCCATCCCGAACTCAGAAGTGAAACAGACCTGCGCCGATGGTAGTGTGGCGTTGCCCATGTGAGAGTAGGTCATCGTCAGGCG
>NZ_JACDWW010000016.1:0-305 GCF_016464145.1 Marinobacter sp. bablab_jr008
GCTGAAAACTACAACAGTAAACTCAATAAAACAATGGCTAAAAGCAGAGAAAGTGAACCGGCACGGAAAAGTAAGAACAAGCGTATTCCGATAAGCAATCACCAATGCATGGTGCCACGGGTGAGGAAACCCTCCCTGAGATTTCTTTGGCCATGGATGGCCAAAGCAAAGCGCACATGGGTGAGGCAAGCGATTATGAAGCAAAGCTTCATGCGCAGCAGAACGACGGCAATCTATGATTGCTGGCTGGACCCGCTTGCGGGTGCTCGTAGCGGTCTCAGGGAGGGTTTCCTCACCCGTGGCAC
>NZ_JACDWW010000017.1:0-252 GCF_016464145.1 Marinobacter sp. bablab_jr008
AGCAAAGCGCACATGGGTGAGGCAAGCGATTATGAAGCAAAGCTTCATGCGCAGCAGAACGACGGCAATCTATGATTGCTGGCTGGACCCGCTTGCGGGTGCTCGTAGCGGTCTCAGGGAGGGTTTCCTCACCCGTGGCACCATGCATTGGTGATTGCTTATCGGAATACGCTTGTTCTTACTTTTCCGTGCCGGTTCACTTTCTCTGCTTTTAGCCATTGTTTTATTGAGTTTACTGTTGTAGTTTTCAGC
>NZ_JACDWW010000018.1:0-22933 GCF_016464145.1 Marinobacter sp. bablab_jr008
ATCACCAAACCCTTGATTACCAAACGCCCGATGAGGTGTACTACGGGCAACCCATATCTCTGGCAGCCTGAGCCAGGGAAACAACCGGATCATAGCTTAGGGACACCATCAGGTTGTCCAACTGATTGGGTCCACCTCAGAGGTTGAGGTTCAACTCACCTAGAATAAACCCTAAATTCATTTCCTATTTCTTACGAACGCAGGCCCATCAGGACTGGATGATGGCGGTTTGTGCATTCGGGGCGACCATGGCCTCCTTGAATCAGGACATCGTGAAACTAATTAATGTCCCGGTTCCGCCGATTGATATTCAGAATAAGATCGTGGGATTGCTCTCTGCCTATGACGACCTGATCGAAAACAACAAACGCCGCATCACCCTGCTGGAAAACATGGCCGAGGAAATCTACCGCGAGTGGTTTGTGCGGTTCCGATTTCCGGGGTGGCAGGAGGCGGAATTTGAGAAGGGGCTTCCTGCCTCATGGGCGGTGGCACAGGGCGATGATTTGTTTGAAGTCGTTAAGGGCAAGTCCTACTCCAGCGAAGAAATATCCGATCATTTGAATGGTGGCCGGCCTTTCATCAACCTCAAGAATTTCAATCGTGGTGGTGGATACAGAAGCAACGGTTTGAAATATTTCCGGGGTGAGTTCCGAGATCGGCAGCAGGTGAATCGTGGTGATGTTGTTATGGCGGTGACCGACATGACTCAGAACCGTGAGGTTATTGGTCGAGCGGCCCGTGTTCCATATTTGGGAGAAACCGACGGCATCATCTCTCTGGATGTTGTGAAAATATCGGCATTTTCCTGGCCTGATCTTTTTACCTACGCCCACCTGCGCTATTCCGGAATATCCGAAGCGTTGAAGGAGTTGGCCAATGGTGCGAATGTTCTGCACCTGAAGCCCGATCTCATTGGAAAACAGAAATATCTTGTTCCAGATACGCCGACAGTGGAAGAGTTCGTAAAGCTGGTTGAACCGTTTTATGAGCAAATAGAGAAATTAGAACAGCAAATCGATATGTTGGAGTATACGAAAAACCAGCTCCTCCCCCGCCTGATCTCCGGCAAACTCTCCGTGGAAAACCTGAATATCCAGTTTCCGCCTTCCATGCAGAGTGATAAGTCAGACAACGCCGCCGAAGCCGCCGCTTGAACCCTCAATGGCAATCAGACAAACTGTCACCAGATATTAATAAGTGGTGACAGTTTGTCTGACTCCGACTCTGCCCGATCCTCCCGGGCACAACTTCAAACCCTGTTCCGACAGCACGGCGGCCAGCTTCGCCTGAGCGAAGCGCTGGCCCGGGGCTATAGTCGGTACCAGTTCTATCAGCTTCGGGACGAAGGGGTGATTGAGCCGGTCAGCCGCGGCCTGTACCGGCTGGCGGCCCTGCCTCCTATTGAAAACCCGGATCTGGTGGCCGCCGCTACCCGTTTCCCCAATGCCGTGATTTGCCTGATTTCTGCGCTGGACTGGCATGGCATCACCACCCAGATTCCCCATCAGGTGCATCTGGCGGTGGAGCGTGATGCCCGCCTGCCGGTTCTGGATTATCCGCCGGTGGCCGGCTACCGATTCTCCGGCCAGGCCTTTAGTGCCGGCATTGAACAGGTAGAGGTGGACGGCATGAGCCTGCACGTCTACGACCCGGAGAAAACCCTGGCGGACTGTTTCAAGTTCCGCAACCGCATCGGCATGGATGTGGTGCTGGAGGCGCTGGAGCTTTATCGTACTCGTAAAACCTTTCTACCGGGCAAGCTGATGGAATACGCCAGAATCTGCCGGGTCGCCAATGTGATGGCGCCCTATCTGGAAGCCAAACGAGAGATGCCGGTGAAGGTCTTGTAGTACTCTCTTGTCGATTGAGTAAAAAAGGAATAATTTGTACTCATGGACGTGTTTGAATTTGACGGAACCAAAAGCCAGGCCAATCTGGACAAGCACGGCATTGATTTCGTGGATGCTCAGCAGTTGTGGAAAGACCCATATTTGCTGGAGATAAAAGCAAAGTGTGTGGATGAGCTCCGTTATCTTCTGATTGGCAAGATTGGGGGCAAGCACTGGTCGGCCGTTGTGACATACCGGGAAGGGCGTATTCGCCTGATTTCGGTCAGGCGTTCCCGCAAAAAAGAGGTTGAGCTTTATGAAAGCTAAAGATTTCGACAAGAAGTTTGATGACGCCCAGCAGGACGTTGTTGAGGATCTTGATCTGTCTTCTGCACGGCGCGTGAATCAGGAACAAAAGCGAATCAATGTTGATTTTCCGGCCTGGGTCGTAGAGTCTCTGGATCGGGAGGCCGCGCGTATTGGCGTTACCCGTCAATCTATCATCAAGGTCTGGTTGGTTGAGCGTTTGCAGGCGGAGGCAGCCAACAAGCCACTCAATCAGGACAATGCAGGCGGTGCCCACTAACGGAGCGGCAGAACTCCGGAGAATACCCACCCGGTCCATGGAGTCGGCAGGCCGATGGCTAGTTTTATTTCGGAAGACAATATCGAGCAGGCGCTGTTGCAGCGCCTTCAGCACATTCATGGCTTCAATGTGCTGGATTGCTATACCGCAAAGCCGGAAGAACTGAACGATGGCTCTCACCGTGCCGATAAGCGGGATGTGATTTTCCCGGTTGAGTTAAAAACCGCCTGCCTGGCATTGAATCCCGATATCCCTGAAAGCAAGATCGACGAAGCCATTGAACGAGTGATGAACCGGCGTGCGGCCATGTCTCCGATTGCTGCCAACCGGGAGCTGTATGACCTGATCCGGGATGGCGTGCCCGTCCAGTTTGATGATGAGCGGGGCATCAAACAGCACCAGAAAGTCCGGCTGGTTCATTTTGACGATCCGAAACAGAACCGCTGGCTGGCGGTCTCCCAGCTATGGATCAAATCCGTGGGTCAGGCCCCCAAGGCCGCCTACCGTCGCCCGGATGTCATTTTGTATGTTAACGGGCTACCCCTGGTCTTTATCGAGCTGAAGAACTCCAATGTGCGGCTGCGCAATGCCTTCGAAGACAACCTGCGCAGTTACCACCACGACATTCCCCAATTGTTCCACTGTAATGCATTCTGTGTGCTATCTAATGCCCTGGAAACCCGGGTGGGCAGCTTCACGGCTGGCTGGGAACACTTCTTTAACTGGTTCCGGGTGGAGAGTGAGAAGGAGGCGGTAAACCGTAAGGAGATTACCGAGCAGGCCACCAGCCTGGAGCACGTCGCGGACGGTTTGTGCGAAAAGTCCCGCCTGCTGGATTACGTCGAAAACTTTATCCTCTTCCACAAAGGCGAAACCAAGATCATTGCTCAGAACCACCAATTCCTGGGTGTGAACAACGCCTATGAGCGTTTCCGTAAACGCAGCGAATACGACGGCAAGCTCGGGGTGTTCTGGCATACGCAGGGCTCGGGTAAAAGCTTTTCAATGATTTTCTACGCCCGCAAGATTTTCCGGAAAGCGACGGGTAATTTCAGCTTTGTGGTGGTGACTGATCGACAGGATCTGGACGGGCAGATCTACCGGAACTTCCTCAATACGGAGACGGTTCGCAAAGAAGATGCAGCGCAACCGGCCAATGCCGAGGAAATGCGCAAGTTCCTGGGTCAGAACAAAAAGGTGGTCTTCGCCCTGATCCAGAAATTCCGGTACGACAAGGGGCGGAAGTACCCCCGGTTGTTTGACCCGGAAAAGGAAAACCGGGAAATCATTGTGATGGTGGATGAGGCGCACCGCACCCAGTACAAGAACCTTGCCGAGAACATGCGGGCAGGCCTGAAAGGTGCCCACTTCCTCGCCTTCACCGGCACGCCACTGCTGGGTCGTGATCGCAAGACCAACAGCTGGTTTGGCGATTATGTGTCCGAGTACAACTTCCAGCAGGCGATGGAAGATAACGCCACGGTGCCATTGTTTTATGAGAAACGGGTGCCAAAGGTACTGATCCAGAACGACGATCTGGGTGATGAATTCTACGAATTGCTCGAAGACGAAGATCTCGATGACGCCCAGCAGGAAAAACTGGAGAAAAAGTACGCCCGTGAACTGGAAGTGATCAAGCGGGACGACCGCCTGGATACCATTGCTCGCGACATCGTGTACCACTTTCCCCGCCGTGGTTATCTTGGCAAAGGCATGGTCATCACGCTGGACAAGTTCACCGCCGTGCGCATGTATGACAAAGTGCAGCAGCGCTGGAAAGACGAACAGAAACGCCTGCTGAAGCTGATCAAAGAATCGACCAACGAGGTCGAAAAGGCCCGTTATAAGAAGATCCGGGATTACATGAAAACGGTCGAGATGGCCGTAGTGATCAGTGATCCGAAAGCGGACGAGGAGAAATTCGAAAAGCAGGGCCTGGATATCAAGCCGCACATCAAGCGTCTGGAGCAGCTTGATGAGCACATGCACGATGTTGAGTATAACTTCAAAGACCCGGAGCACCCTCTTCAACTGGTGTTCGTGTGCGCCATGTGGCTAACCGGGTTCGATGCGCCCACCGTATCCACGCTTTACCTTGATAAGCCCATGAAGGGCCATACCCTGATGCAGACCATTGCCCGGGCTAACCGGGTGGCTTCCTATCGCGTCAAAGGCCACAGCGGTGATCTGGTCGAGAAGAAAAACGGCGAAATCGTTGATTACTACAACGTGTTCCGCAACATGCGCAAGGCACTGAAAGATTACGCGCAGGGCGCGGATGGCGAGGAGCCGCCGGTTCAGGAGAAGTCCGAGCTCTTCGAACTACTCGATGATGCGGTTAGTCAAACACTTGAGTTCTGCCGGGAGCGGGATATCGAGCTGAATTCAGTGTTTGAGAAGCAGGATACCTTCAAGAATATCGGTTTCTTTAACCAGGCGGCCGATACCCTCCTGAGTAACGACGACTGGCGCAAGCAGTTTAACGTGTACGAAAACACCGTGACGGCGCTGTATGAGGCATGCAAGCCGGAAATCTTCCAGCAGCATGATAATCAGCGGATTGCGGCAATCCAGTACCTCCGTGGCGTGGTGGATGCGCTGGTGGAGCAGGCTGATATTGATGAAGTCAGTCAAAAGATCTCGGAACTGCTGGACGAGAGCGTGGTGGTGGACAATGCCGAGGCTTTCAACATCAAGGAACACAGGGCGGAATATGAGATCGTCCAGAAGGGCCAGGGCTGGGATCTGAGCAAGATTAACTACGATAAGCTCCGTGAAGATTTCAGGAAAGCTGAGTACAAGCACATTGAGATTGCTGAGTTACGTGCCTTTATCGAAGACAAACTGCAGCAACTTCTGGAGCAGAACCACACCCGTACCGACTTTGCCCAACGATTACAGGAGATCATCGACAAGTACAATTCGGGGAGCTCCTCTGCAGATGCGTACTATGAAGATCTGGTCCAGTACGTTGGCAACATACGGGAAGAATCAGAACGGCATATCCGTGAAGGTCTCAGCGAGAATGAGCTGGAGATATACGACCTGTTGAAGAAGGACAAGCTCACCAAAGCCGAGGAGCAGAGGGTAAAGCTGGCTGCAAAGGATTTGATCATCCGGTTGTTGGAGGGCCATCCGAAAGTGTTGGTTCAGGATTGGTGGAAGGATGGTCAGACTCAGCGAGCTGTAAAGGCTGCCATTGAGGAAGTGCTGGATAAGGATTTGCCGGAAAGCTACGACCGTGTGGCTTTCAAAGAAAAGTGTGACAACGTTTTCGAGCTGGTCGTGGAGTTTGCGGCTAGTGGTCGGAAGTGGGTGGCCTGAGTTCCCCGGATTCTGTATTAAAGAGCATCCAAATGCCCCCTTCAAAATCGTAGCGCGCCTCAAGTGAGGATATGGTGGAGGGTGCAGGTGGCTCTTCTGCTGTACCCTCCATGCTCAAACGAAAGGCATCAAGCATATGAGCCGGTAGGTCATCCCACTCATCAGATGCAGCAAAACATCCGGGGATATCTGGTATCTCTGCACCATGGGCAGTTGTTTCATCGCCTAAACAAACATAAACAGGGTAAATCATTCGCGTGTTTTGCTAACAGACAATGAAGACAGAACTTCTTCGAAAATGTCATCCTGAGTACTGATGGTAATCCACGAAGTTGGATGTTTTGAGGTGGCGATAAATGCAGTGGTGTATCCATTGACAGCGACTGAGAAGCCGTAGGCGCTGTTACCCAAATCCAGCTGAACGACCTTGCCGGAGGATCCTTGCGCTTCATTAAATCCTTGCCTGACCTCGTCGACAGCGGTATCAAAATCTGGACTGGTTTCCATGGTCATCAACGAACCAACCATTGCGGAACCAAGCCAAAGCTGGGTTTCAAAAGGTTGCACATCAATCGTATTAAATCGACCACTACCGAGTTCAAAAGTCAGGTGATTGGAGGTGTGAAACTCAATGGGTGTCTGGCCAGTAGTAGCACAACCAGAGAGCAGGCTGACCAACACAAACCCTAAAGCGATAGTTTTCTGCATCAAACGGATCCCTGTTCAGTTCAAAGAGTCGAGAATAGGAGGCTTGAATTGAACCGCGCGAAAACGCTTGCACATCATGTTAATGCGTACGTTGACGAAAAGTTTGGCACCCATCTGGTCCATTGTAGATGTTGGCGCTGCTCACACTGCGCTCAAAAATCGGTGTATTGGTTCGGGGCGCTACCAGAAAACTGATGTTATAATGGCACTTTTCCATCTGGATTTTGTCGAAACCAAGCAGCCATATCCATGTAGATCCATCTCTTTAATTTTGTTTTTTGATGTCTTGAGGATTTTTTTCAACCAGCCCCTTGTTAGCATGGACGATCCGTCCAATAAGTTGACAATAAGTTCCCTCATATTAGCATTGCAATCCATGTTTGCAATTATCATGTCTTCAACTACATTAACGGTCCTATTGTTAAACTGGGACTTTCGGGATCGAATCGAAAGATCATCGCCCAGAGTTGCCGCTATTAAAATATAAAGCGCATCCTTTTCGCTAGTGGTCAGCATCTCAAATTCCTTCTGCTAAGCTAATAAACTCTATTTCAGTAATTCCTTGGGAATAAATTGATAATAGGTGGTCAGTTACATTGTTTTTTATTATAAATGCAATGCATTTCTCATCTTTGCAAGCGCTATAAATTTCAGTGTCAAATTTTGATATTATAGTGAGGTTATCAATTCCAAAAGAATGATCAATTTCGATGGTTGAGTTCTTGAGTATGTCGGCAGTTTTTTTATCAAGATCAGTTTTATCTTTTATATTAAAAAGATACTTTGGATAATCTTTTAGGTCGAAGTCACTTGGTAGAGACTCTAGCTCTTTTGTTATTACGATCCCAGAAATTAAATTGCCCTCGGGCCATCCTACTGATAATCCGTCAGCAGTGAAAACGGTGGATCCTGAAAGCAACTTTGTTGGAACCTGAAGGTTAAATTCGCCACTATAAGATATTGTGGTTTGAGAGGTTGCACACCCAGTCAATAGTATAGTTAAGGATAGAATCGCTCCAAATTTCATTGAGTACGTCCTTTTGGGTTAACTGTTAAAAGAAAATGGCAGGTTCGTGATTGCGAGCGGTGGTACTGCGGCGGTCTGGTTAGCCTAGTCCGATATGAGGGTGCCTCTTTCCTGCTCGCGAAATAGCTGTCAGCTATTACCCGTTGAAGACTCGGATTATTAATGAGTGTTTGAACGGGCAATACACAAACTGCTTTTCCGCCAAGATCTTATCGCACAGTAGTAAAATAAAGAACCGAAAGGTATTGCAGCATTTCTGGTTACTTCGGAGTTGAGGATCCCAAGGCCCTGAATCAAGGCCTTGGGTGACGCCGAATTGGTTAGGCTTCGACTGGGGCGCGCCAATCATCAGCGCCAGAAGTTCCAGCTACGGTGTGTTCCCAAGTAACTTTACGGTAGGACAGAGCAACGGTGACCAACTGAGTGAAGTCTGCGCTGCCAGGATCTTGGCAGTGAGGCATTTTGCAGTCGATATTAACGATAGTGGCATCTTCCAGAATGGTGGAGAAGAAGTGCTCCTGTTTGCCTTCTACCGAAGTGCGGTACCACTTGAGCTCTACCTTCGGCAGCATTTCGCCGGAAGCCAGGGCGTTGTACATCAGCGGGGTGGCTTTGTTCAGGGCTGCAGTAAACTCAAAAGGCTTATGAACGCGCTGTCCAGAAGGCTGGCCAGACTGAGGGTCTGTTGGGACCAAGACGGTGTGGCTGAATTCCTGGACCAGCACTTCGTCTTCATGACCTTCAACGTAGATGTTGCCTACGGAATCGGAAGTGAACGCGCCAGCGGTGATGTTACCCTGGGTTTGGCCTTCGATGCTGATATAACAAGGAGTTGGCATAGTCTGCTCCATGACAATGTTGTGAATGAGTGTCCCAAGGATGTTCCCTGGACGGCATAATAGATAACAATCGCCGTGCCAGTTGTTGAATGTATTGATATAACAACTAGTTACGTGGAGTTCGGGCAATGTCTGAGTGTCTTCGGGCAAGGCGTTGCTTGGCGGGCGGGCGAGCTTTTGCTGGCTGGGCAATAAATGGCCCGGGGCTCAGTTCCAGGAGCCACTGGCCAGGGAGGTTAATAGTGCCAGCAGGAGCAGGGCCGAGACGCCTTGCCAGAAACGCACCGGGTGCCGCTCCATGAGAGGTGGATGGTGTCGGGCACGCCAGTCTCGTCCGGGGTGTCGGAGTTCGTAGAGCAGTTCCGATAACGCCGGGTAGCGGCGATGGGGCTCCGGATGGGTAGCCCGGGCCAGGGTGGCATCCAGCCACGGCGGCAGGTCTTCACGCCAGGCCCTGGCGGGCCGGTATGTCAGAGCCTGTAGTTGTTTGCGAGTGCGGATGCGGGGTACATCGGTATGGTAGGGCAGGCGCCCGGTTAATAGTTGATAGATAATCACGCCCAGGGCGTACTGGTCCGACTGCCAGCTGCCGGGTTCGCCGAGAAAGAGCTCCGGCGCCGAGTAGAGGGCGGCTCCAACCGGATAGCAAGCGGCAGGCTTGCCCGCTTCTTCCAGACCGGCGACCCGGGTGGCTCCGAAATCGACCAGCATGGCGCGGCCATCCGGTGTGATCAGGACATTTTCGGGTTTCAGATCCTGGTGCACCATTTCCAGCCGGTGGAAGGCCCTGAGCCCCCGGATAATCTGCTCGGCCAGTTGTCGCACGGTTTCCAGATCTGGCTGCGGGTGATCAAGCATCCATTGCCGCAAGGTACAACCTTCTACAAAGTCAGTAGCCAGATACAGGCAACTTTGCGGACGCTCCGGGGCAAAGATGGCAACCACATGGGGGCTCTGAACGCGCTGGGCAATCCAGCGTTCAGTAACGAATCGCTCCAGCTCATCCGGATACTGCCGCAACTCCATCGCCGGGAACTTAATTGCGGCTTGCTTCCCGGACCTCTCATCCCTGGCCAGGTAAACGTGGCTTCGGCTGCTGATATGCAGGGCCCGGATGATTCGGTAGCCGTCCAGCACCTCACCGGGAGCGGGCTCGCGCGCGAATGGCAGTTCGCGATAGGCTTTCTGGGCGCTGGTGTCCTGTGTCCGAGAGGGTAACCGGGTTACCCGCAATACCTGGACCGTCAGGTTATCCTCACTTCCCCTTTCCAGGGCGAGTTGGGCCAGCGACCGGGCGGCGTGATCCAGATCGTCCCCGTTGTCGGCAAGGCAAAGGGTGATATCACCGGCCGAGAGCCGTTCGTAAACACCATCGGTCATCATCAGAAACACGTCGTTCCGGTGCAGGGCGAGACTGCGATACTCGATATCCAGTTGCGGGCTCAGTCCAAGAGCCCGGTTCAGGCAGCTTTCCTCGGCCGAAAGCCAGACCCGGTGGTCGGTTGTGAGTTGTTCCAGCGTGTTGCCCTGAAGCCGGTAGATACGGGCGTCTCCCACATGAAACAGGTGCGCCGTTGCGGATTTCAGAACCAGGGCACTGAAGGTGCAGACGTAGCCCCGGTCCTGGTCATAGCGATATCGGCTTTGTCGGGTCTGGGCGTGCAGCCAGGCATTGCTTGCCCTCAGCACCCGTTCGGCCGATTGTTTCACCGACCAGCTCTCGGGGGTTGAGTAGTAGTCGCTCAGGAAGCCGGCCACCGCCGCTTCACTGGCGATCTGGCTGACATTGCTGGAGCTGATGCCATCGGCGATTCCTGCCGCAATTCCCTTGCTGTGGCGCTGGTGATTGTCGGGTATCAGCAGGCCATGGAAATCCTGATTGGCGGGTTTCCGGCCGGCGCTGCTGAATTGTCCGGCTTCTATCGTGAGCTGTTCGCAGTTGGACATGAATATGAGCCACTGAAGCCCGCCGGTGTGTGCGGCACCGGCGGGGCCTTAGTGGTAATCAGGCGCTGCGGGCGCTGACGGGTTCGCGGTAGTCTGTTGTCAGGGTGCGCTTGGGTGCGGTGCGAACGTGGGTGGCGTAAAGCGTCAGCCCAGTGAAGGACAGGCCACCTACCAGGTTGCCCAGAACGGTGGGGATCTCGTTCCAGATGAAGTAATCCATGATACTGAACTCGCCGCCCATCATCAGCGCAAACGGGAACAGGAACATGTTGACGATGGAGTGCTCAAAGCCCATGTAGAAGAACAGCATGATCGGCATCCACATGGCCAGTACCTTGCCCTGGACCGTGGTGGAGATCATCGCGCCCACCACGCCCATGGATACCATCCAGTTACACAGTACACCCCGCAGGAAGATGGTGAACCAGCCAGCCACACCATGTTCGGCATAACCCAGGGTACGGGCCTTGCCGATAGAGGCAATTTTGTCCCCGACCACTCCGGCTTCGGTGTTGAAACCGTAGGTGAAAACAAAGGCCATGATGGTGGCAACCGTCAGGGCGCCGCCGAAGTTACCCAGGAACACCCAGCCCCAGTTTCGAAGGATGCCGCGGGTATCCACCCCGGGGCGTCGGTCGAGAAGGGCCAGCGGGGTCAGCATGAACACCCCGGTGAGCAGGTCGAACCCCATCAGATAAAGCATGCAGAACCCGACCGGAAACAGCAGTGCGCCGACCAGCGGGCTGCCGGTCTGTACGCCGACGGTAATGGCGAATACCGCCGCCAGTGCCAGGATGGCCCCGGCCATAAAGGCCCGGATCAGGACATCCCGGGTGGCCATGTAGATTTTCGATTCACCGGCGTCCACCATCTTGGTGACGAACTCCGAAGGCATGATGTAAGACATAGTGTGTTCCCCTGATCGCTTTCTGGTTATCTGGAGCCAACAAAAAACGGCGCCCTCATTGCCTGCCTGGTAGGGACAGGAATGAGTAGACGCCGTCGTCTGAACAGAATGTGCGCGGGCAGCCTGAATGAAGATGAACAGGCTATCTGCTGAGGATGTCTGAGCAGAGAGTGTGCCAGTGTTGGAAGCTTTCAGGGTTTGATTTAAAAATCAACAGGTTGAGTGGGGCGTCGGTTGCGGTTTGGTGCCTGCATTGCTGGCCAGCGCACCGGCAGAGTGCGCCCTGCCTTTCCTTGGTGCCTGGCAGGGAGTGAGTCAGCGCAGATTAAAACGGACTGGCAGAGCGTAGGTGAAGGACTTGCCGCGCATGGAGTCCGGCACGGCTGGCAGTGGCGCAGCTTGCGCCAGCATGGCCAAAGCAGCATCGTCCAGCAATGAGTGCCCGGAACTGTCGCGCAGCGAGTGTTCCACCAGCGAGCCATCGCGCCGGAACTCGAAGACAATCACCGGTGTACCCTCCTGGCCTAGCCGGCGGGCACGGCGAGGATACTCGTAATAGCGCGCCAGGTGCCGGCTGAGCTTGCTCAGGTAGCTGTCTACCTGTGATGACTGACCGGCATTCTGTAAAGGTACCGCGCTTTGGTTGGTGTTACTGTCCGCTTCTTCGCCCTGAGGTTGTTCTGGGCTTTCTGCCACGGCCTCGGTGGGACTGGATTCTGGCTCCTGCGGTGTGGGGGCAGGTTCTGGTATTGGCTCAGGTTCTGGTTCTGGCACGGGTTCAGGTTTCGGTTCCGGCTTTGGCTCTGGTTTGGGCTCTGGTTTGGGTTCTGGCTTGGGCTGCGGTTCTGGCTCTGGAGCCGGTTCGGGTTCCGGCGCGACCTCCGGTTTTGGCTCTACCGATTTCCTGCCGGCGAGATTGATCTTGATTGCGGGGGCGGTGTTCACGGCACTGTCACCCAGAACCGGCATCTCCAGGATTTCCTCGGGCGTGGCCAGGACCGCTGCAAGGGCGGTTGCGATCATGGCGATGATCAGGAACAGGGCCTTGGGTAGCCGACCTGCTGTTGTCATGTGGCAGGCTCCGTGAGCAGCAGAACTTCCGAATAACCGCCCTCTTCCAGAATCCTGAGCAAGTCCTCCAGCTCGGTCATGGTCAGGCTTTGATCCGCCGCAATCTTCAAGGGTACGTTCTCATCCGGAGCCGGAAGCGCGGCAAGCAGACTCTCGCGGGTCTGGTGCTTGCCTTCGACCTGCCATTGGCCATCGGCCTGAACCATCATGTCGGCCTCGGGTGCCTGCTGTTCCGGACTCTGCTCGGTACCAGGCAGTTCTGGCAGCGGTTCGTTGGTAAGTTGTCCCGCTACAATGAAAAACATCAGCAGCAGAAACACCAGATTGATCAAGGGCAGCAACGCATCTTCAACACGTTCCAGAAGGCCCTTGCCGGAGGTTGATGGAGGTGGAACCAGGTCTGTCATGAGTCAGGCGTGTTTGTACGCTTCCAGTGAGGTTCAATGCCGGCGTTATCCAGCGCACTGAGGGTCCGGGTGAAATGGGCCAGGCTGGTATCGGGCGTAGTGGCGAGATTGGCTTCGCTTACCCCTTCAGCGTTCAGCGTCGACAGCAGCTGCGCCAGGTCGAAGTCTTTCTTCTTCCAGCGTACCGTGCCATTGGCATTGACCCTGAGCTCTGGCAGGGGGGCGCCTGTGGCACTGCTCTGCTGGCCGGTATTGTTCGCCAGTTCCAGATAATCTACCGGTAACAACCGGGTGGTAAGCATAAAGAACACCAACAGGATGAACACCACATCGATCAGTGGTGTTATCCGGATGGGGATCGGGCGGTTTGGCCGGGGGTCAACCAGCTGCATGTGCCAGCCGCTGATTATCGCCGACCGAATAACTCCGGTCCGCCTCTGCTGCCCTCTCAGGGCGGGGCTCGGCTGCCGGTGTGGCCACGTCTGCCGCTGTGGCCGTTTCGTCGCCAGGCAACACGTTGAAGACGCTGACAAGGGCACTGTTGATGGTTTTGTGAATCCGGCGCAGACGGAACTCGATCCAGGCCGCCAGCGCCGCAAAAGGAATGGCCACTACCAGGCCTGCGGCCGTCGTGGTCAACGCTTCATAGATACCACCGGACAGCTGGCTGGCGTTGGCGCGACCATCGGTCGCCGCCATCGCGCTGAATGCTTCCATCATGCCCATTACGGTACCCAGAAGGCCCAGCAAGGGGGCCAGGGCGGCAATCACTTCGATGATTTTTAACGGTGCCTCGAAAGGTTCCAGCGCCGCTTGCGCATCCCTTACGGCGGTTTCCCTTACAGCACTGATATTCGGATTGCACTTGCTGGCTGTCATGGTGTTGACCAGCAGATGCATCAGTGGATTGGTACGCCCGAGCAAGCCAGCGTCGGCTCTGATCTTTTCCGGGGAAGTCTGGGCCGGGGATGCCTGCCATTGCTGAACCAGGTAGCGCAACTTCCGGGTAAATCGCGGGGCGTAGAAGGTTCCGAACAGCATCAGGTAGAAGAACGTGATCACGCCAATGGCGGCTATGGCGATCAGAACGATCATGACTGGACCGCCCATTTCGACCAGTTGGCCGAGTGGCCCGTGGTCGAACAGCGATGCGGAAGTGGCAGTAATGGAATCCATACAGATATTCCCGGCGAGACGAAAATAGACATAAATAATAACGATTATCAGTAGAATTTCAAGTCTCGATCTGACGTATCCGCCCGCCTTTGTTAGACTTTCGGTGACGTTTGCAACTATCTGGTGTTCATGATGGGCGCCCAGAGCCTGAGAGCCTGAGCAGCGGGAGTGATTGATTTGGTCAGAAAATGGTTCGGCAGCCTGGTAAACCGAGCCGTCGCCCTGGTAGTGGTGTTTGTGGCGACATCCGCGGTTGTCATTGCGGCCATCGGGTGGCTGCTCAGTCGGGCCGAGCTGGAGGACATGGCGTATGGTCAAGTGGAAACCATTGCCGGAATGGTCGCCAGGGAACTGGATCTGAAGCTGTCGGAAAGACTGGATGTACTGACATTGGTGGCCGAAGGCTTCCCCTCTACCGAGATCGTGCTGGAAAACCGGGCCCGGGTCCTGCTGCGTAATCAGGATGCCCTGCTCCAGCTTTTCGATGCCACCTTTATTCTCGATGCCGATGGTCGGTTACTGGCAGCTTCCCCGGCGTCGTATTACGTACCCGGTTTCAATGCCTCGCAGCGCCCCTACTTCACCGATCTGGTCAGCCGGATGTCGCCCATTATCAGCGCTCCCTACATTACCGTAATTGATGAGCAGCCCGGCGTTATGGTGGCCGCGCCCCTGTTTGATGCAAACCAGCGATTCATCGGCATGATTGGCGGGCTGATTCTGCTGCAGGGCGACAATTTCATGAGTGAATTTGCCAGTGTCCGGGTGGGCCAGACCGGCTATCTGCGCCTGATAACGCAAAACGGCATCGTGCTTGCTGATGGTCTGTCGGGAGAGGTGATGGTGCCCGTAAGCAAATCGTCCCCCTCTTTACTGCAGGCGATGTCCGGTTTCGAGGGCACATCCCACGATCATCCGGGCCGGAAAACCGGGACCATAACCGGCTATGCGCAAATGGCGCTGGTGCCATGGTTTGTGGCCGCTGTCTGGCCCGAGCGTGAGGCCTTTGCTCCGGCACTGAGGATGACCGGTGGCTTCAGCTGGGCGTTGCTGGCGGTAGTATCAATACTGGCGCCTCTGGCTTTCTGGATCTTCTACCGGTTGTTGGCGCCGTTGCGCAATCTCGGGGTTCAGATATATCAGCGGCACACTGGTGAACGGGAGGAGCCTGTTTCCGAGGTGGGCGGGTCGGAGATCCGCAACGTTGCCAAAGTCTTCAACCAGGTGCGGCAGGAACGGGATGAGATTTTCCGGTCACTGGCCGAACGCGAGGCCTTCTTCCGGTCCCTCACCAGCAATGCACCGATCGGCATCGTACACACGGATATCCTGGGCCGTATAGAGTTCGTGAACCCGGCGTTTCTGGATATTGTCGGGCGCCCCGAGGACTGGCTCCGCCATCGCTACCTGATTGAAACCGTCGCCAGCGAAGACCGGGACAAGGCCATGAAGGGGTGGCGCAATGTTCTGGTACGCCGCAGCTTTTTCAGGAGCCGGCTACGGTTGCTAACCCATCGTCTGCCCGGTCATGTCCGGGTGGATGTCATTACCTCGGTGATCGACCTGCCGGACCAGGCCATTGGTACCATTACTGCCGTCCGGGATGTGACTCAGGAAATGCGCTTTGAAAGGGCCATTCGCGAGGAACAGCAGCGGGCGGATTCGATTCTCGATGTGCTTCAGGAAGGGGTGCTGATGGTGGATACCGAAGGCGCTATCCGCTACGCCAACGGCGCCGCCTGCGGTTTTCTGGCGCTGGATGATGACTGTGTGGGCCATAACTTTTTCGAATCCGTCACCATCCGCCACGACAATGAAGAACTGGTTTACGACACTTTTCTGTCCGGAGAGGAAATCGACAACCGCTACGTGACCCTCGAAAACCTGGCTGGACGGATCTACGACATCGATCTGACCATGCTGCATCTGCGACGGGGCGAGCGGCAGGAACGGCTGGTGTTTGTACTCAGGGACGACAGTGAACGCAGGCGGGAAGAAGAACGATTATCCTGGGAGGCCACCCACGATGCACTGACCCAGTTGCTGAATCGGCGGGCGTTCACCGCCTCATTGCTCAAGGCGCTGGCGGATGCGCCCGGGCAACCGGTGCCTGCGGTACTGATGATGATCGACCTGGACCACTTCAAGCCAGTCAACGATGAAGGTGGTCACCTGGTTGGCGATGATCTGCTGAAGCGGCTGGCGGAGGTGTTCAAACAGGCCGTGCGTCAGTCGGATACGGTAGCCCGACTTGGCGGTGATGAGTTCGCCATTCTGTTGCCAGCCTGTGGTATGGCGCGTGCCGAAACCCTGGCTGAAAGCATCCGGGCAAAGGTGCAGGCGTTGAAGATCGAACACGACGGTCGCCAGTTTGGCGTCACCGTCTGCATTGGCCTGACGCCGGTTTCAGCCCACGACAACGGCCCGAAAGAGGTGATGGCTCGGGCTGATGAAGGCTGCTACATCGCCAAATCACGGGGCCGGAACTGCGTAGTATCGATTGCACTGCCGGACGAAGGCGACCGGCCTTAGCCAAGCCAGCCGGCAGAGCGCGCTGCCTGCCAGAGCAAGCGGAACGCCAGCAAGGTAAGTACTAGGTTGAAGGCGGTGTGGAACCACCGGTTATTGATGGATTTAAGCAGGTGTAATCCAAGCCAGGTGCCGGCAAAGCCGCAGGCGATCATGGCCAGAATAAAGAGCAGCCACTCCGAAAACACAAAACCGGCCACGCCGAATACCAGGGCCTTGGGGGCGTGCTGCAGGGTCATGGCGGTGCCAAAGGTGGCGACGGTGCGGAAGCGGTCGGTGTGAATCTGCTTGATAAACGCCGCCACCAGGGGGCCGGTAGCGCCCACGAACAGACTCACGAAACTGGTAATGGCAGAAGCGATAAACACGCCGAACGGGCCAAAAGAGGCCTTGGGCAACCCGGGGCCCCAGCACAGGTAAAGCACGAACAGGGCAATGCTCAGTTGCCACAGATGAGCCGGCAGATCGACCAGCAACCAGGCACCCAGTCCGGCCCCTGCCAGCACGCCTGGGGCGAAGGCGGCGATCACCTTCCAGTCGATATGATGCCAGGTCAGTATGGCCCGGCCACTGTTGGAACCGAGCTGGATCATGCCGTGCACAGGAATGATTGCCGCCGGTGGCAGCCAGGATGCCATCAGTACCAGCAGCAGGACACCGCCGCCGGCGCCCAGGGTGGCGGTTATCATGGAGGTAACCGCTGACGCCATCAGCAGGAACACAATCACGCTGGTGCTCAGGGCTTCAGGAAACACGATCAGGCTCATGGAACTCACTTTGGTATTGGCGTAAGCTCCTGAGTTTCCGGTTTATAACGGGAATGTCCAGGGGACTTTCGCCGAAGAACAACAAGCAGGGTTGCCAATGAAACCGTCCGAATATCTCCGTTACGATGCCACGGCCCTGGCCGATCTGATTCGCCGGGGTGAAGTCACCTCCCGGGAAGTGACCGAGGCCGCTATCGACCGTGCCAGCGCCGTGAACCCGCGCCTGAATGCCATCTGCCACCCGCAGTTTGCAGAGGCCATGGATCAGGATTTTCCTGCAAAGGGCCCCTTCGCCGGGGTGCCCTTGTTGCTCAAGGATCTGGCACAGGAGCAGGCCGGGCATCCCTGTACATACGGCAGCCGGGCTCTGCTGAAGAACGTCGCTACGCGGGATTCCCAGTTTGTGCGCCGTGCCCGTGAGGCAGGGCTGGTTTTTCTTGGTCGCACGGCAACCCCGGAATTCGGCCTCAAGGCCGTGACCGAATCGGCGTTGTGGGGCCCCAGCCGTAACCCCTGGGCTACCGAGCGCACGCCGGGCGGCTCCAGCGGCGGTTCTGGTGCTGCGGTCGCGGCTGGCATTGTGCCCATGGCGGGTGCCAATGATGGCGGTGGCTCCATTCGTATTCCGGCCGCCTACAATGGCTTGTTCGGGCTGAAGCCGTCCCGGGGTCGGATTTCGGTTGGCCCATACGCTGGCGAGGCCTGGACCGGAGCGTCCACCGATCATGTGGTTTCCCGGACCGTCCGGGACAGCGCCGCGATGCTGGATGTGCTGTCCGGTCCGGCCAGTGGCGATCCGTTTACTATCCCACAGCCATCGACCCCCTGGGCAGACCTGATGCAGCAGTCACCGGGCCGCCTCAAAATCGGCGTATTTACCTCGTCACCCTATGACACCGAGGTAGCGCCGGAATGCGTCGCCGCAGTTGAAGAAACGGCACGCCTGCTGGAATCCCTGGGCCACGATGTAGAGTATGCCCGCCCGGAGTTTGATGGGCTGGCCCTGGCCCGCTGCTACCTGGCGCTGTATTTCGGTGAGGTATCCGCGCTTATGGAACGCGCGAAAACCGAATTCGGCACCACCGATCGGGATTTTGAGCTGGAAACCCGGCTGCTGGGTATGCTCGGGCGCACCATGCCGCTGCCAGACTATGTTCGCCTGCGCCAGCAGTGGAACGATTTCGCCCGGGCCCTCGGGGCCTATTTCGATCGTTTTGATCTTTATCTGTGTCCCACCACTGGCCAGTTACCGGCCCGGATCGGAGAAATGGACACACCTGCTCACCTGAAGCTGGTGGCGCGACTTATGCTGGGCCTGAAAGCCGGAAAGCTGGTGCACAAAAGTGGACAGGTGGACCAGATGGCCCTGGAAAGCCTGGCCAGGACACCGTTCACCCAACTGGCCAACCTGACGGGAACGCCGGCGATGTCGGTACCCCTTTACTGGACCCGTGACGGACTGCCGGTGGGTGTGCAGTTCGGGGCGGGCCACGGTGGTGAAGACCGCCTGCTGCAGGTTGCTGCTCAACTGGAAGAGGCCAATCCGTGGTTCAGTAACTACGAGCGCCTTGAGGATGCTTTCTGAGGTGGAAGAAAAAACCTTCTCCGGGGGTTGTGATCCGCGGTGACCAACTCCACGTTTATCTTTCCATGTGGAACAGGCTATGCTGTTAGTCAGGGACACCGGTTCCTGACCACCCTGATGGCATCGAGGAGGCGAGCATCTTATGAACCAATCGATGGCAATCGACGATCTGGTATCCGTAGCGCAGGCTGAAGCCATGGGGGAACTGGACGCCCCGATGATGGCGATTGTCCTGTCCAGTGATCAGAGCTACGACCTTCCCATCAACTCACTGGAGACCGATGCCGACAAGGCTCGCTGGGGGCTTATTCTGAGAGCAGCCAGGGAACATGTGGAGGCCGACGCGGTCGCGGTGCTCTATCCGGCCTGGACCACCATCCGCCGTAAACCGGCCGAAGGCCAGCCCGAGCCTGAGCAGGCGGCGACTGATGACGACGCCCGGGATGACGATAATGGCCCCATCGATACCCTGTTCGTTCAACTTCACACCCGTGATCGCATCTACTGGCGGGGTTTCGAGCAGATCCGCGACCCGCGCCACCAACGCATTATCGGCTTCCGCCGGATCAAGGCGCTGTCTACCGACTACGACCGAGATAACGCGCCGTCCGTGGCCTCCTGGCTGAGCACCCTGTTTGAGCCACTGCCGGATGAGGGCGAGGAAACCGACGTGGATCGGGAACTGGCGGATCTGTTGGAAGAGCCGGAAGTCAGTGCGGCGTTATACCCAAGGCAGATGCGTTCACTGCACTAACCTTTCTTGATGACAAAGTGCTCGCGCCACTCTTCGGTGCCGCGGCCACCTACCTTGCGCGGTACCAGTAATTCGCCGGAGCGGTCAGTCATCAACAGGGCTACGCGCTGCATGCCGATGGCCCGGTGAATCCCCTCAATCACCAACTGGCAGACCTCATTGATGTCCGGTTTTTCCGCCAGGGCCTGGGTTAGCTCCCGCAGAATCTGCAGTTGCAGGTCGGAGTCCATGGCCGGGGCATCGGGGCTGACTCCTGGTTGCCCGGCAGCAGAGCGGTCACTTGCGGGATGCCCAGAGAAACCGCCACTTTGGTGGCTTCCAGGGCGTGCTCGGTGCGTTTGGGCATCAGACAGCGGGCCTGTACCGCGGCGTGAATCGCCCTGGCCAGGCATCGCAGCAGGTGGGAGCGATCATTGCGTTTAAGCAGGGAATCGACAATCAGAGACGAAATTGCCATGGACTTCACGGCATCAAACCCGATCAGGGTAATGGCCCGGCTGACCGTGCTGACCTGGGTGCGGGTCTGTCAGGTACCTTTTGGTGTAAGGGCAACTACCCACCTGCCGGCCACCGGGCGGGATTCGGGTTTGCCCCCTGAATAGGCTATAATCGCCGGTTTTAACGACGCATCTGCAAGGCACTGATCGTGATTGTATTTGACCAGGTAGAAAAGTCGTACCAGGTGGCTGGCCGGGCGATCCCCGCGCTGCATCCCACCAGTATGACCATCGAGACCGGTGAGGTGTTCGGCATCGTCGGCCACTCCGGCGCGGGCAAATCGACCCTTGTCCGACTGATCAACAAACTGGAACCCTCCACCGGCGGTCGCATCCTGATCGACGACGAAGACATCACCCGCTACAGCGCCGCAGAGTTGCGGGCGTTCCGACGCAAAGTGGGCATGATTTTCCAGCATTTCAATCTGCTGTCGTCCAAGACGGTGGCTGACAATATTGCCTTCCCGATGAAGCTGGCGGGCATTTATTCCAAGGCTGAAATTCGCAGTCGGGTGGATGAGCTCCTGGCTCGGGTAAGCCTGAGCGATCATGCCAACAAATATCCGTCCCAGTTGTCTGGCGGCCAGAAACAGCGGGTAGGCATTGCCCGCGCTCTGGCCTGCAGACCGACTATTTTGCTGTGCGATGAAGCCACTAGCGCCCTGGACCCACAAACCACCCAGTCGGTGCTAAAGCTGCTGGCGGACATCAACAAGGAACTGGGCCTGACTATTGTGCTGATTACCCACGAGATGGATGTGGTGCGCCGTGTCTGTGACCGGGTGGCGGTGATGGATGCCGGCCGTGTGGTGGAAATGGGGCCAGTCAGTGAAGTCTTTCTGCACCCCCAGCACCCGACCACCCGGGATTTTGTGTTCGAAAGCGAGAATGTCGATCGGGATGAGCTGCAGGAAGATCTGCAGAAAGCCGAGGGTCGTATTCTGCGACTGACGTTCAAGGGGGAATCCACGTACAAACCGTTGCTTGGCAGTGTTGCCCGGGAATCCGGTGTGGATTTCAGTATTCTTTCGGGCAGGATTGATCACATCAAGGACACGCCTTACGGCCAGTTGACCCTGTCGTTGGTGGGCGGCGATCTGGAGGTCGCCATGAAAGCGCTGGAAGCCGCTGAAGTTCATGTGGAGGTGGTGCGCTGATGGAAGCCTTGATGGAAAGCCTTATGGGGAACGTGGACTGGGCCGAAATTGGCTGGGCCAGTTGGGATACCCTGGTGATGGTGGGCATGTCGCTGTTGTTCAGCGTATTGATTGGCTTGCCAATCGGTGTGCTGTTGTTCCTGACCGGCAAGCGTCAGTTGCTGGAACAGCCGGTGGCCTACGCCATCCTGTCGTTTATTGTGAACGTGCTGCGCTCTGTGCCCTTCATCATCCTGCTGATTGTGATGATCCCGTTCACGGTAATGCTGATCGGCACCTCCCTGGGTGTGGCCGGCGCGATTCCGCCGTTGGTGGCCGGTGGTGCTCCGTTCTTTGCCCGCCTGGTGGAAACCTCCTTGCGGGAGGTGGACCGGGGCATTATTGAAGCAACCCAGGCCATGGGTGCGAATGTCCGACAGATCATCTTTGGTGCCTTGCTGCCGGAGGCACTTCCCGGCATTATCGCGGGCATTACGGTAACGGCCATTACTCTGGTGTCTTACGCAGCCATGTCTGGCGTTATTGGTGGCGGCGGCCTTGGCGACCTGGCGATCCGATTCGGTTACCAGCGGTTCCAGACCGACGTCATGGTGATTACTGTGGCCCTGCTGGTGATCTTTGTGCAGGTGTTGCAGATGGCGGGCGATCGCCTGGTCCTGTATTTCAGCCGTAAATAATTAACGCAGGAGATTTGTTATGAACCTGAAGAAAACTCTGGTGGCTCTGGCCGCTGTTGCAACCTTCTCGACTGCTGCTTCGGCAGAACAACTGTCCGTAGCCGCGACTCCGGTACCCCACGCCGAGCTGCTGGAATTCGTGAAGCCGGCCCTGGCGGAACAGGGTGTAGAGCTGGATGTGAAGGTGTTCACCGACTACGTGCAGCCCAACATCCAGGTTGATCAGAAGCGTATGGATGCCAACTTCTTCCAGCACCAGCCGTACCTGGATGAGTTCAACAACGGCCGTGGCACCAACCTGGTGACTGTGACCGGCGTTCACGTGGAGCCGTTCGGCGCCTACTCCAGCAAGATCGAGTCTCTGGACGAGCTGAAAGAAGGTGCGGTTGTAGCCATCCCCAACGACCCCACCAACGGTGGACGTGCTCTGCTGCTGCTGCAGAAAGCGGGCCTGATTACCCTGAAGGACGAAAGCAAGATCACTGCGACCCCGCGTGATATTGCAGACAACCCCAAAGACCTGGACTTCAAGGAACTGGAAGCGGCGACCCTGCCGCGTATCCTGAACCAGGTGGACCTGGCGCTGATCAACACCAACTACGCGCTGGAAGCGGGCCTGAACCCGTCTGAAGATGCTCTGGTGATTGAAGGCTCCGAATCTCCTTACGTGAACATCCTGGTCGCCCGTCCGGACAACAAGGACAGCGAAGCCATGCAGAAGCTGGCCAATGCGTTGAAATCCGATGCGGTGAAGGATTTCATTATGGAGAAGTATGAAGGTGCGGTTGTTCCGGCGTTCTGATCGGAACGGAGTGCCTTCAGGTGTTCTCAAGCATAAAAAAGGGCAGCCATTTGGAGGCTGTGTAAAAACACGATTTACATAGCTTCTGAGCAGGCCCACAAAGTGCCTCGGACATCGTCCGGGGCATTTTTGCTTTCAATCAGCCTATATTTACAGGCAATAAAGAGGCCTAAGCGCCTCAAGCCAGCCTTGCCAGCATCCCCTTCACGCCCAGCACGTTGATCGCCCGCATCAGGTTGTAACTCAGCACCCCCAGACTGTATTCACTACTGGCAGAACTCAGACCCCAGCAGGTAAATCTCCCTTTATTCAGCATTCTCTTGAGTGTAGCGAAGGTCGGC
>NZ_JACDWW010000019.1:0-5454 GCF_016464145.1 Marinobacter sp. bablab_jr008
ACTCTCTAATTTGCGTTCTCTCCGTTAATCACAGCGAAGAGGTTCCACCGTCACGTGGACCAGGGACTGGCAGTGTGCCTGAATGCGCTCCTTATAAACTGCGGGCGACTCGGGCTGATGCGAGACGACTGAGACAATAGCGGCATGAATGTTTGGGCCTATTGCCCACACATGCAGATCACTGACTTTGGCATCGTCGTCTTCGACGGCCTCTTTAACAGCGTCCTCCATGTCCTGATGTTGCTCGTCGAGAAGGATTTTTGAGGTGTCTCTTAAAAGTTGCCAGGACCAACGGGTTACCAGAATCGCACCGATAATCCCCATCATCGGGTCCATCCAGTTCCACCCGGCATATTTACCCGCCAGAAGGGCAACAATGGCAAGGACTGACGTCAACGCATCTGCAAGCACATGCAGGTAAGCGGCCCGTCGGTTGTGGTCATGGTGATGATGGTGGTGACCGTGATTATGCCCGTGACTGTGACCATGGTCATGACCTGCATCCCCCAGTATCCACGCTGACACCCCGTTGACCACCAGGCCTATGATGGCCACAAATATGGCCCCATCGAAAGAAATGGGGACGGGCTGGATAAAACGCCCAACACTCTCGATGACCATGTAGAGCGCAAAGACAGCCAGCAGAATGGCTCCGGTAAAGCCGCCCAGCGCATTGACCTTCCCCGTCCCGAAAGAGAATCGGGCGTTGCCTGCGTTTTTCCTGGCGTATGCATAGGCGAAGGCGGCAATACCCAGGGCCACCGCGTGCGACCCCATGTGCAGCCCATCGGCCAGCAAGGCCATCGAGCCATAAACGATCCCGGCCAGGATTTCCCAGACCATCATCGCCAGCGTTAGGCCCACCACGATGAGCGTTCGGATTTCTCCGGGGCGCTTCCGATCCTGGCCAAAGACATGCTTATGTTGCCAATGATCGAGTCGTTCGTGGTGCATCACAGTGTTCCTAGCGTGGCTGATGATTTGGTAAGTCTGGGGTCAAAACCAGCTTTTAACCTATCCCCCGTGGGGGGATATATGAGAATGCTACTGTAGTCAGATGGCCATCACAACCGTTCAGCCATAAAAGTGTTGTGATTGCTACAAACACGTAGTAGATTCTACAGAATGTCATGGCTTCTACTGATTCTGTCACTTCCTACAGAAAATGCGACGGTGCGTATGCGGGCCTGGCGCTCTATTAAGGCATGGGGCGCGGCTTCACTTCGCGACGGCGTCTATTTACTGCCAGCTCACCCCGATCACGTCGAGAAGTTGGAGGCTGTGGCCCATGACGTGCGTGAAGCCGGCGGTGTCGCCCATGTTGTACCCACTGACGGCCCGGATGCTCATGAATTCCCCGCTTTATTCGATCGTGCGGACGACTATGAGGCCTTGCACTCGGACATCGCAGAACTACGGGCAACGCTGCTGCCAGAATCGGCCATGGAGGTTATTAGGGAGACCCGGAAACTGCGTAAGCGCTTCACGCGCGTGTCACAGATTGATTTTTTTCCAGGTGCTGCCCGTGAACGGGTCGATCGGGCGTTGCAGGAACTGGAAACCGACGCAAATCGGGTGCTGTCGCCTGATGAGCCGCTACCTGTTTCAGGCACGGTCGCTCTCCTCAACCGTGCCGACTACCTGGGAAGGGTATGGGCAACTCGTCGCCGACCGTGGGTGGACCGCCTGGCCAGCGCCTGGTTGATTAAGCGATTCATCGATCCGGAAGCGAATTTTCTATGGTTAAGCTCTCCAGCTGATTGCCCTGATCACGCGCTGGGTTTTGATTTCGATGGAGCGGCCTTCACCCATGTAGCTGACAAGGTCACCTTTGAAACGTTGCTGGCGAGCTTTGGCCTGCGCCAGGTGGCACTGCAGCGGATCGCGGAACTGGTGCATTACCTCGATGTTGGCGGCCATCAGCCACCGGCGGCCACTGGAGTTGAATGCGTATTGATGGGCTTTCGCGAGTCTCATCATAACGATGATCAGCTGTTACTGGCTGCCAATCAGGTGTTCGACAGTTTGTACACAACCTATACGAAGGGGAAGTAAGCATGCCGGAGTCGTCCCACTCCACCGATACAGCCCACAGAACCCAACAAGACACTGTGCCATCGGGTGGCGATCGCAACGAGTTTGGTCATGAGATTACGTTTGGGGAAGCGGTGCGCGTCTGGCTAAGGATTGCAATGCTGAGTTTCGGCGGTCCTGCCGGCCAAATCGCCGTCATGCATCGTATTCTGGTGGATGAAAAGCGATGGGTCAGCGAAAGCCGGTTTCTGCACGCCCTGAACTACTGCATGGTACTGCCCGGGCCGGAAGCCCAACAACTGGCTACTTATATCGGCTGGCTGCTGCATGGCGTCAAGGGTGGGCTCGTGGCCGGCGGACTGTTTGTGTTGCCGGGTTTTTTGAGCATCCTGGTGTTGAGCGTGCTTTATGCGGGCTTTCAGGATGCAACCCTGGTGCAGGCGCTTTTCTTCGGGATTAAAGCGGCGGTGTTGGCGATCGTGATTCAGGCCGTCATCCGGATCGGTAAGCGCGCGCTCAAGAATGCCTATATGTACATCTTGGCGGCCCTTGCTTTCATTGCCATCTTTTTGTTCGCTGTCCCGTTCCCGGTAGTGATCCTGACTGCTGCCGTTATTGGCCTGCTGGGGCGGTACATGGACCCGGAACGATTCGTGGTCATCAAGGGACATGACACGCCCGAGGATGGTGAACGGGCGATCGACACCATGATGGATGGCGGTGCCGCACATCATACCAAGGCAACGCGCAAGCGGGCGCTCAAGGTACTCGCGGTCTGGCTACCGCTGTGGTTCACACCGCTAGTTGTATTGGCTGTATCGCTGGGCTTTGACGATGTCTTCACCCAGATAGGGCTTTTCTTCAGCAAGCTGGCCGTCGTCACCTTCGGTGGTGCTTATTCAGTATTGGCTTATATGGCACAGGAGGCCGTACAGAACTATGGCTGGCTTGCGCCAGGGGAAATGCTGGATGGTTTGGGCATGGCAGAGACCACGCCCGGCCCCTTGATTCAGGTAGTACAGTTCGTGGGCTTCATGGGCGCTTTCCGCGACGCAGGCCCCCTCGATCCTTTTACAGCGGGCATTCTTGCATCGATTCTGGCTACCTGGGTGACCTTTGTTCCCTGTTTTCTGTGGATATTCCTGGGCGCACCCTATGTAGAAAGGCTGCGCGGGAACCAGGCGGTGAGTGCTGCGTTATCGGCGGTCACCGCCGCCGTTGTGGGCGTGATGCTGAACCTGGCTATCTGGTTCGCGGTGCATGTCGCTTTCGCCGAAGTAGATACGGTTCGGACCTTTGGCATGCAGTTAATGGTGCCGACATGGGGCAGTATTCAGATCGCCAGTGTGGTGCTTGCACTGGCCGCCTTTATTGCCATGTTACGCTTCAAGGTGGGCATGTTGCCGGTGATCTTAGTCAGTTCGCTACTGGGCATCGCTTATTACCTGTTGTTCGGAGGCACGCCGAGCCTGTGAGCAGCGTGTCAGGCCTCTTTTTAGGAATGTCCACAGTAACGGGGTAGAACCCATTAAGCGCAGGCGCGACGAAGCCCATTTCATTGCGCCTTCGGTTCCATTCCATGGGCGCGCATACTGCAAGCGCTATTCGTCTTACTCGAATGTCCGCTTTGCGACCACACTGAACTTCACGCTTCAGTCACCAAACCATCTCCAATTGAAATGAAAACTACGTTTGGTGGGGCAGTGCAGCTATGGGGCCGGCGCTATCAACAAGACTCATGACAAGTGGGCTGAAATCAGGTAAGCAAACCAGTGGCATTTCTGGGGAGTTTGAACTGTGATAATGACTTCGCTCCAAAGTTTATTCGTTTGCTGGACTAACCAATATATTTGTACCCGGCATCCTGCAACGCTTCCTTCAGTGACTCCTCGGGAGGTTCTTCGTAAATGAGCGTTGTTGACGGTGACACATGGCCAGCGATTTTTTGGGCGACCTTAACTGACTTCTTTTGTTCATGAATGATATTCGTCATTAAAGTCCTCCGGCCACTGTGGGAGCTGGCTCGCTCAATACCTGCCCAATGTCTATGCATGAGAGCAAAGTGTTCCTGGAGAGTATTGGGAGAATAGGGGCCTCCTTTTTGAGTCAGGAATAGAGGATCCGTCTTTTTCACTGAGGGATGCGCTGCCAGGCGGATCGCAAGGTGATTTTCTATAGCCGTTCTCAGCGCAACGTCATTCATTGGAAGATCGCGCGATTTACCACGATGTTTTTTGACCTCAGGATAAAAATCCTCCGGTTTGATCTCGGCGCCAGCCTTGGCCATGGTTTCAATTCGCTGAACAAGCTGGTGGAAATCGTGAACACTAAAACTGATTCGACGCCGCTGGTACGTGGATTTGGATCGCTTCAACGCATCGGCACCTTTAGTGTAAGCCGCTGGCAACGCAAGGATTTCCTTAAGTTTGAAAGAGCACTGACCAGAACTTTCAGGGCCGAGTTCGGCGACGTCTTTGATCTGGAGAAGGGCAATTTCCTGAACTCGCAGTCCGAGCTTGAAGCTGATCTGAACCAGCGCCGTGTTCTTTTCCGGGTAACGATGCCCTTTGATCACGTGCAAGAGGTGAGCGAACTGTTCGGGCGTGAGCACGCGTGCCTGGCCGGTTTTGCCCATCGGGGAGCTCCTGGTAAGCCGCTCGGATGCGAGGAGAGGGTGAAAATAAAATCCGTAATAATGTGATTTTAACGGATTTCTGGAGTTTAGTAGAGAACTATTATGCTCAGGGCACCCAGGCAGACCTAATCATCCCAAACGGACCATTGGTTGCGCCTTGTAACGTCCATTTCTTCCAGAGCTGACGAGTACTACGGTTTTCAATAATCAGGAGCGGATCGTCTCAACCGGATTATCGATAACACCGTTCCACGTTTTCTCTCAATTCACAGAGCGGTTCCGAGGCTGCCATAACAAAAATCCGTGCTCCGATTCGCATGATACTTCTCGAGAGGTATAGGGGATGTTTTTTACCGGCATCGGCCAATACCTTTCGAACCCAGGGCATTACCTAAAATTGCGGAGTTCGGTCAGAGCTGACGCTATTCCACAATCGAAACTAAC
Organism: Marinobacter sp. bablab_jr008; assembly: GCF_016464145.1. NCBI lineage: Bacteria > Pseudomonadati > Pseudomonadota > Gammaproteobacteria > Pseudomonadales > Marinobacteraceae > Marinobacter > Marinobacter sp. bablab_jr008. Next base: position 5,114 of record NZ_JACDWW010000019.1, read on the forward strand.
CGCCAGAATCCAAGGCACTGATCGCCCCGAAAGGCGCTATTCGAGAAAAAACCGAAAAACATTCAGAATCATAGAGATAGAAAGGTGGGCGACGAATTTAGTACTTCCTGTGAAAATTTAGCACTTTCTGTGGCTATTCTTTAGCACTTTCTGTGGTCGTCCAAGAATCCGTAATACTGTTATTTGAACGGATACCAGACTGCGCATAATGTATAGATGGTTCAGACCGGCAAAACACCGAAAAACCCCACCACGAAAAACGCCAGGAAGCCAACAGCCGCGCGGGTTTCCGCCGTGTCGAGTTCAGCCAAAATACGGGTAAGAATTTGTCGCCTTTTTGG
>NZ_JACDWW010000020.1:0-39205 GCF_016464145.1 Marinobacter sp. bablab_jr008
CCCTCTTCTTCCAGGGCCTGGGGCTGTTTGCCGGTGTGGGTGATGGCGGTGAGCAGCCATTCCCGGTTCAGGGTCTGGCTGTCGTGGTCCTGCAGTTCCACTTTGGCGCCGGGGGTGAAGTCCGGGCGGTTGCTTTTGCCGTTGGCCATGGATGCGTCGTTTCTAAGGGCATCCAGTTTGTTCTGGGTGAACGGCTGACCGCTGGCGTCGGCTTTGTAGCGGCCGGGGTAGTCATAGTGCTGGTAGTCTTCCCGGTGGTTAACACCGCCAGCATTTTGTTCATGCATCAGGGCGTAGGCGGGGTTCTTGAAGGTGTAGTCCTTCATGGCCACGGAGGAGGCTTTGACCCGTTCTTCGTAGGCGAACTGGAACACGCAGGCCTGCTTTGTGCTGCCACCGGCTTTGGTGTTGCAGGTAACCGGGTCCAGTTTCGGGGCGTCGCCGTGGTGGTCGGCAAGAATCAGTGCCGGTTGGTCTTCACCATCCACGCTGCCGTGCTGGTAGCGGTAGTGCCAGCCTTCTTCGGCGGCCAGGCGTTCCAGGAACTGCAGGTCGGTTTCCCGGTGCTGGACGCAGTATTCCCGTTCTTCCGGCGGGCGTTTGAAGTCAAAGACCACATCAATGATGCCCCGCTCTTCGAGCAGGGTGCGCACGATGGCGTCGGTGGCCTGGGTCTGGAAGATGCGGCTGTTGTGCATCAGGCCCAGGCGCCATAACGGCGGCTGGATGACGACTTCGTAGCGGGTGCGGCGGTGGCCGGTGTCGCCCCGCATAAATTCGTTCACCACGCCGGTGAACCGGCGCAGGGGCTGGCCGTCCTGCCACACCACCAGGTCTACCGGCTGTTCCAGTACGTCGGCGGCGGCCACATCCGGGTCGGTGCTGGCCAGTTGCAACCGGCCATGGAACAGATCAGACAGCCGTTCGGTCAGCGCGAAGCCGACAACGACAAAGTGGTCCGAGGGGAATTCGCCTACACGGGCGGTGAACTGCAATCCGCTTGCCTGGGGCATGACTTCGATCCCTGAAGATTGAATGTATCCGTTTTCAGCCTGCGCCATCCGGGTGCCGGCTCCCGCCAACCCGGGCACACATACCCGGGCGACGGAACACAGTTTAATACAAGCTGCGGGGTATGCGGTACCCTGAGAGCAATTGCTCTGTGAACGGGTTGGTATTGCTGGCCGCGTGCAGGCGATAACGCATTTCCCCGTCATCCACCGTGAACTTCACGTCCACCGCATTGCTGCTGACACCGGTGATGTCCGCCTTACCCAACAACCGGAACAGTGCCCAGGGACCACTTTCGGAAATGCTCCGGGGCGAGCGGTTTACCTGAATCGGCACCAGCGTTACCCGGCTCTCCACGGTGTCCCGCAGGGTGTTCGGCCATACCAGCGGAATGCTCTGGCTGGGGCCATGGGAGAACTCCACCAGCTGGCCATCGATGTTCACCACCGAGCGACGTTTGTTGTTGCTGAGGTTCAGGGGTTCCAGCGCGAATTCCACATCCAGCGTACCGCTGCGGGTAAAGAACGCCTGGCGAATCTGCCGGGCACGGTCCAGCGCAGCAACCACGTCCCGGCGCACCAGGCTGGCCCGGCGGGCATCACCCACATGTTCCGGATGGTCTTCCAGGAACAGCTTCAGGTTGTCGTTGTAGAAAGTCTCCAGAATACCGTCCGGCGCGAAGAAGCGCTCGAAGTCCTGCAGCGCAGCATCACGCCCTGCCCCCTGGGTAAACGGATAATGCCGGGCCAGGTTCTGCTGGAAAGGCTGGTAAACCTCGCGATACCAGTCACGCTCCAACTGGGCCACCGCACTGTCCAGAACCACCCGCCAGCTTTCGGTGGCCAGGCGGTTCAGTATCCGGTTCAGGGGTTCCGGCTGATGGCCGGCCATGCGCTGCAGGGTGAAGATAGGGTCGGCGCCCTGCAGGCCCATGCGGGCACGAGCGGCACTGAGGGCGGCTTTGCCGGTATCCGGGGATTCCTGGATGTTTCGCATGTATTCATGCAGCTCACCCACCACCAGCATGACTTCCTCCAGCCCAGACGGCTCCTCACCCTGCTTGCGGGTAAGCTGGTTCAGATCGCTGAACTGGCGCTCTATGTCCTGCAGCATGCGGTAATGGGGAGATTGCTCAAGCAACTTGCGTGCGGCTTCCGCTTCGCCCTCACCTACCGGAATCAGGCGGGTGTTTTCCCGCACCTGCGCCAGCAATCGGGCCAGTGGCTGATGGCCGCTGGTCAGGCTGTCGAGAATACGAACGCCGTGGTTGAGATCCTCAAACCGATGGATATCCAGTCGGCTCAGCGCTGTGCGCCAGGCCTCGGCATAGTGCTCGGCGTACAGCGTTTGCAGGCTGGCCAGCAGTTCGGCTTCATCGGCCTTGCTGAAATCAACATCATCCCGACGGCCCAGCACCCAGGCGTCAATCAAGGCCAGTTCGGTGACCGATCCGGATTCCCGAAGGAACCATTTTTCCAGTCCCTCCCGGGTCAACAACGCTGGTATCGAAAGTGGATCCTCAGCAGACGGCACATCCTCGGCAAGCGGCTCGCCGTAACTGTCCAGGCGGGTGAACACGGTCGAGAACGCCGGGCCGGAGCTGCGGGCCAGTTCCAGTGGGGTCGGGAAATCACGGCTGGCCTCATTCTCCAGCTCGCGGTATACGCGGTCTGAGGTGCTGATACGACCAAGCTCGTGCTGTGCCCATTCAACACTGCTGCGGAAGGGCGCCAGAGCCATAGTGGCGGTTGGGTCGCCGTTGGCTGCCAGGTACGACAGGTCGGTGTGGGCCATGGCGTATTGCAGGTGCCCATACAGGCGATTCTGTACATCACGCTGGCCGGGGAAACGGGCCTGCCAGTATTCACGCATGTAACCGGACACGATGTCGGTACGGCGGCCGCTGGCATCGTAAAGCATCCGCAGCACGCGCAGGTGTTCGAGCCGCTCAGTGCTGTTATCCGGGGCCTGGCCCATTTCCTCCATCACACCAAACATCAGCGCAGGCAGGTATTGATAGGCCAACATGTTCAGGTAGGCCTTATCCACTTCCGGGCCCACCTTGTGCCCCTGGTACAGCCCCATATCGGTCACCAGCGGCCACTCCTTGCGGTAATCGCCGAAGGCCAGAGTGGCATCCCGCAGCTCATCCAGCGGTTGCAGCAGATTACGGCCGGTGGTGTCCGGCTCGTAGCCAACCGGCTGCCAGTCGTTCAGATAGCTTTTCACCCGGTTTTCCACCTGGGCGGCGGCTTCGGCATTCTGGAGAAAATAATGCTGCCAGCCCGCGGTCATGCCCGCGCCGGCGGCCAGGGCCACCACGGCGGCAACGGCCACTCGACGATGACGCTGGCGCACCACCCGCCGGTTATCCCCGGCCAGGCCCGCCTCCGGATAGATGATTTCGGGGAACAGCCCCTTGGTGAACAGGCTCGCAGACTGGCCACCACGCTGGGCCGGCTGAATCGGGTCGGACATCTGGTAGTTCCGGGCAGCAGCGGAGACAAAGGCGTCCTCGGGCACACCTTCCTGCAACACCGAGGTGAAGTAGGTGCCGCGTACCAGTGCCGGCGTGGAGAAGGCATCCGCTGACAGCAAATCCGTCAGGAACTGCTCCATCGCCGGCTTCAGGCCCGCCAACTGGCGGGTGAACGAATAAGCCGCCGCCCGTTCTTCGTTATCACGGGTGTTGGCCAGCACGTCCGGCAGGCGTTCGGTGAGCTCATCCACCATATCGGCGTAACGCTCGGCAAACTGTTCCAGCCACTGGTCCTGATCCTGCTGGCCGTCCAGCCTGAAGGTGAACCCCAGGGCCTTGTCCTTCTCCGCCTTGCTGAGAGTACGGACAAACGGCGCAAATCCGTACATCAGATCCATCTTGGTGAAGGTCACATACACCGGCAGCCGTGACCCAAGCTGTTCCATCAGCTCCCGCAGGCGGGTGCGCAGCAGAATGGCGTGGGCTTCACGCTGTTGTTCGTTGGCGGCGCTCAGGCGCGCAAGATCCACAGCCAGGATAACGCCATTGAGTGGCCGCTGGGGCCGGCTGCGTTCCAGCCAGGCGATAAAGTGGTTCCACAGCCGGCTCTGGATTTCGCCAGTGGCGCCCTCACCCTGGTTCTGGCTCAGCAGTTCGCCATCCGGGTCGATCAGGACACCGTTGTCGCCAATCCACCAGTCAAAACTGAACGGGTTACGGTCGCCACGGTTGTTACGGGTGACGTTGGTCAGGGTATAGGTTTGCCCGGCACGCTGAATCAGGCTCGTCTTACCGGCATCTTCCAGGCCCATCACCAGATACCAGGGCAGACGGTACAGGCCCTTGCGACCCGGCAGATTGCTTTTCAACGCCTGCAGCTGGCGGTCCAGCAGCCGCTGTTGGCGACGCTCCATGGGCAGAATCGGGTCTTCCTGCTCCCGCTGCTCCTCGGCCTTGGCCTTGTTCACTTTACCCAGGCGACGGGCCAGCATGGTGCCCCAGACTACCACCACCATCAGGACCACCCCCAGGGTGACCAGAGCACGCATTTGCCAGGCTATCAACGGGTAGTCGCCGTTGATTTCCAGGCGTGGCCCCAGCCACCACGTGGCTACCAGCAGGGCAATCACCCCCAGAGCCAGGGTGACGGGGGCGGCGCTGCGGATGTAGGGCAGAAGCCAACGACCAATGAGTAATGCTTTTCTCCACATGGTTTCCATTCCTGCGTTCGTTGCGTCTTGCGGGCGTTACGCCAGTCGTTCCAGTTGTTTTATAAGAGCCGGTTCCCAGTCTTCGAGAACCCGCCCCTGGATCTGGTTTTTCAGATCCTGAATCTGTTCGGCGGCCAGGGCTTTCAGGCCGGTTTCCTTGAGCAGCCGGGCCGTGGCCAGGCGCCAGTAGAAGCGCTCGCGCGGCTCCCGGGCATCGGCCAGACCCTGCTCCAGCAGTTCCATGGCCGGCGCCAGTTTGTTCTGCCGCACCAGCTCAAGCGCACCGTCGAATGCCTGCTCCCAGGGATTGGCACCTGCGCCCGTTCCTTTGCCAGCTGCCGGGGCTGTGTGCAACCAATCTGCACCATCGTCACTGAGAAACGGTGTGCCATCGTTGAAGGTGAGCTCGGCCAGTTGCGGCAGGCGGTCGACAAACGCTTTCAGGGCTTCCCGGATGGCCTCCGCGCAATCGGTATTGCCAAGGGCCATGGCCGCCCGGGCGCTGAGCCAGTGGCCATCGAGCCAGAACGGGCTGACCGACAGGCTTTGTTCAATGCGCTGCCACAGTTCCAGGTCCGGTGTTTTCTCCAGAGCTTCCCTGTACTCGGCCACCCGGTCTGCGCTGACGGCTGCCAGATCTGTGCGCTTGCCATCCCGGGTTGGCGGCAGGCTGGTGATACTCTGCCAGATGGCATACCGACGCATCCGGTAGCCCAGGGCGTTGTCCGGTTCGCTGCTGGTCAGCAGTTCGGCGACCTTGAGCAGACTCTGCCGGGTCGCACGCTCATTACTCGGGTCCAGTGTCAGATTGCCCAGCGACGCGGCCGTAGTGTTGGAACTGGCCGAGCTGGAGGGCGATGAGCTGGCCGTGCTCTCCTGTTTGTTTGTCGGGGAGCTTTCAGACGCCGTCCGGGGCGCGGTGGTCTGGTCCGGCTTGGGCAACTTTTCCACGGCCCGCTTCAGGTCGAACAGGGCGTCGTCAGGCAAATCCCGGTCTTTCGCCTGGGTGTCCAGTTTCTCAACCAGGTCCAGACAGAACTGACGACCATCTCCTACGCTGGCATCAAAGTTCAGGCTCTCGACCGCTTTGAGGGCCCGCTGCAGCATCTGGGTAAACAGCATCTTGCGGGCCCGCTGCCCCTTGGCACCGGGATAGGGCCAGGCGTTTTCCCACCAGTCGTCCAGCACCCGATGCAGCAGGTACAGCGACAGGGCAAACCGTTCACCATCGCCGCCACGTTGCAGGCTGAGCATGACAAAACCCAGCACCTTGATGTCCTTGCTGCGATCCGCCAGCAGTTTCAGTGCTTCGCTTTCAACCTTGTGCCAGTCGATGTCGTTGTGGGCCAGCGAGCCCACTTTCATGATCTCGTCTTCGAGAAACTCCAGCGTGCTGTCTTCAGCCAGGCTTTCGCCTACCCCGGTGTCACCTGGGATCGGGTTCAGTACCTGATCCACGTAAGGATGCTGTTCAATCACCTGCATGCCATCACTCCTTACCAGCCACAGGTCTGGCGCAAAGGCTTGATCGCCTCAGCAAAGCCGTTGAGGTCAAACAGCAGGCCATCAAGCTCCCGAACTCCCGCCTGCAGGCGCACATCCGGCTGGTTGACCACATCCAGTACGGTGCGGATAGCGGGCAGGCCGCGACCCGCGCTGACCACCAAACCTTCATCCCGAACCCGCCAGTGTGCCCGATGGGGCCCCAGAGTTACGTCGACTCGCTCGCGATCCAGTGGCTCCGGCAGCATGATGGCCAGCTCGGTGATGTTGTTGTGGCACTGCAGCGACAGCACCGGGCGTGGAGGTTTTACCCCGAGCGCGGTCACCGTCACCAGATGACCCGCCGCGCTGCCGGTGTCGCGATAGACCACCCCGCCGGCATCGTTCCCGCTGGCCTGTGCAAACACCCGGCGCCAGCGCTCAGACTGGTTCACCAATGCCGGATGCTGGCCGGCCTCGTACTGCGCCAACGGCGTACCGAACACCTCATCAAAACAGGCCAGACGTTCCAGCCGGTTCGGTTGTTCAGTGCAGGCCCCGGCTTCCACCAGGCGGGTATCGGCCCAACTGCTGGCACTCACCAGCAACAGGACCATCAAGGGCAATCGGTTCAGGTCTTTCAGGGTCATACGTCGGTTACCTGATACTTCAGACATTTATGGGCCAGTGTGCGTTTTGGCAGGCCCAGGCTTTCCGCGGCCTGAGCGCGATTGCCGCCATACTGGCGCAGACGTTCGCGGATGATGGCGGCCTCAAAGGCCTGGGCGGCGGCTTTCAGATCGCGGATATCATCGGCCGGAGGTACGCCCGGAATGGTTTTGGCTTCCACGAAAGCCATGGTCGACTCCGGGGAGTCGGCAAACAGATCGTCCAGGCGCAGGACTTCCGGCTGAATGTCGTCACCGGCCGGGGTCTGCAGACAGGCCAGTTCGATGATGTTGCGCAGTTCCCGGACATTGCCCGGGAAGTTGTAGTCGGCCAGCGCGCTCAGGGCATGGCTGCTGATGCCCAGCGGGCCACTGCCCTCGCGCTCGGTGTAGAGCCGGATGAAGTGACGGCTGAGCGCTTCCAGATCTTCACTGCGTTCCCGCAGTGGCAGAACGCGCAGGGGAAACTGGCTGAGGCGGTAGAACAGGTCCCGCCTGAACCGGCCATCCTCAATGCCCTCCTGAAGCGGCTGATGGGTGGCCGCCACCAGGCGGAAATCCGAATGTTGCTCTTCCCGGGCACCCAATGGCCGGAACTGTCGGCTTTCCAGCACCCGCAACAATTTGGATTGCAGTGCCATGGGCATATCGCCAATCTCATCCAGAAACAGGGTGCCGCCGTTGGCCTGGGCCAGCAGACCTTCTTTGGCCTGGTCGGCACCGGAGAAGGCACCCTTGGTGTGACCAAACAGTTCACTCTCCAACAAGGTGTCCGGGATGGCGGCACAGTTGACCACCACCAGAGGCCCACTGGCACGGTCGGACATATCGTGGATGCCCCGGGCCACCACATCTTTGCCACAACCGGTTTCGCCCTGAATCAGCACAGACAGCTGGCTGCCAGCCGCTCGCACCACCTGGGCCCGGAGGTGGGTCATGGCTTCGGAATTGCCAACCAGGGTATAGGCTAACTGGCTGCAGCGCTGGCGCAGGCTTTCGGCATCGTGCAGGTGGTCCAGGGAGCGCTTGAGCAGCCGCCGTTGCCACACCTGGTCACGGGTTTGCAGCTGGCTGATCCATTGATGCACCAGCAGTTGCTTCAGGCCGCTGTAAAGTGGCTGCGTGACGATGCCCTGCCAGTCCGGGTGGTCGCCGCACAACACGAGCATACCGAGGGTGCGGCCATCTTCGCCTTTTAGTGGCTCCAGCCAGAAGCTTCTTGGACGGCCACTGAGTTCCAGGAGCGTCTGGAAGCCGGCATGATCCAGGCGATAGCTGGCAGCACGGGTGAGTTCCCGCGGCTGGCCTGTCTGCAGCACGTGGGCAAAGGGGTGGCTGAAGTCGTTACAATCAAACTCGCCCGCTTCGTCCAGTTTGCTGCAGTGCAGGGTCCGGCCGCTGAGGTCGAGTTCCAGCGCCCAGCACTTGCTGAGCCCGAAGGCGCTTTCGAGTTGGCGGGTGGCGGTGTTCAACAGCGCTGGCAGTGTGTCCTGTTTGATCAGTGCCACCGCCAGATCGATGCCGGTGTGCAGTTCCTTCTGCATCCTTCCCATGCTTTCATTCCCAGAATAATTACTTAGGAGATCGTCGCCCGCGCATCCTGCGGGGTGGCTTTCCAAAACACGCTGTGAATACATCCTTGTAAGCTCCGCTCCGCCCCTCACTGCTTACTGCTCCTGCGTCGCAGTGAGGGTCCTGTCTTGGCCATCCCTGGCCAACCCGTGAAGGGCTTTCGCCCTTCACCCATGGCTCCGCAGGGTTTTGGAAAGCCATCCCCCACGGTGCGCTACGATTCAGTCAGCCCGAAAGTCAGGCGACTGTGCCCGTGAACTTGTTTTCAGTAACCCCAAGCGTCACCTTCGTCACCGGCTCCCTGGCCGCCAGTTTTTCCAGCAGCGCCAGCGACACCGGTGGCAGCAGTTCGCCTTCGATGATCGACTCCAGCATCCGCGCGCCGTTTTCACTTCTGGTGGCGCGGCTGCGGATGGATTCGACCAGGCCGTCTTCCAGTTCCACCTCGGTGTGGTAGCGAGCTTGAATCTGATCCGCCAGGCGCTGGAGTTTGTCGCCGACGATGCGGTTAAGAGTGTCTTCACCCAGCGGCAGGTAGGGCACCACTTCCATCCGCGCGAGCAACGCCGGCTTGAAGAAGTTGGCCAGTTCCGGGTACAGCGCTTCTTCGATCTTCTCCGGCTCTTCCGCGTGGTTGACGATGGTCTGGAAGCCGAGGTTGGAGGTCAGGAAAAAGACCACGTTTTTGCAGTCGATCAACCGGCCTTCTCCGTCAGCCAGTTCGCCTTTGTCGAAAGCCTGGTAGAAAAGGTTAAGCACTTCCGGGTGGGCTTTTTCGACTTCGTCGAGCAGCACCACGGAATAAGGCTTCTGGCGGATGGCTTCGGTGAGGATGCCGCCTTCTCCGAATCCGACGTAGCCTGGGGGCGAGCCGATCAGGCGGGAGACGGTGTGTTTCTCCTGGTATTCGGACATGTTGATGGTGGTGAGGAACTGGCGGCCGCCGTAGAGCAGTTCAGCCAGTTGCACCACGGTTTCGGTTTTACCTACGCCACTGGGGCCCGCCAGCAGGAAGGCGCCCATCGGGCGGCCCGGTCGGCGCAAGTCGGCGCGGGCGGTGAGCAGGTGCTGGTGCAGGCAGTCGATGGCCGTGTCCTGGCCTTTGATATGGGCCTGCAGGTACGCCGGCAGATGGGTGATTTTTTCCAGCTCGTCGGTGGTCATGCGATTAACCGGGATGCCGGTCCAGTCAGCGATAACTTCGGCTACCTGACGGGCGTCCACCCGGGAGTGTACTAACGGTTCGTCGGCCTGGAGTTCAGCCAGTTCCTGTTCGATGGCGGCGGCTTCGCTTTTCAGGTCCGGGCGTTCTTCGTGATCGCTCTCGGCCAACTCAACAGCAACATCATCGGCGGTTTCGCGCTCGACATCCCCCGCCAACAACTGTTCACGAATCTCGACCAGCCGGGCAACAAGCTCCCTCTGGTCATTCCAGCTTTGTTCCAGCGCTCCGGATTCGGCGGTCAGGTCAGCAATCTTCTGCTCCAGGGCCTGTTGGCGCTCGGCATCCACGTTCTGGCCAAGCGTGTGTTCCCGGCTCAGGAGCTCCTGTTCCATGGCCAGCTGGTGCAGTTCACTGCGCACATGGCTGAGACGGCGTGGCGGTGTACTCAGGTTCAGGCTGACCCGGGCGCAGGCGGTATCGAGAACATCGATGGCCTTGTCCGGCAGCTGGCGACCGGCCAGATAACGGGCGGACATTTCTGCGGCGGCTTTAAGGGCGCTGTCGGCGATCAGTACCTGATGGGCTTTTTCATAGACCGTGCGCAGGCCACGGAGGATGTGGACAGCTTCGCCCGGCGTTGGCTCGTCCAGGGCCACCGGTTGGAACCGGCGGCTGAGAGCCGGGTCTTTTTCGAAGTATTTCTTGTACTCGCGCCAGGTGGTGGCAGCAATGGTGCGCAGTTCGCCACGGGCCAGGGCTGGCTTCAGCAGGTTGGCAGCGTCGGAGCCACCTTCGCTGTTACCCGCACCGATCAGGGTGTGAGCTTCGTCGATGAACAGGATGATCGGGGTCGCCGAACCTTTCACGGCTTCGATTACGCCCTTCAGGCGTTTTTCAAACTCGCCCTTCACCGAAGCACCAGCCTGCAGGGCACCCATGTCCAGGGTCCAGAGTTCGACGTTCTTCAGGCGGTCCGGCACGTCGCCGTTGACGATGCGCAGGGCCAGGCCCTCCACCACGGCGCTTTTGCCCACGCCAGCGTCGCCCACCACGATGGGGTTGTTCTTGCGGCGACGGCAGAGGATATCGATCATCTGATCGATCTCGGCATCGCGACACACCACGGGGTCCAGTTTGTCTTCCCGGGCCAGCTTGGTGAAGTCAGTGGCGTAACGTTTGAGTGGGTCCATATCGGCTTCAACCGCTGGCCTGGCACCACCGCTTTCCAACAGCTGCGGACGCTCCACGGAACCCTCGGTTACCCGATCAAACTGCTTGCGCAGCTGTTCCCGGTTGATGTCCACCAGCGCCTGCGCCACCCGGGGCATCAAGTAGCGGTCGGCGTTCATCAGCAGGGCCAGGAACACCGCGCCGGAACGCAGTTCGGTATGGCCGAGTTCGGTCGAGGCCAGCAGCCAGGCGTCCTGCATCAGTTCTACCAGCAGCGGCGAGAACGACGGATACGGTTCGGCGGTCTGAGGTTCGCCGTTCAGGCTGTCACCCACCACGGGTTGCAGTTGCTGGTGGTTGATGCCGGTGTGTTCAAGGATCTGGCGCACATCCGAGAACGGCGTTTCCAGCAGTTTGAACAGCAGGTGCGCCGGGGTAATCTCGGCGCCCTGACGGCTGATGCACAGAGCCGCGGAGGCTTCCAGAGCCTGGCGTGAAATGTCGTTAAGGCGCCCGATCAGCGCCGGCAGTTCTACCCGAATCACAGTGATGTCCTTATTTCGGTAGTTGTTCCAGAACGCTGAGCACATCCCTGATGCGTTCGTTCAGCGCCATGTTATAGAGCGAATAGATCCCGGCCATGGCCGCCACAAACAGGCCACCAATACCCCACAAGGGCAGGCCGCTGCGCAGGCGGTTGCGGGCCGGCATCAGGTTTTCCGTAGCGTCGGCCAGCGGCCGGCTGTCGCGGTCGCCACGCAGTTCCCGAAGCTGGTCATAGAGGCCACGAACCACCTGTTCGTATTCGTCCCGCCCGTTTTCCATGACCTTGTAGCGACCCTCAAAACCCAGACACAGGCACAGATAGATGAACTCGAGCATGTCCCGGTATCGGGTCGGCTCTTTTTCCATGCGGGCCAGGATGGCAAACACCTTTTCGCCACCCCAGGTTTCGTTATGGAATCGGCTGAGCAGCGAATGCTGAGACCAGACGCTGTGGGCGCCCCAGTCGGTACCCAGCACAGCCTCGTCGATGAAGGCGCAAAGCACGTAGCGGTAGGCCACCACCGTCGGGCGCTCATAGCCCTGCTCCACCAGTTCCCGGTCAACGGCGGCGACTTCATCCACTACCTGCTGGTACAGGGTTTCCACCTCGCGGAAATCCGCCAGTCGCCGCACCCGAATAACCAGTCCCAGCAGCGGGGTGGCGGCGTCAATCAGCCGGTTATCTTCCAGGCCACGAAGCTGGAAGCTGCTGTCATCGGATTCAACCGGCGACTGGCCGGCGCCGCTATCGGCAAACAAAAGGTCGCTGAATGCACGATCACCCGAATCCCTGGTGTTGTCTGGTCTGTCCATTACCGGTGCATCTGCCATGATTTAGCTCCTGATTGCCCAGAATTGCATCTCCAGCCCCGGGAAGCTGCCCGCCACGTGGAAGGCAAATCCACTGGCGTTGTCCAGCATCTGCCAGGCCTGGCTTTGATCGTCCAATCGGAAATACACAAAACCGGCGTGGTAGGGCAACTGACGCGGGGCCACCGGAAGTGCCGACAGTGGGATACCCGGCAGCTGGAGGCTGATGAGATCCCGAATCTTCTCCACGGAGGCCACCTTGCACTGCTGAACAAACTGTTTGCGCAGGTCGTCCAGTGGCATATCGGCTTTGACCGCCAGAATGAACTCGGCGTCGTTCATCAACTGGCCATCCTGAACCGGTGCGACGGTGAGTCCGTACTGGCGCTGCTGCAGGGCAATCGACAGCGCCCGGGGCTCCAGGACCGTGCTCAAGGCCTGCCGCAGAATCTGCATCAGCGGGCTGAAACAGCCTTCCGGCAGATCGTGATCGTAAGGGGTGAATTCCCTCGGCAAACGGCTTTCATCGGTAAAGGTGACCAGCTCGCCACACAGCTCCAGAAGCGCTTCGTACAAACGCTCCGGGTGCAGCTGACGCAGCCGTGCCAGGTGCATGAAACGCGGATGCGCCCGGTTCAGCATCTGCAGCAGCATGAAATCCGAGACATCGGCGACACCACCCTGCCCGGGCGCGCCCACCCGTTCGGCAATGTTGCGGGCCCGTTCCTGCATCAAACCAGCCATCTCACCGACAAAGCGCTGAAGCCTTGGCGCCGAGCGCACGCTGAGCATGGTCGGCAGGAAGTTCGGGTCCATTACCAGGCTGCCATCGGGGCGCTTTTCCAGAATCCGGCCAATGGCCAGTGCTGCATAGGCACTGCGGTCTTCCCGCTCCAGCATCAGGCGCGGAGCCACCCGTCCCACATCGATAGTGTGAGCATCGCCGTCAATGGAATGCAGATCCCGCACTTCCACCGGCTGCGCCTGGAACCGGCCGGCCACGGGTGCTTCCGGCCATTCGACTTCGGCCAGGCTATCGCTGCCCAGAGGTAAAGCCAGATAGACCACCTGGTTGGCCACCGAGGCATCGGTGATCTCCAGCGGCTCCGGCATCACATCGTCCTGGGGCAGGTTGAACCGGGTTCCGTCCGGAAACAGTCCAGAGGCCCGCACCAGTCCGACCCGACCAAAGCTCAGGTATTCGGCATTGAGCTCCAGATCACTGAACCCGAACAAATAGTCCGAGACGGCCAGAGCCCGTTCGTTGATCTGGTGTTCCAGATAGCGTTGCTGTTGCTGGAAGTGCTGGGGTTTGATGAACAGCCCATCACTCCAGACCACTCGATTCGTGACTGCCATTAGCTTTCATCCGACCGTCTGAGTTGCACTTCACGTTCACGCAGGTTCACCAGCAGGTGATACCGTCCGCCAATCGGGTCGACCTTCACCACTTTTTTCCACTGGGACAGGTTCGGGTAGGCGTAGAAGGCGATCACGGCGATGTAGCGGGTGTCGGTGCTGACCTCAAAGGGCTCGACAAATTTGAACTGGCCGGGCACGAGGCTGTAATCGCTATGGTCCACGTAGTTCTGGCCCAGAGAGTCCTCCAGGTCGTTCAACAGCTGGTCGAAATCGCCGGCCATCAGCAGCGAGCTGTCCCGCAGTTCAATCACCTGAAACGCAATGGGGGTGGGTGCCAGGGATTCATTCGGGTTCACGTTCGGTTCCGCCAGCATGGTCAGATCCACCCGGCTGGGCAGATCTTCCGGGTAGCCAACAGGAATATCAGGATCCCAGAGCACCTTGGCGGTCTTGGTCACCGCGTTGTAGGGGGTGCTACACCCCGCCAGAATCAAAGCAACAACCAGCAAGCTCCATTTGCAGTACTTCACAACAGTTTCTCCCTCTGTAATTGGCGCAAGTGTTGGTCGTAAGCCTGGTCGAACACTTCCTGGAACAGGCGTTCAAAACCCTGCTGACGACTGGATTTCAGTTCACGGTAATAGTGTTTGTACATATCCCAGGCCCAGCGGCCCTCGTCTTCGTTGTCCTGCAAACCACGGCGATAGCCGTGAAACCGGCGCAACAAGGCTTCCGGTGAGAAGGCGTGCAGAATGGCTTCCAGCGCCTCGCGAATGGCTTCCCGGGTGGCCTGCTGGTGGTGATTCAGGCTTTCCAGGCTCTCACGGACAGCGGCGGGGGCCGACAGATGCACCGGGCTGCGCTGGGCGGCAAACAGGGTCTGAATGGTGTCCGGATAGTCGTTGGCCAGCCGCAGCGGGTTGTCCTCGATGGGCTGCAAGCGGTTGCGCAGCGCCTGGTGACGGCTGTCTTCGCCCTGATGCAGCGCCAGTAATCCTTCCACCGTTGCCTTCAGGGTCTGGCCGGCTTCCTCCAGAAACAGCCGCATTTCGTCGCTGTCGGCAAAATCAATATCCGCATCCAGCCCCCGGAGCAGTGGTGCACCACTGATGTGCTGGCGGCTGACCTCCCGCATGTTTCGTGTCGTTTCGGACATTCCCTGTCGTTCCTTATGCTCGCGTTGTGGGGTGACCGGCAGACCCATGGCCACATCCCGGTTCTCCCGGTACTCATCGCTAACCTCAGCCGAACGGGCAAACCAGGCTTGGTCGCTGGCCAGCAGCTCGGGAGCCTCCTCGTCCGGGCGCGTCGGTTTTTGCTGCCAGGGCGCCAGCGGATCACAGCTGACCGGATCGCCGGCTGCCGGCTGCAAACCCTCCAGAGGCTCGCGACCTTCAGGCCGGTTCTGTTCGTTGGCGGCATGCCGTAAACCATTCTCGGGCGCATCCACCAGGCCGTGATCTTCGTGTGCGTTGTGTTCGGTTTCGCTGACAGCCGCCGGTGCGCCGGAGAGCTCGGCCCGTATCTGGTAGCGGCCTATGCTCACGGTGTCGCCGTGGCTCAGCCGGGCACGACGGCCCCGCCCCACAGGCTGACTGCTGCTGTTGATGTAGGTCCGGCCACTGCGATCAATCAGGCAGAAGCCGCCGTCCAGGTAACGCACCTCGGCATGGCCGGCGACAGCGCCGGTACGGTGAGGAGAAAGCTGCCAGCTGTCGCTGGCCGCGGTGCCGATGGAACCGCCACGGGTTCCGAAGCTATGTTCAATGCTGGCGCCACCACCGGTTTCCGTCGGGTTGGTGATCACTAATGTCAGTTCTGCTGCTTGTTGTGCCACGTCTCCGGCTCCCTGCCCTAACGTCTGATCTGTATCCGCACCGCCGGACGCTCACGGGCCCGGTCCGGTGTTACGAAGGAATTCCAGCCCAGGCGAACATCCTCGCCCAGTTGCATGGGGCGAATATCCTTGGGCCGCATTTGCAGCTCCAGGTCATAGGCCAGCTGCTCCCGGGTAGCGAACTCCACCAGTTTGACCAGGCGCTGGTGATCCCGGCCATTGGGCAGAAAATCCGCAAACCGCTGCCGGGTCAGATTGCGCAACCGGAGAATAAACTTGCCGCTGCGATCCCGGATGCGCGAACCCACCAGCGTATCTTCGCCCAGGGTGGCGTTGGCCCTGCCCAGCGCGGTCTGCTGATCCCGAGCGATGTCCACTTTGCGCAGCACCCACTGTTCGATGCTGACGTCGTCCAGGTCAAAACAGTGGCCGATGATGCCGCTGACCACTTCCGGTGACCGGCTCCGGCCCGCCATCAAGCCGGCATAGGCCAGCATCTTGGACCAGTTCACCGGCGTCGCTTCCCGCAGCCGACTGTCGCCCAAACCGGTCAGGGCAAACACCAGTTCCGAAAAACCGTCGCTGGCCCCGGGCTGGAATCGGATGTAGTAGCGGTATTTGCGCCAGGCCCGATGGAACAGGGTCACCAGCCGGTGATTGAAGAAATCCAGAAAATGCCGACGAACACCGAGATTCTGGCCCGCTTCCCAGGCCAGATCTTCCAGGTAATAACCGGGCAGTGGCGACTGGGAGCCGTGAAGCCCCAGGAAGCTGACTTCCATCTGATAGGGAGCGTGCTCATGCTCCGGCGACAGCGCCGACACCACGTCACTGCCGGGAAACCCCAGGCCGGCCGAGGCCGAGAACCGGATGCGTTCCTGGCGGGGCTCATCGTGACCGCCACGCTCCAGGTCGTCTCCATGGTGCCGGTGAATCAGATCCACCAGCTGAAAAAAACTGTATCGCCGCGCGTTGCCGAGAACGGGTTCCAGCCCGGCTACATCAGCGGCTGCTGACCTTGCTGTAACGTCCATGTGTACCGTTCCTGATTGTCTGTATTCACCACTTCCAGTTGGTGAAACGCATTGATACTCGCGTAAAGCGCAAAAAACTGACTCAACACCGTGCCGAACAGGTAGAGGTCACCTTCACTGGCAAACCCATGCTGGTCCAGCTGCAGCTCTGAGCGGATACCGCGCACCGGCAGCCCGCGAATCATGCGATCAACCGGCTTGGTGGTGATGCCCGTGATACCCGCCAGCCGCTTCTGGGACACCCGCTCAGCCTGTCGGTCGACCAGTGCCCGGAAGTCATACACTCGCAGCACGGTGCGCAGGGCATCCACATCCAGCATCGACAGGTAGTTCAATGACAGGTTGGAGATCAGCGTCCACAACAGGCTGCCATCCAGGGTCGGCCGCAGCGTCGCCGTCGGGCGCGTGATA
The DNA here is from genome assembly GCF_016464145.1 of Marinobacter sp. bablab_jr008. Classification (NCBI taxonomy): domain Bacteria; kingdom Pseudomonadati; phylum Pseudomonadota; class Gammaproteobacteria; order Pseudomonadales; family Marinobacteraceae; genus Marinobacter; species Marinobacter sp. bablab_jr008. The sequence continues at coordinate 16,759 of NZ_JACDWW010000020.1, forward strand.
TTGCTGAACGCGGCAAAGGCCGGTGTGCTCTCGGTCGCCATGCACACTTCCCCGACCGCCAGTTGTTGTGGCAACTGGCGATTGGTGCAGGTGAGCGTGAGCGAGACCGCTTCCTGACGATTCAGACATTCGGTTTCATCACCGCGAACAAAGGAAATGTAGTGATCAAAACCATCACCACGCACGCTCTCCCGGGTACGTACCCGGTAGTAAAGGGCGGTGCGGCCGCGATCCCGCTCCACTTCATGCTGGAAACTCTCGAACGCCGTGTAGATGCGCGGCTCACCCCGGCCGGAACGGCCTTCCAGCCAGCCCTCAACCTGCTCGATACTGAACACCTCGTAGTGTTCCGGGCAGCGGCTGGAGGGTGAAATACGGTATTCAGTCTGGCGACCGTTCAGGTCTACGGGCTCGCCTTCGTGGCTGAACAGATTTACCGCGGGGGTGCAGTACAACTGCATGGAGTCCCGGGTTACCCGGGTGTCCGGGGGCAAAATCCGGCTGAAGTGGAAACGCAGACTGATCTCATCAGCCTGCACCGCTGGCAACCGGGATTTCAGGCCGGTGATATCAACAAACCGGAAGGCCTCCGGAAAACTCAGGTACTCCTGGATAATCCGGTAGCCGGCATAAGCATTCTTGGGATAAGGCAGGATCGCCTCGTCTGCCGCAAAGCCAACCGGCTGCAACAGGGATGAAGGCAGACTGACCACACGGTCGCCCACCACCAGCTCCATACGGCTGAGGTAATGGTTCAGCCACAGATACAGAGTCTCTGCCGTGTGGTTGTCGCCCCCCAGGTAAAAGCGCAGATTTTCCAGGCCAATGCCATTCAGTGGCTGGTCCGTATGCAGCGCCAGGTCTACGGTCACGGAGGAAACTTCCCGTGAGTGCTCGGCATTGGCCTCGGCCACACTGATCGGAAAAATATCCACCGCCCGGCAGGTGCGAAACCGGCATTGGGTCTGGCGGCTGGCGTCGCCCAGGGGGCGGCTCTTGATCTCGGTATGACGATCCACAACCTGACGTTCACTGATGGCATGCAGCTGTGGATCAAAACGCATGATGGTGCAGCTGGGCACTGGCCGCAGATAATTGGGCCAGAGCATGTTCAGCAGCGAATGAGTCAGCTCCGGAAACTCGTCCTCAACTTTTTCCCGCAGTTTGCCGGTCAGGAAGGCGAAGCCTTCCAGCAGCCGTTCTACGTCCGGGTCGGTGCTCTGTTCGGATAGAAAGCGGGTGAGCTGCGGGTGGGCTTCGGCAAATTCCCTGCCTTGCAACCGCAGAAAGCTCAACTCATCCCTGTAAAAGCGATTTAACTTCATCGTTACTGCACCACTAGTCTGGCCCCGAGCAAGGGTGTGGTTGGCCTTTCCAAAAGACGCTTCAAGCCCATCCATGGGGCGCTTGAGCTCCGCCATCCATGGCTCCGCACACTTTTGGAAAGGCCAACCACACCCTCGCTCTCATCCTTGCCTGCAGAATACTACCCATGACGCTAGATCACGCGGTAGTACCGCTTATCATCCAAAACCAGGTCTATGGTCGTCCGATCATCGCTTCCTGCAACGTTCAGGTAGACCGTCACCTGGAACTTCAACTGCAACGGGTCCGGGCCCGGTGGCATGGCTACCACATCCACCCGCTTAACCCGCGGCTCAAACTTCTCGATGCACTGACGGATGGCCCCGCGGATCTGGATGCTCAGGTCATGAGTGCCCAGAGTGGCGTCGTTGAAATCCAGCAAGCCAAGATCCGGTGCGCTGCTGCTGTTGCCCGGGTGGGCGTTCAGCAGTCGCACCAGGTGGCGCTTGATGGATTCCACCACATGGGTGAACTCGCCCATGCTCTGGCCCGCGGGAGCGGCAGCCTGTTCAAGCCGTTCAAACAGGCTGCCGGTGTTGCGAACGCCGTCAGTGCCGGTGCCGTCGAACACGGATTAATCCTTGTCCAGTCGGCCAACCAGCGAGAGTTCAAAGTTGGCGCCCATGTATTTGAAGTGCGGACGCACTGCCAGGGAGACCTGGTACCAGCCCGGATCGCCTTCTACATCGGAGACTTCCACTTTCGCGGCACGCAAGGGGCGGCGACTGCGGACGTCTGCAGGCGGGTTTTCCTGGTCGGCCACGTACTGGCGAATCCAGGTGTTCAGTTCCCGCTCCAGATCCTGGCGCTCTTTCCAGGAGCCGATCTGCTCTCGCTGCAGCACCTTGATGTAGTGGGCCAGGCGGTTCACGATCATCATGTACGGCAACTGGGTACCCAACTTGTAGTTGGTTTCCGCTTCCTTGCCTTCCTTGGTGTTCGGGAACTGCTTGGGCTTCTGCACCGAGTTGGCGGAGAAGAACGCGGCGTTATCGCTGCCTTTACGCATGGTCAGGGCGATGAAACCTTCTTCCGCCAGCTCGTATTCGCGACGGTCGGTAATCAGCACCTCAGTCGGAATCTTGGCTTCCAGCTGACCGAAGGACTCGAAGGTGTGCACCGGCAGATCTTCCACCGCACCACCACTCTGGGGACCAATGATGTTCGGGCACCAACGGTACTTGGCGAAGCTCTCGGTCAGGCGTGTGGCCAGCAGGTAGGAGGTATTGCCCCACAGGTAATGCTCGTGGTCACCGGAGACATCTTCCTTGTAGTTGAAGCTGCGCACCGGGTTTTCAGTCGGATCGTAAGGCACCCGCAGCAGGAAGCGCGGTGCGGTCAGGCCCAGGTAACGGGCATCCTCAGATTCCCGCAGGGAACGCCACTTGGCGTATTTCGGCCCTTCAAAAACGGCGCTCAGCTCTTTGATAGCCGGCAGTTCCTGGTAGCTGTCGACGCCGAAGAACGACGGTGCAACCGAGGACAGGAACGGCGCGTGGGACATGGCGCCAACCGACGACACGTACTGCAGCAGCTTCATGTCCGGCGTTGATGGGCTGAAGGCGTAGTTGCCGACAATCGCGCCCACCGGCTCACCACCGAACTGACCATACTCGGCGGCATAAATGTGCTTGTAGAAGCCGGTCTGGGTCACGTCCGGAGCAAATTCGAAATCTTCCAGCAGTTCGGTCTTGGTGGCATGGAGGATATCCACCTTGATGTTCTCGCGGAAATCGGTGCGATCCACCATCAGTTTCAGGCCACGCCAGGACGATTCCAGTTCCTGCAGCTTGGGCGCGTGCAGAATCTCATCCATCTGGGCGCTGATTTTGCGATCCAGCTCGACCACCATCTGGTCGACCAGCGCCTTGTTGACTGGCTGGCCTTTTTCATCGCTCTTCAGCAGGTTGGCAATAAACGTGGCCACCCCTTTACGGGCAACATCGTAGCCTTCATCGGCCGGCGCCATACGGCTGTTAGCCATGACCTGGTCAAGCAGAGAGCCTTCTGCTACGGATTCGGAGGCAGCAGATTGCTGCACAGCAGTATCAGACATACCACATCCCTTCAGTACGTGATTGATAATCGGTGTAGGTTACCGGGTTCCGGTGTTGCGATTACTCGCCGCCGTCGGTGGCCAGCTCAAGTTCAGCCAACAGCTTTTCCCGGGCGTCGTCGTTGTCCAGCAGCTCCTGCAGCTTGGAACGGAACGAAGGCACGTTGCCCAGCGGGCCCTTGAGGGCAACCAGGGCTTCACGCAGCTCAATCAGCTTCTTGAGCTCAGGGACCTGGCGGGCAATGCTGTCCGGAGAAAAGTCTTCTAGCCCCTGGAATTCGAGATTCACGGGGAGGTCGTCGGCACCGTCTTCGAGCTTGTTGGAAACACTGGTGGAAAGCGTCAGACCCGCTTCCTTCATGACAGAACGGAAGTTGTTCTTGTCGACGGAAATGGCCTTACGGTCTTCAATGGGGGTTTCTTCAGCGTGACCCTTGAAATCACCAACCACGAACATCTTCAGTGGTAGTTCGGTTTCGGCCTGCTGATCGCCTGTGGCGGGGACATACTTGATATTGATGCGCTCTTTCGGCGCAACGGAACCGTCTTTGGCAGACATGGCGTGCTCCCTGTGCAAGTCATTTGCAATTGTATCGATCCTTGGTGTCTGCCCTCCTGGCAGACAACGCGTAAAACTGTACACAGGTCACCCAGGGTTCTCAAGCAAAAATTGGCCAGCGATGGCTCAAAATGTGTGCTTGGGCAAACTTTTGCCAGATTGCCAGGGCGACCGGAAAACCGCTATTTCGGTCAATGACGCCAACCAGCCCCGTCGCTATACTGCCGGCATACTTGAATGGAAAAAAACCACCAACACCACGGAGACACAACATGAGTGACCTGAAAGCGAAATTCGAAGAAGCGGTAAACTACATCCAGACCGCGGAAGGCGACTTCAAACCTTCCAACGAGTTGAAACTGGAATTCTATGCCCTTTACAAGCAGGCCACCGAAGGCGATGTCAGCGGCAAGCGTCCGGGCATGATGGATTTTGTTGGCCGGGCCAAGTACGACGCCTGGGAGAAACTCAAGGGCATGTCCAGCGATGACGCCATGCAGCAGTACATCGACAAACTTGAATCCCTGAAGTAACGCCCCTGCCCCGCCGCCACTCCGGCCGCGGGGCACCGCACCCGCCAAAATTTTGCGCCGTTCAAACGTTTGTCATATGATGCGCGCAACATAACAAAAACAAGCTTTTGAACGAGTACACACCATGGACATTACCGAGGCCCTGGAGCAATCGCGCCCAGGCATGATTAGCCAGGTACAGGCCGCCATCCGCAAACGCGAACTGAATCAACGCGCCGAGCAAACCTATCTGCACTGGATCAGCCGGTTTGTGCTGTTTCATGATCTTAAGGATCCGGACAACCTGGCCGAAGAGGATCAGACACTGTTCCTGACCTATCTGAGTGAAAAGATCCGGGTATCCCGGGCCCGACTGAATCAGGCCAGTCAGGCTCTGAGCTTTTTCTACGAAGATGTGCTCGGCAGGCCCACTGCTGCTGCAGATTCAGCCGCTGCCTGAGCCCGGGCAGCAGGGCCGATGATTAACGGCCAGTGAGATTGGTATTCAGGGTATCGTAGGTGCGGTTCTCGGGTGGCCGGATCACGTAATTGTTCCCGTGGCTCTGGCCCGGTATCACTTTGGGATTACTGAAACGGATCTCGACGGGAATCTCGGAACGACCCAGATCGGTTCGCGGGTCTCTCGGCTGCAGGGCCAGCGGGTCCAGATAGAAATCGTCATCCGTTGCCTGCTGCACCGGTACCCCGGCCGCCGGCGCTGCCAGCCCACCCTCAATCACAGTATTGGCCAGCTCCTCTTCCGCGACTGAGCGAAACGGAATGGTGTCGATTGTGGAACGCTCTTCGTACTCAAACGCGGCGTCATCTTCACTCTGGGCATAGGCAGGCAAGGCCATCAACAGCATCAACGGCAACGCCAGCAACGCCAGCAACGCTGCCCCGGCTCGTTTTCCCTCTGTCTGTTTCCTGGCATTCATGGCGTTCATCCCAACCCTTGCCGATCTTCCATTTTCCCTGACGGGTGACAATATTTGATCAGTCTATCGCCAAAAATGACCCTTTGCCCAGGCAAAAGCCAGTTTTGTGACAGCACTCACTTGTCGTTCGAGGCCATTTGGTAGCGGATATCGGTAATCACCACCTGCTTCCAGCCCTCAGGGGTTCTCACCGATACCTCGTCATCCAGATGCTTGCCAATGAGCGCGCGGGCCAGCGGAGAATTGATACTGAGATAGCCTTTTTCGAGATCGAATTCATCGGCACCCACGATTCGATACTCCTGCTCACTGCCGTCCTCATCCTCGATGGTCACCCAGGCACCAAAGAATACCCGGCTCCGGTCTTCTGGCAGGCGATCCACCACCGAGACCTCATCCAGCCGCTTGCTGAGGAAGCGTACGCGGCGGTCGATTTCCCGAAGCTGCTTCTTGCCATAGATGTACTCGGCATTCTCGGACCGGTCTCCCAGGGCAGCCGCTTCACGTACTGCCTGGGTAACCTCTGGTCTCTTTACTTTCCATAGGAATTGCAGCTCATCCCGGAGCGCCTGCTCACCTTCGGGGGTGATATAGCGCGGCCGGTTGTTGCCTGAAGGCGTCTGGTTGGCCATGGGTGTCCTGGTTCAAGAAACAATGCATTTCGGAAGGGCAAAAAAAACCCCGTGAATCACGGGGTATAAGGCTAGCGCTGTGCTGGAGGGGGAAGCAAGCAGATCATCCGCCCGCTTCCGCATCTACACCCTCTATTCTGCACATTGACCATTACCTGCCTGTGGCCATGCGATTACCTTTTGGCAAGGCATCCGTTCCGCAATCTAGGTTGAACACTCTAGCGCCAAGGATTAGCGTGGCCGACAATGACACCTGATCTTTTCTGCATGGAGATATGCTAATGGATACCAAGAAACTGATGAATCTGGCACTTGAAGGGGTGGATAGCCTGGGTTTCCGGCTGGACCAGCTGGGCATCACCAGCCGCGTCAATCGCCACAATATTGCGGCCTTTCTGATGGCCGAACAGAAGCATCTGGAAGGCGAGTGGGACAGTATTCAGGCCAAGGTGGATCGCCGTCGCTCGCAGTTTGATCATATCAGCCAGCAGGTCGAGTCACGGGCCGACGCGGTACTTGGCCCTGTCCTGAGCCGTATCAACCGCTTTCGCGCCAGCCAGTAATCTCAGGCCGTGCCGGGTTCTGCGGAGGAGCGACCCTCCTCCGTTGAACCACCATTCTCAGACTGTGTGGCCTTGATCCGCTTTTTTACGGCGGTGTACGCTGGCATCCGGACCGTGACGGTCAAGCCCGGCATGTCTTCCCCAGGATGGGTATCACTCAGCAGAATCTGGCCCTGATGAATCTCCGCCACCGCCGACACCAGGCTGAGCCCCAGACCATTGCCGGGTAACGAGCGGCTCTTGCCAACCCGGTAGAAGCGCTGGAAAACCTGGTCTTTCTCATCATCCGGAATACCGATACCGGAATCCTGAACCTCAAACACCGCTCCGCCGCCGTCCCGGCGAACGACCACCTTGATGGCACCATGCTCCGGCGTGTATTTGATGGCGTTGTCGATCAGGTTACTGATCATCTGGAACAGGAGATCCCGGTCTCCCTCAATCCGGACATTTTGCTCAAGTTCCTGAGAGAAACTCTGATCCTTGTCCTCAGACAGGGCCTCGTAGAGTTCACAGGCATCGCTGACCAGTTCATCCAGCGCCACCGCTTTCATGTCGGCCGAGTTGCCCCGGGTCTCCAGCCGGGCGATGCGCAGCAAGGCATTGAAGGTGGCCAGCAGCTGGTCAGCCTCTGCCACAGCCTGCCCGACATGCTCGCGCGCCTCGTCATTGTCGACCGTAATCAGCGTGTTTTCGAGCTGGTTACGCAGTCGCGTCAGTGGAGTGCGAAGATCATGGGCGATGCTGTCGGAAACATGGCGTATGCCTTCCATCAGATACACGATCCGGTCCAGCATCTGGTTCAGGTTTTCGGCCAGTTGATCAAAATCGTCGTCGGTCCCACGGGTCGGAATCCGGAGGGACAGGTGCCCATTCATGATCCGGCGAGAGGTGTTGTTGATCACTTCAATGCGGCGAGTGGTGCTTCGGCTCATCAGGAAGCCACCCAGGAGCGCCAGGGCAAGGGTGATGCCCATACCCCAGTTGATGGCAGTTTCAATCACCCGCTTGAGGTTGGTGAGGTCATCCACATCGCGCCCCACCAGCAAGCGCAAACCACCCTGGACCTCAAAGATCCGGGCCCGGGCCAGGCGCTCGGGGCCCTGCCAGCCAACGGAGGGATTCAGGGTAAAATTGATCCAGCCGCTGTCAGACGAGCGGCTGCCCTCTGGCCAGGTTTCAATATTCCCGGCCAGTTTCAGAAAGTCGTCTGTGGTCAACAGGTAAATGGACTTGGCATTCGGATCCCTGGCCACCCGTTCCCGGATGATGGTGATCAGACCATTTACACCACGACTGCGATACTGCTCCGCCAGGCCGGCGATTTCCGCTTCAATGGTCTCGTCGGTCTGGGCAGTCATGAACCCGGCTGTACGCCAGTAGATAAATGCCAACAGCAGAAACACCGAGGTGGCAAACACCACCATATACAGCAGGGCAAGCTGGAAAGACGATGTTCTGAGCTGACTAAGCAGTTTCACGTAACATGTATCCCGCCCCCCGCACTGTCTGCAGCAGGGGTGTATCGAATTCCTTGTCGATCTTGGCGCGCAGACGGCTGATATGCACGTCGATCACGTTGGTCTGGGGGTCGAAGTGATAGTCCCACACTTTCTCCAGCAGCATGGTACGGGTAACCACCTGCCCGGCATTACGCATCAGGTATTCCAGCAGCCGGAACTCCCGGGGCTGGACATCAATACTCTGGCCGGCGCGTTTTACGGTGCGGGCCAACAGGTCCATCTCCAGATCGGCCACTTTCAGTACGGTCTCGGTCTCGGCGGCCTGACGGTTGCGCCGGATCAGTGACTCGATGCGCGCCAACAGCTCGGTGAAAGAGAACGGCTTGGTCAGGTAGTCATCGCCACCGCCACGCAGCCCTTCGACACGGTCATCGACATCGCCCAGGGCACTGAGAATCAGCACCGGCGTCTGGTTGCCCGTGGCCCTTACCGTCTTGATAATGGAAAGGCCATCCATACCCGGCAACATCCGGTCGACAATCATGATGTCGTATTCTTCACTGGCCGCCATCATCATGCCTTCCTTGCCGTCGGCCGCATGATCCACCACGAAGTCGGATTCCCTCAGTCCCTTTAGCAGATAATTTGCTACATCCCGATCGTCTTCGATTACCAGCGCTTTCACCGGTGCTCCTCCTGATAGCGGAAAACATTAACAACAAGGGTACGAAGAACTCCGGGAACCGGCCAGTTACGATCTTGTAAGAGGGTGTCGCCTATGGCGACGGTCAGTTTGCCTCCGAAAACCAGCCCAGAGACGGCTCTGTCGCCCCGGTGGGCCTGTACTCTGCGCTCACCCAGCCGCCATAACCCAGTCTGTCTATCGCAGAGAAAACATTCGAAAAGTTAATCTCCCCGGTTCCTGGCTGATGCCGGCCCGGATTGTCCGCAAACTGGATATGGCCGATCCAGGGCAGCAGACACTCAATGCCGCGAATCAGGTCCCCTTCCATGATCTGCATGTGATAGAGATCGTATTGCAGGCGCACGTTGTCTGCCTCCACCGCCTCAATCAGCGCCATCACCTTGCCACTGGTATCGAGCATGAAGCCCGGCATGTCCACCCGCGAATTGATGGCTTCCAGACAAAGGGTCAGGCCTGCTTCGGCGAACCGGTCGGCTGCGTACTGCACATTCGCCACCAGGGTCTGCCAGGCCTCTTCCTCGGCAACGGATTCGGGCTTCAAACCCGCCAGGCAGTTGAGCTGCTTGCAGTCCAGCATCCGGGCGTAGTGAATGCCCTGCTCGACACCGGCGCGAAACTCCTCAATGCGATCCGGCAGACAGGCAATGCCTCGCTCCCCTGCTGCCCAGTCGCCGGGCGGCAGGTTGAACAGTACCTGTTCCAGCCCGTTGCTCTGAAGCCGCTCCGCCAGTTGTTCTGCCGGCCACTCATAGGGAAACAGATACTCCACACCATGAAACCCGGCACTTCGGGCCCGGGCGAAACGTTCCAGAAACGGCACTTCGGTAAACAGCATGCTCAGGTTGGCAGCAAAACGGGGCATGGCAGATTTCTCCGGTTAATTCAGTGCTTGGGGCCTCGGCCCAGTGAACCCATCAGGGTACCGTTCAGATGCTCCAGCTCCAGCAAGAGGCCGCTGTGATCAACATCACTGTGGCCATTGGCGACCAGGGCAAGGTATTCATTATGCACCTGCTGAGCCAGTGGCAGCGTCAGATTCTCCGAGCGGGCCTCATCCAGAATCATACGAATATCCTTGAGCTGGATGCGGGCCGGAGCGCCCGGCGCGAAGTCCCGGTCAATCATCCGCTGGCCATGCAGTTCCAGAATCCGGCTGCCGGCAAACCCGCCCATCAGCGCTTCCCGCACGGCGGCCGGATCCGCGCCACCTTTGGCGGCCAGCAACAGCGCTTCCGACACAGCCCCGATGGTAATACCCACAATCGCCTGATTGGCCAGCTTCGCCAACTGACCGGCCCCCACCGGCCCGATGCGGGTGCATTTGCCCAGCGCGTTGAACACCGGCAAAGCCCGCTCGATATCGGCTTCAGAACCGCCCGCCATGATACTCAGCCGGGCCTCGGCCGCACCCACCGTGCCGCCAGATACCGGTGCATCCACATACCCCGCCCCCTGCTCTGCGGCCAGCTCGGCATGCTGCCGCGCCAGCGACGGCTGCACCGAACTCATATCAATCACCAGCGCACCCGGCTTCACCGCAGCCATAGCACCCTGCTTCACCAGCACATCATCCACCACCTGACCATTCTCCAGCATGGTGATCACGATATCGGCATCCGCCACCGCCTCAGCGGGCGTCCCGGAGATCGTCGCTTCGCTGGCAAAGGGCTCGCACTTGCTGACGGTGCGATTCCAGAGCGTCATGGAAAAACCGGCGTCCAGCAGGTTACGGGTCATCGGCGCGCCCATCAGGCCGATGCCGAGAAAAGCGATACGAGGAGAATGTGCAAACATTTTGGGGAATCCCACTCAGAAGCCCGGCGAAGGGATTGGGGTAGCCTTTCCAAAAATTTGCGGAGCCATGGATGGCGGAGCAGAAGCGCCACATGGATGTGCCGCAGGAGCGTTTTTTGGAAAGGCTACCCCAATCCCTTCTTCCCAGCCACGTGAATTAAATGGTTTAGGCGGATTATACAAACAAAAACGCCACCAACCGCGAACGGTGGTGGCGTTTTCAGCTTCCGGGCTGGCAATAAAACCTCAGGCGACCTCAGCCATCTGCACCCGGATCTTCTTCATGGCGTTTTTCTCAAGCTGGCGGATCCGCTCAGCGGACACCCCGTACTTGTCGGCCAGCTCATGCAACGTCGACTTGCTCTCCGACAACCAGCGTTCACGCAGAATATCCTGACTTCGCTCGTCCAGCTGCTCCAGCGCCTGCATCAGCCGGCCGTTGGAGTCCTCAGACCAGTCAGCGTTTTCCAGCTGAACCGCCGGATCGCTACGGCGATCTTCCAGGTAATAAGCCGGCGCCTGGTAGGCGTTGTCTTCGTCATCATCCATCGGGCCGTCAAAGGCGGTGTCCTGGGAAGCCAGACGACCTTCCATTTCCCGCACCACGTGCGGCTCGACACCCAGATCATTGGCGACCGCTTTCAACTCATCGTGATTCAGCCATGCCAGCTTCTTCTTCTGGCTGCGCAGATTGAAGAACAGCTTGCGCTGGGCCTTGGTGGTGGCCACTTTCACAATGCGCCAGTTACGCAGAATGAATTCGTGAATCTCCGCCTTGATCCAGTGCACGGCAAACGACACCAGACGCACGCCATACTCAGGATTAAACCGCTTGACGGCCTTCATCAGGCCAACGTTGCCTTCCTGGATCAGGTCGGCCTGGGCCAGGCCGTAGCCAGAATAGCTGCGAGCAATGTGAATCACAAAGCGCAGGTGCGACAGCACCAACTGACGCGCGGCCTCAACATCGCCATGGTAGTGCAGCCGTTCTGCCAGTTCCCGCTCTTCATCAACGGAGAGAACAGGAATGCGACTCGCCGCCTGGATATACGACTCGAGATTCGCACCCGGAACCAGTCTGTCAACCAGCTGTAAACTCGTACCCATGCATTAACCTCCGAACCTGACAGCCTTTAAATATAGCAACTCAATATGAGACCGCCAAGAACTCAATTAGTTCCCGAACTTCCCAGTAAAACGTTAAAAATCATACATCTGGAAAGATCGCCTTTGCTTTTCTACAAATCAAACTACGTCAGAAAAGGCTCTTTTTTCAATACGGTTTTCCCGCGATCCGGATCAGCCTCCAGCAATATCGCCCGGCTCTATGTCATCCAGATGACGCCTCACCGCAACCCAGGCGCCCAGCCAGCCTAACAGCATCGCTACGATTATCAATGCCAACGCGCCATCGAATCCCGGCCCCTGCAAGGTAAACTCACTGCGATACAGCCCGGCAAGACGCTCGATCGGGCCGCTTAACCACCAGAGCGACACCTGAATCAGTAACCACGCCACCAGGCCACCCCCGAGCCCGAACCAGGCGCCGGTGTAAAGAAACGGACGACGAACGAAAGCATCGGTTCCGCCCACCAGTTTTGCCACGAGGATTTCATCCCGCCGGTTCTCGATGGCCAGACGTACCGTGTTTCCAATCACCAGGATAACCGCAGCCCCCAGCAACAAAGCCAGCGCCCAGACGGCGCGGGCAAGGATGTCGGTCATTGCGTTCAGGCGTTGCAGCCAGCCCAGGTCGACCTGGACCTGATCGATACCGTTCATATTCTCGACAAACGTCACCAGTGCCTGAACGCCCTCTGCCGAGCGAGCGCTGTCTTCGGGTGTAATCAGCAGCGTGTGCGGCAAAGGATTCTCTTCCAGAAAATCCAGCGCCTCGTCCAGCCCGGAACTGGCTCGAAAATCGGCCAGGGCCTGGTCACGCTCGACCAGCTGAACCGATACCACTCGCCCATCGCTTTCAATGTCCGCGGCCATACCCCGGGCTTCCTCCGCCGGCAGTTCCATCGCCAGATAGGCGGTAATCCTGGCCGTGCTCTCCCAGCCTGCACTCACACCCTGCAGGCTGGTCAACAGCAACAGCAGGGCAACCGGCAAGGCCAGAGCTACCCCCATCACTGTCCAGGTCATGGCGCTGGCTACCGGGGTTTTCCACATTCTCTGGATAGAATCCCGGGCTACTTTCCGGTGGTGGCCCAGATAACTCCGGGCCTGATCACTCAACAGTGATCGCGAACGGTTAGCGCCCCGGCGATTATCCGGCTTCTGGCGAGAGTCAGTGGCCACTCACACCTCCGCCAGCTACCAGCTGGCCCTGATTCAGAGTCAGCGTACGTCGATTCATTTCATTAATCAGAGCAATATCGTGGGTTGCCACAAGTACCGTTACCCCAACCTGACTGAACTGGGTAAACAACCGCATGATGTCTGCAGACAATTCGGGATCCAGGTTACCGGTCGGCTCGTCCGCCAGCAGTACGGGTGGTTTGTTTACTACCGCACGGGCAATACCGACCCGCTGCTGCTCACCCCCGGATAACTGCATGGGGTTCATCTTTTCCTTTTTCAGCAAACCAACCTTGTCCAGTGCCGCCCGCACGCGCCGGCCGGTGTCTTCCGGCGAGGCCCCCATCACTTCCAATGGCATGGCCACGTTGTCGAACACCGTGCGGTCGAACAACAGCTGGTGATTCTGGAACACCACACCGATATGACGCCGGATGTAAGGAATCTGGCGGCGGGGCAGGCTATTCAGTTTCTGGCCGCCCACGATCACCTCACCCGCTGTCGGGCGCTCCATCACCATGATCAGTTTCAGAAGGGTACTCTTGCCCGCGCCGGAATGACCGGTCAGAAACGCCAGCTCACCACGATCCAGGTGAAAGTTCACAGCCCTGAGTGCGGTGTGATCACTGTCGTAGCGTTTGGTTACCTGGCGGAACTCGATCATCGGGGCAGCTACTCCGTCTTTACGGCGTCAGTCTTCGAACAACGCATCCACAAAAGTTTCGGCATCGAAGCTGCGCAGGTCTTCGGCCTGTTCTCCCACCCCGATATAGCGGATTGGCAACTGCAGCTGACGGGCGATCGCAAACACAATACCGCCTTTGGCCGTGCCGTCCAGTTTCGTGAGCGTAATGCCGGAGACACCCACTGCCTGCTGGAATACCTGGGCCTGGCTCAGGGCATTCTGACCGGTGCCGGCATCCAGCACCAACATGACCTCATGAGGCGCAGATTCATCCAGCTTCTTCATCACCCGAACGACCTTGGACAACTCGTTCATCAGGTTGTCCTTGTTCTGCAGGCGACCGGCGGTGTCTGCAATCACCACATCCACACCCCGGGATTGAGCAGACTGGATGGCGTCGAAAATTACCGATGCACTGTCTGCGCCGGTATGCTGGGCCACCACCGGAACGTTGTTGCGCTCGCCCCACACCTGCAATTGCTCAACCGCCGCCGCCCGGAAGGTGTCACCAGCGGCCAGCATGACCGACTTACCCTCACTCTGGAATTTCTTGGTGAGCTTGCCGATGGTAGTGGTTTTGCCGACACCGTTCACGCCAACCATCAGGATAACGTAGGGCTGTTTGCCGGCATCGATCTCCAGCGGCCGGGTCACCTCCTTGAGGAGGCCATGCAACTCATCCCGTAGCGCCTTGCGCAGGGCCTCGCCATCTTTCAGCTGATTGCGTTCGAGTTTCTCGGTCAGGGCGTCAATGATCTCAGAGGTGGCGGTCACACCCACATCGGCCATCAGCAACGTGGTTTCGATTTCTTCCAGCAGATCTTCGTCAATCTTCTTGCCCACCGAGAACAGGTCGGCCAGACCACCGGTCAGGCTGGCCCGGGTTTTCCCCAGACCCTGCTTGATGCGCTCGAAGACACTGACTCGGGTTTCCGGTTCGCGCTCAACCTCAGGCTCCGCCGCCGGAACGGGTTCCGGCGCGGGAGCCGGCTCAACAACCGGTTGAGCCGCTTCCGGCTCAGCGGCTTCTGCCGCTGGTTCAGGCGGCACTTCAGGTTCGGCCTCAGGTTCCGCTGGCACAGGAGCCGGCCCCCTGGCCACCTCCGGCTTACGCTGAGGTACCGGCTTGGGCCGGGGCGCACGCTTGCGGTTGCCGGCGATATCCAGCACAAAAAACAGAACAAGAAGGGCCAACAGGCCGACTGAAATCCACTCTGCCGTCATAATCTATCCATCTGTCTGAAAAAAGGGCGGGCACAGGCCGCAGGTTCGCGAAGAGGACACAAGAACCCCAGCTCGCCAAAATAAGTGGAGCATTCTAACAGACTGGCCGGCACAAGTGATGGGGCAGGATTAACCGGTCTCGTGGATTCCGGTACCATAGCCGCAAACATCAGCCATCCATGATTTCCCCGGAGCCTCGCCCCTATGGCACGACGTCCCCCAGCCCGCAAAAAACCCGTCGTCTCACCAGGCAAAGGCTCCGGAACCGGCGAACTGAGAATCATCGGCGGCGACTGGCGCAGCCGGAAACTGCGCTTTCCGGACGCCGGCGGCGTGCGGCCCAGCCCGGCCCGCACCCGGGAAACCCTGTTCAACTGGCTGAACTTCCACCTGGCAGGCAGCCGGTGCCTGGATCTGTTCGCCGGTTCCGGGGCTCTGGGACTGGAAGCACTGTCCCGTGGAGCAGCGCAGGCAACGCTGGTGGACCACACCCCCGCCCTGGCCAAAGCGCTCCGGGACAACCTCCGGCTGCTGGGAACCAACAAAGGGGATGTCGCCTGCCAGGATGTGGAACAGTTTCTGGCAAAGGGTGACGGCCGGGGCTACGACATCGTGTTTATGGACCCGCCATTCCGGCAAGGCTGGCTTGAACGGTTGATACCGCTGCTGGACACCCAGCAATGGGTAAAGCCGGGTGGCTGGATCTATGTCGAACACGAGAGTGAAAGAGCCTTGCCGGCGGTTCCGGCCAGCTGGCACCTGCACCGACAGAAATCAGCAGGCCAGGTCAGCTACTGTCTTTTCCGGGTTGAACGGGGTGAGGAACCGGAAGCCCAGTAACGGGGGCTTCCGGCGTATCCTACAGGCAGGCCTGTCTCAGGAAGCGGGGCGCAAGGAATACGCTCGCAGGTGCGCGGCAAACTCTTCCAGGTAACGAACACCACTGGCTTCGGCGTCACGACACCACTCCATCAACGCCTGCAGCTTGTCCTGGGGCTTGAGCCCGCGCTGGCGCCAGAGTGCCTGGAGTTCATGACTCTTCTCGTAGATCAGCCTGAGCACTTCGTTGCGCTCCAGCACCGTGTCGAGATGTTCTTTTTCCCGAGGCTTGATCAGGCTGATTTCGCGAGACAGCAATTGCTTGAGCTTGCGATAACGGGGACGAATTTCGTCGTCCATCAACGCTTTCTGCTGTCGCAGCACCGGCTCCATTACTCGCTTGCGATACTGGCGCATGATCACAAAGCGGTTATTGGCGATAGCCTGAACGGTTTCCACGTCCACCGCCTGCTTGCCCGGAACATAATGAGCAATAGGCCGGTAGCCTTTCGGCGTCGCCAGACCAAACAGCTGGAACAGACGAATGTAACCCCAACCGATGTCCACTTCGTACCAGCGACGAGACAGCTTGGCCGAATTCGGATAGGTGTGGTGATTGTTGTGCAGCTCTTCACCACCAATCAGGATACCCAGCGGCGAGATGTTGCGGGCGTTATCGGCGCATTCGAAATTCCGATAGCCCAGATAATGACCGATACCATTGACCACGCCGGCAGCCCATACCGGAATCCACATCATCTGTACCGCCCAGATCCAGATACCGTGCACCCCGAACAGTGCCAGGTTGATTACCGCCATCAGGGCAATACCCAGGGTCTTGTACCGGCTGTAGAGGTTGCGCTCAATCCAGTCTTCCGGCGTGCGCTGACCATAGCGTTCAAGGGTTTCAGGGGTGGCAGAAGCAGCGTACAACTCGGCGCCCTCAAACAGCACCTTGCGAATACCCAGCACCACCGGGCTGTGAGGATCTTCCTCGGTTTCGCACTTGGCATGGTGTTTACGGTGGATGGCCGTCCACTCTTTGGTGTTCTGGGCCGTGGTCAGCCAGAGCCAGAAGCGGAAAAAGTGCTTGAGGACGGGATGCAGATCCAGCGCGTTATGGGCCGAATGACGATGCAGATAAAGGGTAACGCTAACGATGGTGATGTGTGTCATCACCAGAGTGACCGCGATCAGCTGCCACACAGAAAGGTCCAGAAGACCGTTAAACCACATAGATAATCCTCGAAACTCGATTAACTTCGAAAGGCGATACTGCTGAGGGATGTCGCTGGCACTCGAAGGGGGTGATCGTTAGGCCCACTCTAGCGTACAGGTGTAAGCCTGGACAACCAGGTTTGGCGGCTTTTTTGTTACCGATTACACTGTTTCGTCTCAAAATCTGTCTGTTGGTGGAGGCTCTGTGCCGGAATTACCTGAAGTTGAAACCACCCGTCAGGGCATTGCGCCTCACTGCGAGGGCCAGACCATCCAGCGGGTAATTGTCCGCAACCCCAGCCTGCGCTGGCCGGTGCCGGCGGATCTGGCCGAGCACCTGGAAGGCAAGACCATCCGGGCCGTGGAGCGCAGGGCGAAATACCTGTTCCTGCACCTGGAGACTGGTTCCGTGATTGTCCATCTGGGCATGTCGGGCAGTCTCAGAGTGATCACCGACGACAGCCCCGCCATGACTCACGATCACGTCGAGCTTGTCCTCGGCAATCATCGCCGCCTGCGCTTCAATGACCCGCGACGCTTCGGCTGTTGGCTGTGGACTACCGACTGGAACCGGCATCCACTGATCAGCGCGCTCGGTCCGGAACCCCTATCCGAAGGTTTCAACGGCGCCTGGCTTTTTCGCCTGTCCCGGCATAAACAGACGCCGGTCAAATCCTTCATCATGGACAATCATGTGGTGGTGGGCGTGGGCAACATCTACGCAAACGAAGCGCTGTTCAAGGCCGGCATCCACCCGAAACGCAAAGCCGGCCGCATCAGCCTGGACCGCTACCACAAGCTGGCCGAGGCCATCCGGGAAACCCTCAGCGCCGCCATACTGATGGGCGGCACCACTCTGCGGGACTTCGTCAACAGCGACGGCAAACCGGGGTATTTCGCCCAGTCGCTACTGGTTTATGGCAAGGCGGGAGCGCCCTGCACCGAATGCAACACCCCGCTGAAAGAGATCCGCATGAACAACCGATCGACGGTTTACTGCCCCCGATGCCAGCGCTGAGATTCCGCAACGGCTCACACTTTTCAACGAAAAACCGTTTGAAATTGAGGCAATATGATTCATAGTTAATGGAGTGCTAGTACCCGGTCGCCGCACGCAGCGCGAACATGCTGGCTCGCAATACAGAGACAGGCGAGCCCTGACCAACCGGGCTGATACGTTCAGGAGAGAATGACATGACCCGCAAGATTTCCCGCACCCTGGTAGCCACCGTCGCAGCCTGCCTGCTGGCATTCTCATCGCTCGGCCATGCCCGTGCCGTGGACGAAAGCCCGTCTGCGCTGGCCATGACCGCCGATGCGGTGTTGCTGCGCCCGGCGCTGCTGGCCACAACCATTATTGGTAGTGCTGTGTATCTGGTATCCCTGCCATTCTCGGCGCTTGGCGGCAATGCCGGTGAAGCCGGTGAAGTGCTGGTGGTTGGCCCGGCCAAGGCCACCTTCGTGCGCTGCCTGGGCTGCACCCGCACCGGTCGCAAGTCAGAAACTGTGGAGCAGTCCGACAACTGATTTGGCGCACCGATCCGTAAAATCCCGGCTTGCCACTGGTCGGGATCTGAGGCAGCCTGAAGAAAATTCTTCAGGCTGTTTTGTTTATGGTGGACTGGTCAACCCTCGATACGGTGTTCCTCGATATGGACGGGACACTGCTGGATCTGCATTTCGACAACCACTTCTGGCTGGAGCACCTGCCAAGGCGCTATGCCGAACACTTTGACCTGCACCCAACCGAGGCCCGGGACTACCTGATTCCGATGATTATGGCCGAGCGGGGCTCACTGAACTGGTACTGCACCGATTACTGGAGCGAACGCCTTGCCCTGGACATAACCGGCCTTAAGGCGGAAGTTGGCGACCGCATTGGCTACCGCCCCCATGTAACCGACTTCCTGGCCGCACTGCGCCAGGCCGGACTGCGCTCGGTCATCGTCACCAACTGCCATCCAGATCCTCTGGCCCTGAAACTTCAACGGACCGGGCTGGATCAGCATGTTGACGGCATCGTCTCCAGCCACGAACTGGGCAAGCCCAAAGAGGACCCGGCGTTCTGGCAGGACCTTGCCGGCCGCTCCCCCTATCGTCACCAATCTACCCTGATGGTCGACGACAGTTTCCCGGTGCTTGAGAGTGCCCGTGCCGCCGGTATTGGCCAGTGCCTGGCGATTCTGGCCCCCGACAGCCAGCAGCCATCCAAAGACCACCACCCGGACATTCCCGGCATTCATCACTTCGATGAAGTACTGCCTGCCTTGCGCTCACATACAGCAGTGCCATCCACCCCATGAGGGGGTTATAATGGATTATTGCGGCATTTGCCCGACAGGTGAGGAGATATGACGGCGGCGAACGCAGACGATCAGAAAGTCCGGCTCGATAAATGGCTGTGGGCAGCGCGATTCTATAAAACCCGCTCGCTCGCCAAAGAGGCGATTGAAGGCGGCAAGGTGCACTACAACAGCCAGCGCACCAAGCCCGGCAAGATCGTTGAGACCGGCGCCAAAGTGACCCTGCGCCTGGGCTGGCAGGAAAAGATCGTGATCGTCGACGACATCAGCGACCGACGCCGGGGCGCCCCGGAAGCCCAGAAGCTCTATCACGAAACCGACGACAGCGTGAAACGGCGGGAAGATCTGGCCTGGCAACGCAAGACCATGCAGGCTGCACAGCTGCCCCCGGCTCGAAGGCCGAGCAAGAAAGATCGCCGGGATATCCAGCGCTTCCGGGAACAGAATGGTCTGTAACCATTGAATCCCACATATCTGACAACCCGTATACAACCCCGTTTCAGTAACTCCCAGTAAATCGATACATCAGCTCCAGGAGACACCATGGCATCCCGCGACCAGTTCCAACGTTTTCTCTTTGAACACAGCCAGGTGCGGGGTGCCTGGGTACAGCTGGGCGAGAGTTTCAAGGAAATCACCGGCCAGGCCCCCTACCCGGATTCAGTCCGCGAGCTGCTGGGAGAATCCCTGGTAGCCAGCGTACTGATGAGCAGCACCCTGAAATTCAAAGGCACTCTCTCGCTGCAGGCAGCGGGTGAAGGTGCCCTCAGCACACTCATGGCCGAATGCAGCCATGACCGCCATATCCGTGGCCTGGCCCGCTTTGATGCCGATGCGGTCAGCGGCGAAACCCTGCACGAGCTGCTCGGAAAAAGCCGTATGGCCATCACCATTACCCCGGAACAGGGCCAGCGCTATCAGGGCGTGGTACCAAGGGAATCAGAAACCCTGGCCGGCTGCCTGGAAGAGTACTTCGAGCGCTCCGAGCAGATCGCCACCAGCCTGTTCCTGTTTGCCAACGAGGATACCGCTGCCGGCCTGTTACTCCAGCGCCTTCCCGGCCATACCGATGACGACGATGACCTGTGGAACCGGGTGAACCACCTGGCCCGCACAGTGGAAGCGGAGGAACTGCTGAGCCTGGACAGTGAAACCCTGCTGCACCGGCTGTTCCACGAGGAAACGGTGCGCCTGTTCGAGCCGGATCCGGTTGCCTTCCGCTGCAGCTGTTCCCACGAACGCACCCTGGCCGCGCTGGAAGCCATCGGCAAGGACGAGTGCTACAGCATCCTCGACGAACAGGGCAGCATCAACATGGACTGCCAGTTCTGTCACGCAAACTATCGCTTCAATAGAAATGATATTGATCACCTTTTCACCGGCCATACGTTACACTAAGCAGTCACTGAACTTGCCCGGAAGCCGCCTCTGGCGCGGCTTTCAGGGCAGTCGTTTTTTGTGGGCGTCTCTGGCATAATAGCGCGCCTGAATTGACCCGATTGTTCAGTTTTCCGTCAATTTTCGGGGGGACGGCCTGGGCAATCACGAAGACATCCCGAGGGCGAGGTCGAAGTGAGCAACACTTATAATGATCTGAGTACAGCACGACTGGTCGAGCTGGCATTAGCAAGGAACGAAGGCCAGCTGGCATCCAACGGTTCTCTGGTGGTCACCACCGGTGAGCGTACCGGCCGGTCTCCTATGGACCGCTTTATCGTCGAGGAGCCCAGCACCGCCGACGACATTCACTGGGGTCCGATCAACCGCCCGCTCGATGCTGAAAAGTTCGATGCCCTGTGGGATCGCGTTGAAGCCTACATCGCCGAAAAAGACCGCTTCGTCTCTCACGTTCACGTTGGTTCCGACCCGGAACACTACCTGCCGGTAAAAATGACCACGGAAACCGCGTGGCAGAACCTGTTCGGCCGCAACCTGTTCATTCGCCCGGATAGCTTCAACCCGGCCGACAAGCAGGAATGGCAGATTCTCAACGCCGCTAATTTCGAGTGTGTACCGGAGCGTGATGGCACCAACTCCGACGGCTGCGTCATCATCAACTTCGCCAAGCGCAAGGTGTTGCTGGCCGGCATGCACTACGCAGGCGAAATGAAAAAAGCCATGTTCTCGGTTCAGAACTTCCTTCTGCCCGAGAAAGACGTTCTGCCCATGCACTGCTCAGCCAACGTCAGTGAAACCGGCGAGACCTGCCTGTTCTTCGGCCTGTCCGGCACCGGCAAAACCACCCTGTCTGCAGACCCGCACCGGTTCCTGATCGGTGACGATGAGCACGGCTGGGGCCCGGGCACCGTATTCAATATTGAAGGCGGTTGCTACGCCAAGTGCATCGACCTGAGCCAGAAGAACGAACCGATCATCTGGGACGCCATCCGTTTCGGCGCCATCGTTGAGAACGTGATGATTGATCCGGAGACCCGCGAGCCGGATTACAACGACGTTTCACTGACCGAAAACTCCCGCTGCGCCTATCCGCTCGAGCACGTCGAAAAGCGCGTGATCGAGAACCGTGCCGGTGAGCCCTCGCACATCATCTTCCTGACCTGCGACATGACCGGCGTTCTGCCTCCGGTATCCATCCTGAGTCGTGAAGCGGCTGCGTACCATTTCCTGAGTGGCTACACCGCGCTGGTGGGCTCCACCGAAATGGGCTCATCCTCCAAGCTGAAGTCCACCTTCTCGACCTGCTTTGGTGCGCCGTTCTTCCCGCGCCCGGCCGGCGTCTATGCCGAGCTGCTGATGAAGCGTATCGACGAATTCGGCAGCAAGGTATTTCTGGTCAACACCGGCTGGACCGGTGGCCCCTACGGTGAAGGCAAGCGTTTCAGCATTCCGACCACCCGCGCCATCATTGCCGCCATCCAGAACGGTGATCTGGACGACGTGGAAACTGAGCACCTGGATGCCCTGAACCTGGACGTGCCCAAGCATGTTCCTGGCGTAGACACCGAGCTGCTGAACCCGCGCACCACCTGGGTCAGCCCGGACTACTACGACGGCAAGGCTCAGGAGCTGATTGCCCAGTTCGTGGAAAACTTCAAGAAATTCGACGTGGCCGACGCCATTGTTGAGGCGGGCCCGAAAGCCGGCTAAAGCCGCTTTCCCACTGCCATAAAAAAAGCGCCTTGCGAAAGCTCGGCGCTTTTTTTTGGTTCATCGCGGATTAGCGGGAAAGAGGTAGGGACGGACGGTGAAACGGGTTAGGTTGTTTGTGCGAGCAAATCACCGTCCGAGACACCGCCGTCATGCCAGATGCTACGTTTCCTGCCTGGGGCTGGGAAGGGTTTTTAC
>NZ_JACDWW010000021.1:0-32180 GCF_016464145.1 Marinobacter sp. bablab_jr008
ATCACCAAACCCTTGATTACCAAACGCCCGATGAGGTGTACTACGGGCAACCCATATCTCTGGCAGCCTGAGCCAGGGAAACAACCGGATCATAGCTTAGGGACACCATCAGGTTGTCCAACTGATTGGGTCCACCTCAGACACCGTCGCCGCAGCTAAAAACGGGGCCATGAGTATGAGCAAAGAGACTCGATACTCCTTTAGCGACTGATAAGTCCAATAGGCAGCAACAAAAAAGGAAGCCACCCCTACCCCGTGGGCCCACTTACCCGAGAACTCAGCGAGTCCTGTGCGCCCTGGTAGCGTCACATTGTCGAAATAGAATGCCACCGTACCGGCAACCAGGAACACAAAACTGAACAAACTATTAATGAACGACCAGCGCCGACGATAATAGCTAGCATCCCTGATGACTGGATCAAACTTCCACAATGCACGGCTCTCCAGATTGCCAGTGTGGTTAACGCCGCCAGCATGCGCGGCTGCGAAATGGAGGCGAAGCCGCAATGTAGTAGGCGTCGCCGTGCCTGGCTTTGTTAAATTCAGTCTGACTGATTGCCATAGAGCCGGGCCCCATGAACGATGTGCACATAGAAAAGAAGGGGCACAAAAATGAGAAAAGCCAAACCAACGATTCCCTGATGCTCTAAGGCCTGTCGATAAGTTGGCTTAACAGATCCGAAGGAACCGATGTAAAAAACCAGTCTGGACACTGTAACAAAGGGCCAGGCCACAACCAGAAACATCATCCAAAGCACCGAAGCAACTAGGAAAGATTGGGCAAGCGACTCCAGAGTGCTGACGAATCCAGATCCAGTGTCTTGCATAGGCTTCCTTAAATTTAACGCGAAGGTAACCGGCGCCGGAGCGCCAGCGGAGGGAACCAAAAGCTGTAAGCTTTTGGCGTCCGGTTGACCGCCTGGTTAGTGGCCGGTCACCACCAAGGTCTGCCTTGGCACTCAACGCTGCATGCCCTCTCCCGAACACCTTGCACCAGCCAGGCGGATGGCGAAAGGAACCAGAACGCAAACCGCACCAACCCGATTACCATTTGAACTGGACGGCCCCGCGACTGGGGCACGCCATGAATAACTATGCTGCGTGTGATGTTGGCAACCAACCCGGACAGCCACTTTTCCGGCCTTGGCCATCACCAACACAGGCGGCTTTGCAGCCAAGCCCGATGCCAAGGCCCTTGCACTGAGCCCGCAAAAAAAGAGGACGGCCCAGGCCAATAACGATGTATGTTCATCTGCCCGAGCGAAGCGAGGGTCGGATGAACGCTTGCAGCATGCGCGCCCACGAAATGAAGCCAAAGGCGAAATGTAGTGGGCGTCGCTGTGCCTGCTCTGGTTAGCTGTTTAGTCCATCATGTCGTAATGGTAAAAGCGGTAGAGCATTGACTCCACTTCTTTGGTCACGAAGGATTTATCGGTCATCTTTAATCGTGGGAAAAATTTCCCTTTGAAATCTTCGACGTCCTCGCAATAGCTCTCACCTTTAGAGCTTTCGGCACCTCTCTCAAAATATCGTTTCCTGGCGTGGCCGCATCCCGCTGCAGCTTTCATGATTGATCCAAGGTCCTTCTTAATATCATAAGTGCTTCTAAACGGTTTCGGAGAGAACCAACCTGTGTAATCCCTATTCATTAGGTCTCGCAGATAACTATCAAGCTCATACGAGTATCCATGTGAGGAGCCAAACGAAATTATAAAAAAGGGAATCATGATCCATGCTTTTTTCATCATCGACTTATCGCCTTATTATAAATTTTCCCTTTAAAGCTAACGCCGAAGCACAGCGGCGACCTTGGAGTGGCGACGAAGGAGCCACGTAAAGGGCGTCCGGCGGCCATCGGCCGCGTACTGCTGCGACTTGTTAATTGGATACTTCAATGTACCACTTCGGTTTGATACGCCCGAAATCTGTACGAGTGTTGGATTTCAGTGCTTTCTTGGAATCCAACACCTTTGCTTCGCCATGCTCCCTGATAAAAACAACCCAATGCCAGAATGGGTTACCTTGCTCGGTGTGCCATTTGATAGCCAACAACGCTTTATCCGGTAGACTTTCCCATGCTTTGAATGGTGTTTCTTTGGGCGAAACGGTGATGCCAAATTCACGAAGTAGTGTCCGAACATGTTCTGTTTCTGACCAAAGCGTTGTGTCTGCCGCATAAATGCCCAGCGCGTTTGCCTTTTGTTTGGCCTCCGCGTAACTGACACCGGCGAGAGCGGCACTTGCAGCAATACCGCAACCGGTTGGTTCTTCCTGAATGACAGGTTCCATAGCTTTACCAATTAACGCTAAGCTAAACGGCACAAAAGGCTGTGGTAGAGTGAAACGAACCACGGTTTTTTGTGTCCGGCGCAGCCCCGCAGGTGCGGAGCGTATTTGAGCGCATTGTTATGTGCGCTATTTGATATAGTTCCTATTAATATAATCACACCATTGATCCGTATTCTTTGGCGGTACGTCCGGATTGCCGCGAATTCCGAGCTTAAACTCTACTACTGATCGCCATTCGCCAGAGCCCAAATCCGGCCCATGCCCTCTGCCGTCTCCAGTTGTCACTTGCTTTTCCACTTGCGAATACCAATCACTGGTACAAGTCTTTTTGTGAATGTCGCTGCTTAATGCACACCCAACAGTTGAGGTGAACAAAAAGATTAGAGCAGAAGATTTTAATATTTTACCCATTTATACGACCCTTGGATTAGCATATAACAGCTAATTATACGAACGCGTTCGTATAACACGCATTCGTATAACTCCAAAAAACGCGGCTCTCAAAAGCCCCAGCTTCGCCAATAAAATCAGCAGATTACCTGAATCCACCACGGCTACCGCCGGAGTTATACGCTCGTGTTTGAGCCACCCCTGCTCCAGATTGGGGGCGTATAACTCCGCACGCCCCGATATTCCTTTTCAAACTTATCAGAAGGTTAGCAACATTTCCCGGTACCTGCCCGGAGTTTTGCGAACGCGTTCGTATAATTCCGGGCTTTATGTTGTTTCTGGCTGGTTTGGCATGGGGGAATCCTGCAATACTTGGGCTTTACCCTCGCTGAAAGAGACTCCTTTATGCACGCGCCTTTCTGGCTGACTACGGCTTTGCTGTTTCCGGTGTTGCTCTATCAGGGCAAGCGCACCCGGCGGGTGACGCCACGGCTGCCAGAGGCCACTGGGGATTGCGCAGGCCAGTACGGCGAGGGAGAGCCCGTTTTCCGGTTACTGGTACTGGGCGAGTCCACTGCGGCGGGCGTGGGGGTTGAAAACCACGCCCAGGGTCTGGCAAGCCAGTTGGCGTTGCAGTTACATCAACGCACCGGGCTCTGTATTGGCTGGTCTACCTTTGGGGTGAATGGTATTCGGCTGGGTGCCCTGCTTGATGCGCTGGGCACTGCCGACTTGCCACCGGCAGATGCGGTATTACTGAGCATGGGGGTAAACGACACTACCGGTTTCACCCCACGGTTCCGGTTTCGCCGGCAACTGATTCAGCTCCGCGAAACCCTGGCAACCCGGTATCAGGCGCCCATTACGTTGCTCAGCGTGCCGCCCATGGACAAATTCTCGGCCTTGCCGGCACCCCTGCGCCAGGTTATGGGATGGCGGGCGCGGCAGTTGGACAGGGTGTATCAGGTGCTTGCGGCAAGGAACCCGGACGATTTCCGGTATCTGGGTTACCCCACGGTGTCAGACCCTGCCCTGCTCGCCCGGGACGGCTACCACCCGAGCGACAAGGGCTACCGCGCTATCGCGCAGGCGTTGGCCGAACAGGACTGGGGGCTGCCGCCCCCGTAACTCATCCCAGGTTCTTGCGCATAAATTTCTGCAGCTCGCCCACAATCCCGCTGCGGAAGGCCAGTACCGTCAGCACAAAGATGCCGCCGAGGATCGGGTCTACCCAGTCGCGCAGCGGCCCCTGGGACAGCTGGTATTCAATGTTCACCACAAAGGTGGCGCCCACCACCGGCCCAAGCAGCGTACCCATGCCGCCCACCAGGGTCATCAGGATGACCTCGCCCGACATATGCCAGTGGGCATCATTGAGAGACGCCAGCTGGAACACCACGGATTTCATGGAGCCGGCCAGGCCCGCCAGCGCGGCGGAGATCACAAAGGCCAGGATCTTGTAGCGATCCACGTTGTAACCCAGCGAGACCGCCCGCGGTTCGTTCTGCTTGATGGCTTTCAGGATCTGCCCGTACGGGCTGCTGACAATGCGCTGCACCAGCAGGTAACAGGCGATAAACACCACCAGCACGAAGTAGTACATGTTGAGGTTGTCTTCGAGGTTAATCAGACCAAACAGCTCGCCCCGGGGGATACCGTGCATGCCGTCTTCGCCGCCGGTGAATTCCGACTGCACAAAGAAGAAGAACACCAGCTGTGCCAGCGCCAGGGTCACCATGGCAAAGTAGATGCCTTGCCGGCGGATCGACAATAACGCAAAGGCCAGTCCTAACAAGGTGGCCATGGCGGTACCGGCAATGATGCCCATCTCGGTGGTCAGGCCGGAGAAGTTACTGAGCAGGTAGCCCGTGGTGTAACCTCCGGTGGCCAGGAAAGCGGCATGGCCGAAGGACAGCAGGCCGGTAAACCCGAACAGCAGGTTAAAGGCCACCGCAAACAAGGCAAAACACAAGATCTTCATCAGGAAGACCGGGTACATCACGAAGGGCGCGGCCAGCAGCAACAGCAGCAGCACGCCGTTCACCATCAGTTTCTTGCGGTCCTGGATCTTTTGCTGCTCGACAATGGCCTTGTGGATATCGGCAGGATTAACAGGCTGGTTCATGATTATGCCTCCTTACCGAACAGGCCGGTGGGTCGAATCATCAGCACCAGGACCATCACCAGGAAGATAACGGCCGAGGACGCTGGCGGGTAAAACGTTTTGGTGAGGCCTTCGATCACGCCCATCAGGATGCCCGTGATTATGGCCCCGCCAATGGAGCCCATGCCCCCGATCACCACCACCGCAAAGACCACGATGAGAATGTTGGACCCCATCACCGGAGTTACCGAATAAATGGGTGCCGCCAGCACACCGGCGAAAGCCGCCAGCATGACGCCGAATCCGTAGGTCAGGCTCACCAGCAAGGGTACGTTAATGCCGAAGCCCTGCATGAGCTGTGAGTCTTCTGTGCCTGCCCGGAGGTAGGAGCCCAGTTTGGTTTTCTCGATGATGAACCAGGTGCCAAAACACACCAGCAGAGCCACCACGATCACCCAGGCCCGGTAGTACGGCAGGAACATGAAGCCGAGGTTGATACCGCCTTTGAACATATCCGGCATGGAATAGCGTAGCCCGGACACGCCGTAGATATTGGTGAGCACGCCCTGGATGATCAGGGCCACCCCGAAGGTGAGGAGCAGGCTGTAGATATGATCCTGGCCGGCAATGCGCCGGAGCAGGAAGTATTCGATGAGCATACCGAAAGCGCCAACCAGTACGGGAGCGACGAAGAGCGCGACCCAGTAATTGACGCCCAGCAGGTCAAACAGAACCACGGTGACCAGGGCACCGAGCATGTACATGGCGCCATGGGCGAAGTTGATGATCTTCAGCAGACCGAAGATAACCGCGAGGCCAAGGCTTAACAGGGCGTAGAAGGCGCCGTTGATAATCCCGATCAGCAGCTGGCCAGACAGCACAGCAAGGGGGACGCCGAAAATCATGGTCATGTTGCTAACTCCACAAGCAGCGCAGACGTTGTTTTTGTTGGGGTGTTCGTCCGGGCGGGTACCCGGCGCCGGTCGCGCTTGGAGACCGGGCACCGGGTAATTCCCCGTTGCTTAGTTCACCAGCTTGCACTTGCTCTCAGAGAGCGGGCGGTAGGCTTCATCCGCCGGAATCGTCCGCAGGATCTTGTACAGATCCCATTCATTCTTGGACTCAGCCGGGGTTTTCACTTCCGCCAGGTACATGTCATGCACCATACGGCCGTCTACCCGGATTTTGCCGTTCTTGGCAAACATGTCGTTGATGGGTGTATCCATCATCTGTTTGCGCACTGTCTGGGCATCATCCGAGCCGGTGGCGGCCACCGCATTCAGGTATTGCATGGTGCTGGAGTAAATGCCGGCATGAACCATGGTCGGGCGTACGCCGGTTTCTTTCATGAAGCGATCAGACCACTCGCGGGTTTCGTCGTTCATGTCCCAGTACCAGCCGGTCGTCAGCTGGATGCCTTGCGCGGTTTCCGCACCGAGGGCATGGACGTCGGTAAGGAACAACAGCAACGCCGCCAGTGTCTGGCCCGCCTGGGTTACCCCGAACTCACTGGCGGTGGTGATGGCGTTGGTGGTGTCCGCACCGGCATTCGCCAGGCCGACCACATCCGCTCCCGAGGCCTGGGCCTGGAGGATGAACGAAGAGAAATCCTGGGTCGGGAACGGATGGCGCACGCTGCCCACAATCTCGCCGCCGTTGGCCTCAACCACGCGGGTAACATCGGCTTCCAGGGCGTGGCCGAAGGCGTAGTCGGCGGTCAGCAGATACCAGGTCTTGCCGCCTTCCTTCACCACTGCACTGGCTGTACCATTAGCCAGCGGATAGGTGTCGTACACATAGTGAATGTGGTTGGGTGTGCAGTGTTCGTTAGTGATGCTGGAAGCCGCCGAACCGGAAATGATGCCCAGCCGGTCGTTCTCTTCCAGGATCTTGCTCACGGCGATGGACACCGAGGAAGCCACCATACCGGCCACCAGATCCACCTTGTCGTTTTCCACCCAGCGGCGAACGGTGCTGGAGGAGGTATCCGGGCTGTTGCGGTCGTCAGCACTTACCACTTCAATCTTGGCACCATTGACGGTGCCGCCAAAATCCTTGATCGCCATTTCCAGGGCGGTCAGGCCATTGGGGCCGGCCAGGTCCCGATAGGTACCGGACATATCGGCCAGGTAGCCAATTTTCACGGTGTTATCCGAGATCGCCGCCTGGGCACCACTGGCCATCAGAGCTGATGCAACGGCTGAGGTCAGAAGCTTTTTCATCATTGTCATTGTTGTTTCTCCGCTACTGTCTTGCGTTGGTTCGGGTTGTTGTTGCTTTTATTACTCTCGTTCTATCCGGGGTCAGACCCCCAAATAGCCATCCAGCACCGACTGTTTGGCACTCAGTTCGTTGGCGCTGATTTCTTCCACAATCTGGCCGTGTTCCACCACGTAATGTCGGTCGGCCAACGGCGCGGCAAAGTGGAAATTCTGCTCCACCAGAACAATGGTCAGGCCCTTGTTCTTCAGAGCTATCAGGACTTCCCCCAGTTTCTCCACGATCACCGGGGCCAGGCCTTCGGTGATTTCATCCAGCAACAGCATGTTGGCGCCGGTGCGCAGAATGCGGGCCATGGCCAGCATCTGTTGTTCGCCACCAGAGAGCTTGGTGCCCTGGCTGAAGCGGCGTTCATAGAGGTTGGGGAACATGGTGTAGATTTCTTCCAGGCTCATGCCACCGCTGCGCACCACCGGCGGCAGGGTGAGGTTTTCCTGCACGCTGAGGGAGGAAAAAATGCCCCGATGCTCGGGGCAATACCCGACACCCAACCTGGCAATGTGGTGTGGCGCGCACTGCATGGTTTCTTCGCCGTTGATCATGATGGAGCCGGTGCGCCGGCCCACCATGTTCATGATGGCTTTCAGCGTGGTGCTGCGCCCGGCGCCATTTCGGCCGAGCAGTGTGACCAGCTCGCCCCGCTGAACCACCATGTCGATGCCGTGCAGAATGTGGGATTCGCCATAGAATGCGTGCAGGCCGGAAATGCGCAGCTGCTCGTATTCGCGGTCCGGATTCTTGCTCATTGGGCCGCCTCCACGTTTTCGCTGGTGGTGGCCTGTGACCCCCGCTCGCCGCTGCCATCACTGCCCATATACACCTCGCGCACACGCGGGTCGGCGGAGACCGTCTGGTAATCGCCTTCAGTCAATACTGCACCCTGGGCGAGCACGGTGATGCGGTCGCACAGCTTGCTGACCACGCTCAGGTTGTGCTCCACCATCAGTACCGTGCGGCCCTGGGCGGCCTTGCGCACCAGTTCCACTACGCGGTCAACGTCTTCCGAGCCCATGCCCTGGGTGGGTTCATCCAGTAGCAACAGCTGGGGTTCCATGGCCAGGGTGGTGGCCAGCTCCAGCGCCCGTTTGCGGCCATACGCCAGCTCTACCGTGGTGGTATTGGCGAACTCGGCCAGGCCGACGGACTCCAACAGCTCCATGCAGCGCTCGTTGAGCTTGTGCAGGGAGTTGCCGGATTTCCAGAAGCTGTAGGAGGAGCCCTCTGCGGTTTGCAGGGCCACGCGAATGTTTTCCAGCGCGGTCATGTGGGGAAACACGGCAGAGATCTGGAAGGAGCGAACAATGCCTTTACGGGCAATGGCGGCGGATTTCAGGGGAGTGATGTCTTCGCCGCGGTACAGAATCTGCCCGCGGGTGGGAATCAGGAACTTGGTCAACAGGTTGAATACGGTGGTCTTGCCGGCACCGTTGGGGCCGATCAGGGCGTGGATATCCCCCTGACGGATCTGGAGGTTGACGTCGTTAACGGCGACAAACCCCTTGAATTCCTTGACCAGGTTACGGGTCTCGAGAACGTACTGTTCACTCATGAGCCACTTCACCTTTTGTTATTGTTGTATTTCGCAACTAGCACACAGATTAGATTTACGTGCACGTAAACGTCAAGAACTAATTTTGATATTTCTCGGGCGGTATGGAATAGGTCATGGTGGAGTGTGCCACCGGGTCTTCCATGCCATCGGAATAGACGAAAACCTCGCCCACGCCCATGGTGCGCCCCACCTTCAACAGGGTCGCCCGTGCCCGTATCGGCGCATGTGCCACCGGCTTGCGAAGGAAGTTGATGTTCAGGTTCGTCGTCACCGCCAACGGCACCAGGCCAATCCGGCTGAGCAAGGCTGCATACATGGTGACATCCGCCAGCGCCATCATCGCAGGCCCGGATACGGTCCCGCCCGGGCGCAGGTGATCATCCTCCACGGCCAGGGTCATTTCCGCCCAGCCGTCACCCAGTGCCTCCAGGGAGCCGTATGCGGCCCCCTGGGGGAACTGAACCTCGAGGAAGTCTTTCAGCTCCTCGAAGGTCACTTTCATGCCGGCACCTCGTCCTGGGCCCGGTTGCGCAGCACGAAGCGCTGGATCTTGCCACTGGGCGTTTTCGGCAGTTCATCCACGAATTCGATCTCGCGCGGATAGGCATGGGTGGACAGGCGACGGCGAACCAGTTCCTGCAACTCCTCCTTGAGCGCCTGGTCGTCCACCGGCTCCTGGCCAGCTTTGATCACAACATAGGCTTTGATGATCGAGCCGCGCTTTTCATCGGGCTTGGCCACGACACCAGATTCGGCAACAGCGGCGTGTTCCAGCAAGGTACTTTCGACATCGGCCGGCCCCACGCGGTAGCCTGCAGTGGTGATGATGTCGTCGTCCCGGCCACTGAAAGAATAGCCGCCATCGCCATGGCAGATCACCATGTCACCGGTCAGGTAGTAGCCGTTCACGAACGGGTCTTTCTCACCCCAGGTGTAACCATCGAAATGGAACAGTGGCGAGGCTTTGATATCCACCGCCAGCTGGCCAATCTCGCCGGCCCCCACCTCTTCGTTTTTCTCGTTCAACGCCACCACGCGATGCCCGGGCGATGAGTACCCCATGGAGCCCTGGCGAATGGTGTGCTCCAGGCCATGGAAGTTGCAGCAGGTCATACCGGTTTCTGTCTGGCCATAATGATCCTTGACCGGGCAGAAGTGCCGGCGGGCAATCCAGTTGACCACTTCCGGGTTCAGCGGTTCACCCGCACTGCTGCACACCCGCAGCCCCAGGTTCTCCGCTTCCGGCAAGACCTGATCGTTCGCCTTCAACAGCCGATACGCCGTGGGCGCCGCCGCCAGGTTGGTGATCTTGTACTTGCGGATCATGTCGTAGGTGGATTCGGGGGTGAACGGGTTGGGGTTGAAATGCGTGGCGTGGCCCATCAACAGCGGGCCCGTAACGGCGTAGTACAGACCATAGGCCCAGCCGGGGTCAGCCACATTCCAGAACACATCGTCGTCGCGCAGTTCAATGGCGTACTTCATGTACACATAGAATGCCAACAGGGCTTTGGCGGGCACGGCCACGCCTTTCGCTTTACCGACAGTACCGGAGGTGAACATCTGCAGGAACGGATCGCTCCCGGTGATCATCACCGGCTCACACTGGTCTGACTGTTGGTCCAGCACCTGCTGGAAGTCTGCAACGTCCTCGCCCGTGGCGGCGGCGTTCACGCACAACACCGGCGGGCAGTTGTTGACGTCATTGAGCTTGGGATAGTTGTCCGGATCGGTGACCACCAGTTTGGTGCCGGCTTTTTCCAGGCGGTATTCAATGGCCCCGGAGCCAAACGCGGTAAACAGCGGCTGGTAAACCGCACCCAGGCGCAAGGTGCCGGCAATCACGATCAGCAATTCCGGGCCCCGTGGCAGCAGACCAGCCACCCGATCCCCCTTGGCCACACCAAGGGATTTCAGATAGTTAGCGAAGCGGGCAGAGGCTGCTTTCAGTTCAGCAAAGGTAAGCACGCCATCACCACCACCCACTTTCTCGTAAAACAGCGCAACCTTGTGCGGGTCGGAAGCCCATTTATCACAGATTTCGTGGCAGACGTTCAGGCCACTGTCCAGGCGCCCGTCCAGGATTTCCGCTTCCAGTGCGGCCGCATCAAAGTTGTCATATACCTCGTTGTAGTGCGGTAGGCTCATCGTACACTCCATTTGTTGTCGTTGTTGGTTGCACAAGATTTAGTCAGGTTTAGCACAGCCTTCACTTTACGTAAAGGTAAACTTTAGGCTAAAAAGAAAGGGCGACCTGCCATCGCCCTCCCCTGCTTACTCCGGTTTGTACAGCCGCAGAATGCTGGAGAAATCCAGCTCTCCGTTGCCCTGCCCGGCATGCAGCTGGAACAGGTTTCGGGCCAGGGAGCCCATCGGAATCGACGCCTGGTTGGCCACCGCGTTGTCGAACGCCAGGCCAAGATCCTTCGCCATCAGGTTCACCAGGAAACCGCCCTGATAATCGCGGGAGGCTGGCACACCCTCCATCACCCCCGGCCAGGGGTTATAGACATTCAGTGCCCAGTTACCGCCAGAGCTTTGTTTCATGATCTCCGAGAGTACGGCAGGGTCCAGGCCATTTTTGGCACCCAGGGCCAGGGTTTCGCTGGTGCCGGCCATCAGGATCGCCAAAAGCATGTTGTTGCAGATCTTGGCCACCTGCCCGGCACCATGGGGGCCGGCGTGGAAGATATTCTTACCCATGCCTTCCAGAATCGGCTTGGCTTTCTCGAAGGTACTCGCGTCGCCGCCACAGATGAAAGTGAGCGTGCCGGCTTTGGCACCACCCACACCTCCGGATACCGGGGCATCGATAAACGCAAGCTTTCGCTCAGCCGCCTGTTCGGCGACGTTGCGGGCCGTTTCCGGGGCAATCGTGGAAGAATCGATCACCAGCGTGTCGGCTGGCAATACAGCCAGCAGGCCATCGTCACCCAGGTAGACCGCCTCCACATGCTTGCCGGCCGGCAGCATGGTGATCACGCATTCTGCGCCCTCGGCGGCGGCTTTGCCGGAATCCGCCGTGCGGGCACCTTCGGCCACCAGGGCCTCAACTGCTGGCTTGGACAAATCGAACACGGTAACGTCGTGGCCGGCCTTGAGCAGGTTGGCCGCCATTGGCGCACCCATGTTGCCCAGGCCGATAAAGGTAATCTTGGCCATGTTGCTTCTCCTTGTTGTTGTACGGGTCGTCGCTGCACAAAGGCAGACTACTGGCTGAAAAATCCGTTAACCCAGGCGCTGTCCACTTCACTGAGTGAGGCATAGCGCCAGCGGGGCTGCATATCCTTGTCGATCAGCAATGCCCGTATGCCCTCGGCAAATTCACCTTTCTTCAGGCTGTTGTGGGACATCACCAACTCGTTGTCGAGCACCTCTTTCAGGCTGTGCAGGCGGCTGCGGTGGTAGTGCTGCCACATCAGGGCCAGGGAGGTCGGAGACGCGGCCTTCAGCCCCTTCACTGATTTGCCGAGCCAATCTTCCCGAGCCCCCAGCTCGTTCAGTTGCGCCACCACCTGCTCCAGAGAATCGGCATCGGTGGCCTGCTGGATGTCTTCAAAATGCTCACGTACGGGAGACGCGGGTAAGGCTTCACGGCTCTGCTGTTCAAACTGCCGCAGCACTGCGCTCACCACCGCCTGCGCATCCGTTCGTTGCCAATCCGCCGCTTTCAGGGCATCCACAACCTGGTCTTTCAGGCCATGGGAGATAAACCGGTCGGCCATGTTCACGAACAGCGCATCGGCGCCGTTCATGCGGGCACCGGTCAGTCCCAGAAACAGGCCCGTGCGCATGGGCATGCGGTTCAGGAACCAGCCGGCACCGATATCCGGGTACAGGCCGATGCTGACTTCCGGCATGGCGAGCTTCGAGTGCTCGGTCACCACCCGGTGAGAAGCACCCACCATCAGACCAATACCGCCACCCATCACGATGCCGTTGCCCCAGCAAACGATGGGCTTCGGGTAGGTGTGGATCTGGTAATCCAGCTCATATTCCTCGTTAAAGAAGCGCTCGCCCTCCGCCAGCTTGCCCGGCTCGGTCATGGCCCGGTACAGCGAGACGATATCGCCGCCCGCGCAGAAGGCTTTGTCACCCTCGGCTTCCAGCCAGACAGCCTGAACCTTGGGATCCTCGGCCCAGCGGCTGAGCTGGGGCTTGAGCAGGCTGATCATATCCATCGACAGTGAGTTGAGATTGCGCGGCGTGTTCAGCCGTGCCACGGCAATCAGCTCACCATCAGCGGTTTTCCATTCTTCAAATACGATTGGTTGATCACTCATAGCGAATCCGGGTTATCGGTTTTTCCAGTCGGGCTTGCGCTTCTCCAGAAACGCATTCACGCCTTCTTTCTGGTCTTCGGTATGGAACAGCTCCACGAACAGTTCACGCTCCATGCGCCAGCCGTCGCTGTGGCTGCGACCGTCGCGGGCGCTCATCACCAACTGCTTGCAGCGGGCGATGGACGAAGGGCTCTGCTTACAGGCACCTTCCGCCAGTTTCAGGGCGGCTTCCAGGCCGTTGCCGGTGGGCACCACTTCTTCCACCAACCGGATTTCCAGGGCCTTGGCGGCGGTTACCCGTTCACCACACAGAATCATGCGTTTGGCCCAACCCTCACCCACCAGCCAGGGCAGGTTCTGGGTGCCGCCGGCACAGGGCAGCAGGCCAACGCTGGCCTCCGGCAGAGCCATCTGGGCATGCTCTTCCGCAATCCGGATATCACAGGCCATGGCACATTCCAGGCCACCACCCATGGCATAACCGTTTACGGCGGCAATCGATACGCCACGGAACGCCGTCAGCGCTGCGAACGCTTCACCGAATCGTTGCGCCATGTCGTTGGCGCGAGCCCGGTCGCCGTCGGCGAAGGTTTTCAGGTCAGCACCGGCGGAGAAGAACTTTTCCCCCTGGCCAGTCACCACCAGCGCGAAGATGTTCCGGTCGGCGTTGAGCTCTTCCACGGTCGCCTTCAGCGCGGCGAGGGAATCGGCCGTCCAGGTGTTGGCCGGCGGATTGGCGATGGTCAATACCGCAATGTGGCCGCGTTTTTCCAGTTGAATCAGTTCACTCATCACAAATTCCTCTATAGTCCGTGGCCGGTTACTGGATCGCTTCGGCAACGCCGTCGTCCAGCAGCCGGCGGGCAATGATCAGGCGCATGATTTCGTTGGTGCCTTCCAGAATCTGGTGTACCCGCAAATCCCGAAGGTAACGCTCAAGCGGGTATTCCCGGATGTAACCGTAGCCGCCATGCAGTTGCAGGGCTTCGTTGGCCACCTCAAAGCAGGCGTCGGTGGCGAATCGTTTGGCCATGGCACAATGCAGCGTAGCCTCCGGGTCGCCACTGTCGAGTTTGAACGCACCCAAACGCACCATCTGCCGGGCAGCCACCAGGTTGGTAACCATGTCCGCCAGCTTGAACTGCAGCGCCTGGAAGGCCGCCAGCGGCTTACCAAACTGCTGGCGCTCGTGCATATAATTCCGGGCCCGGAGCAAGGCAGCCTGGGCACCGCCCAGGGAACAGGTGGCGATATTCAGGCGGCCGCCGTCCAGGCCCTTCATCGCAATGGCAAAGCCATCGCCTTCATTACCCACCCGATTGCTGGCAGGCACGCGAACGTCTTCCAGGGTAACCAGGCGCGTGGGCTGGCTATGCCACCCCATCTTTTCCTCATTCTTGCCGTAGGAGACACCGTCGGCATCCGCTGGTATCACGAAGGTAGAGATGCCCTTCGAGCCGCTGTCGGCGTCTCCGGTGCGCGCCATCAGAACCAGAATATCGGTTGCGCCAGCTCCGGAGATGAACATTTTGCTGCCATTGATCACATAGCTTTCACCGTCCCGAACTGCGCGGGTGCGGAGACTGGCAGCGTCGGAGCCGGCACCGGGTTCAGTCAGGCAATACGAAGCCAGCCATTCACCACTGGCCAGCCTGGGGACAATTTCCTGGCGAAGATCATCAGAGGCGAAACTTGCCACCATCCAGGTGGCCATGTTGTGGATGGTGATGAAGGCGGCGGTGGACGGGCACGCTGCCGCCAACTCTTCCACAATCACCGAGGTATCCAGGCGAGACAAGCCCATACCACCCAGGGATTCGGGCGTGTACATGCCCATAAAACCCATGGCTCCGGCTTCTTTCATGACATCGACCGGAAAAATATGCTCGGCGTCCCACTGGGCGGCATGGGGCGCCATGGATTTTTCAGCGAAGGCTCGGGCAGCATCCCGAAACGCCTGCTGGTCTTCAGTGAGATTAAAATCCATCGTCGGGCTCCTTGGTTGTTACGGTCGGGGCTTCCACTGAAGAAGCGGAAAAAGGGGCCGGTGGGGGAACCGGCCCAATAACCTCACCGACAACGAGATTAACGAAGCTGGATGGAGAAGTTGGCCTCGGATGACGTCGCCTCACTGGAGAACCAGCGAGAGGTCACCGTTTTCGTCTCCGTGTAGAAGCGCACCGCCTGTTTGCCGTAAGCGTGCTGATCACCGTAGAACGAGCCCTTCCAGCCGGTGAACGAGAAGAACGGCAGGGGCACCGGAATGGGAATGTTCACACCCACCTGGCCCACATCAATCTCGTGCTGGAACCGACGCGCCGCGCCGCCATGACTGGTAAAGATGGAGGTTCCGTTGCCGTACGGGCTGGCGTTGATCAGCTCGATGGCATCACCAAGGCTGTCAACATTGACGCAGGACAGCACCGGGCCAAAGATCTCTTCGTTGTAGATATCCATGTCCGGTGTGACTTCACTGAACAGGGTTGGCCCTACCCAGTTGCCTTCCGGCAACCCATCGACGGTGCAGCCACGGCCGTCCAGCAGCAGTTTGGCGCCCTGGGCTTCACCGGTGGCGATAAGCGATTCGATGCGGTCTTTGGCCTTAGCACTGATCACCGGGCCATAGCTGGCACCGGAGTCGTTCCAGGCGCCGGGGCGCACTTTCGCCATGGCCTCTTTCAGCTCCGGAATCCACTCCTGGGCAGCGCCCACGAAGACCGCCACCGAGATCGCCATACAGCGTTGGCCCGCGGCACCTACAGAGGCACCTACCAGGGCGTTGATCACTTGTTGTTTGTCCGCATCCGGCATGATCACCATGTGGTTCTTGGCGCCGGCGAAGCTCTGCACCCGCTTCATGTTGCGGGTACCGGTTTCGTAGATGTACTGCCCGACCGGAACCGAACCGACAAAGGATACGGCCTTGATGGCCGGATCAGTCAGCAGGGTATCAACCTGCTCTTTGGCCCCGTGAACCACCTGCAGTACACCCTTGGGTGCGCCGGCCTGCTCAAACAGCTCGGCCAGGCGGGTTGGTGTCAGCGGGTCCTGCTCGGACGGTTTCAGGATAAAGGTGTTGCCGCAGGCAATGGCCATGGGGAACATCCACAGCGGGATCATGGCCGGGAAGTTGAACGGCGTAATGCCGGCACACACACCCAGCGGCTGGATCCAGGAATGGGTATCTACCTCGCGGGCCACGTTTTCAACGGTCTCGCCCATCATCAGGGAAGCCACGTTGGCGGCGTGTTCCACCACTTCAATGCCGCGCCAGACATCGCCTTTGGCGTCGTCAAAGGTCTTGCCGGTTTCCTGGGACAGGATCTCGGCGATTTCGTCGTGATGTTCTTTAAGCAGCGCCTGATAACGCAGCATCACCCGTGCTCGTTCAGAAACCGGGGTTTCCTTCCAGCTTTTGAACACTTCACTGGCGTTATCAATCGCCTGACGCATTTCGTCGGCAGTGGCGCAGGGCACCTGGGCAATCACTTCGTTGGTGGCGGGGTTGGTCACGTCGATCCAGTTCTGGGTCTGGCTCTGAACGAATTCCCCTGCAATAAACTGAGGTACTTTTTTCATGATGATGTTCCCTGTTTGTTGTTATCCGGGATGAACCGGCCTACCGATAACAAGGCAGATCCGACGATGATTTGAAGAAAGACTAGCACGCGGATTTACGCTTGGTGATTGACTAAATTTCGCCCATGATGGATTATTTTTCGATGACTGAGATCCCAGCCAAGAAACCGGCCACTCAAACCTCACAGTGGCCCGTGCCAGCCGACAGTGTTCGCTATGTGGTGCCAGAGCCTATTGTGCGGCTTTTGGCGGCACATCCGCTCACCCGGGAGCTGTATCCACTTGCCTTCGGGCATTATCGGAGAGCGGCCGGGCATCACATGCATAGGGAACACCACCGTGATAATCTTTTGATCTATTGCACGGACGGCAAGGCCTTTCTGAACGTCGCCGGCGTGCCCCACACAGTCGAGGCCGGCGACCTCCTGCTACTGCCCGCCGGCGCCAGCCATCGGTACACCGCCGACCCGGACAACCCCTGGACCATTCACTGGGTTCACTATACCGGCCCCCTGGCCGAAGACTTCGGTCAGTACATGGGCTTTGATGACAGCACCCGAATCCGGCATCTGGGCAGACAGCCCCGGTTACTGGTGGATTTCAACGGCCTGTTGTCGGTACGGCAGACGGGCTTCCGGGCCCGTGGGTTGATCCACGCCAGCAATCGGCTACGACAGTTGCTGGCCGCCGTGCCCATCAACGCCGATGAAACCAGCCAGGCCCGGCAGGCCGAGCTGGACTCCTTGCACAGCTTCATGCGGGAGCACCTGGAGGAACGCCTGACCCTGAACCAGCTGGCCGAGCTTTCCGGCCTGTCGCCGGCTCACTTCGCCACCCGGTATCGGGAACAGACCGGCACCTCGCCAATCCAGCACTTCCTGCATCTCAAAGTGGAACGGGCCTGTGAGTTGCTGGATACCACCAGCCAGAGCTTCGCCGACATCAGCCGGCAACTGGGCTATGACGATGCCTATTACTTCTCACGGCTGTTCAAAAAAGTGATGGGGAAGTCGCCCACGGATTACCGCCACACAGCGCGGCACTGAGACCCGGCATACGCATAAACATCAACCTGTCCCGTAAAAATTTTTGTAGCGCCACCGGTATTCTCATGATAAATATCGCGCGAATACGGTCGGGTTCCCCACCACCGTTTCCAGGATAAGCCTCAAAGGAGTCAAAAGGCGGCACCCCGGTGTTTTCAAAAACACCTGCCACCTCCGGCCACCCTCAGCAGACCTGCACAACACCGCGTGCGTCCTGCACGCTTTGTATCCATCCCTTTTCAGTGAGGGACACCATCCAATGTTGAAGTTGTGTAAGCCACAGGCGCTTGCCGCCGCTGTTGCTATGTCTCTGGGTGCCTCTTCGGTTTTTGCAGCCGGAGAAGTGCGTGTCTACAACTGGTCTGACTACATCGCCGAGGACACCCTGGCGAAGTTCACCGCGGAAACCGGCATCAAAGTTGTTTACGACGTTTACGACAGCAACGAAGTGCTGGAAGCAGCCCTGTTGTCTGGCCGTTCGGGCTACGACCTGGTTGTGCCGTCCAACCACTACGTGGCCAAGCAGATTTCTGCCAAAGCCTTTGTCGC
Source organism: Marinobacter sp. bablab_jr008 (assembly GCF_016464145.1). NCBI lineage: Bacteria > Pseudomonadati > Pseudomonadota > Gammaproteobacteria > Pseudomonadales > Marinobacteraceae > Marinobacter > Marinobacter sp. bablab_jr008. Next base: position 18,073 of record NZ_JACDWW010000021.1, read on the forward strand.
GCTGGACCATGGCCAACTGCCAAACATGACCAACCTGAACCAGGACCTGATGACCCAGCTGGAAAAGGTCGACCCGGGCAGCCAGTTCTCCCTGCCGTACCTGTGGGGCACCAACGGTTATGGCTACAACAAAGGCCGCATTCAGGAGATTCTGGGTGACACCGCACCGACCGACTCCTGGGCACTGGTGTTTGACCCGGAAGTGACCGGCAAGCTGGCCGCTGGCGGCTGTGGCATTGCCATGCTGGATTCCGGTGAAGAAATGGTGCGTGCCGCCATGGCCTACATCGGCCTGGACCCGAACAGCAACAACGCCGACGACATCAAAAAAGGCGGTGAAGTGATCAAGGCTGTGCGCCCGAACATCACCTATTTCCACTCTTCCCGTTACATTGGCGATCTGGCTAACGGCGACCTGTGCGTAGCCGCCGGCTACTCCGGCGACATCCTGCAGGCCGCTGCCCGCGCGGAAGAAGCCGAGAACGGCAACGTCATCCGCTACACCATCCCCAAAGAGGGCGCGGTGCTGTGGTTTGACATGATGACTATTCCTGCCGGCGCGCCGAATGAGGAGAACGCCCACAAGCTGATGAACTTCCTGATGCGCCCGGAAATCATCGCCGATGTCACCAACTACGTGTGGTACGCCAATCCGAACAAGGCGGCCGATGAGTTTGTGGAGGCAGAAATCCGTAACGACACCAGCATCTATCCCACCGATGAGGTGATGAAGAAGCTGTACATCATGGAAGGTCGGCCTCAGGACGCCCAGCGTCTGATGACCCGCACCTGGACCAGCGTGAAATCCGGTCGCTGACGGTGGCCGTGACCAACAATACCTCCGCGCAAGCGGAGGTACTTCTCAGCATCAAGGGCATCTCCAAGAGCTTTGACAGCACCCTGGCGGTAGACGACGTCAGCCTGGACATCCACAAGGGCGAGATCTTTGCCCTTCTGGGTGGCTCCGGCTCCGGCAAATCTACCCTGCTGCGCATGCTGGCGGGCTTCGAGACCCCGGATTCCGGCCGCATTGTGCTGGATGGTCAGGACATCACGGCCCTGCCGCCGTACCTGCGACCCACCAACATGATGTTCCAGTCCTATGCCCTGTTCCCGCACATGACCGTGGAGCAGAACATTGCTATGGGTCTGAAACAGGACAAGCTGCCAAAGAACGAAATTGCCGACCGTGTAGCCGCCATGCTCAAGCTGGTGAAGATGGAGCCCTACGCCAAACGCAAGCCCCAGCAGCTCTCAGGTGGCCAGCAGCAGCGTGTGGCCCTGGCCCGCTCGCTGGCAAAGCGACCAAAGTTGCTGCTACTGGACGAGCCGATGGGCGCACTGGACAAAAAACTGCGCACCGAAATGCAGCTGGAACTGGTGGATATTCTGGAGAAGGTAGGCGTGACCTGCCTGATGGTCACCCACGACCAGGAAGAAGCCATGACCATGGCCAGCCGGATAGCCATTATGTCCCACGGCCGGATCGCTCAGGTGGGTTCACCGATTGATATCTACGAAAGCCCGAACAGCCGCATGACGGCAGAGTTTATCGGCTCCGTGAATATCTTTGAGGCGAACATTCTGGAAGACAATTCCGACAGCCTGTCTTTGGCCAGCGAGCTGCTGGACGCACCGGTGTTTATTGACCGGGGTGTAACCACGCCGGCGGAAACCACGGAAACCCTGATCGCCCTGCGCCCGGAGAAGATCTACCTGACGACCGAGAAGCCCGAAGGCGATAGCAACTGGAGCTGCGGCACGGTGGACAACATTGCTTACCTGGGTGACATCACGTCTTACTACGTGAAGCTCGCCAGCGGCAAACGGGTGCAGGCCACCATGGCCAATGTGGAACGCCGTGGTGAGCGGCCCACCTGGGGCGACCGGGTCTATGTATCCTGGGAAGCCTCCAGCCCTATCCTGCTCTGGAACTGACGCCATGACCAAGAAGATTCTGGCAACCCCTCTGGCGGAGCGGGTGCGGGCGGTAGTATTTCACCGACGGGTCGTCTTCGGTGTGCCTTTCGCCTGGTTACTGCTGTTCTTCCTGCTGCCGTTTGCGCTGGTGCTGAAGATCAGCCTGACCTCGGCGGTAATGGCCATTCCGCCCTACGAGCCGGTGTTCCGATGGGTGGAGAATACCCTGTCGGTGGTGGTGAACTTTGGCAATTACCTGTTCCTGGCTTCCGACAGCCTCTACATTGCCGCCTATTGGGGCTCGGTGAAAACCGCGTTTCTGGCCACCCTGTTCTGTCTGCTGATCGGCTACCCCATGGCCTATGCCATGGCCCGCGCGCCGAAGCACTGGCAACTGGTGTTCCTGCTGATGGTGATGCTGCCGTCCTGGACCTCGTTCCTGATTCGGGTGTATGCCTGGATGGGCATACTCGGTAACCAGGGCCTGCTCAACAGCTTCCTGCTGTGGCTGGGCGTGATCGAATCGCCGCTGAAAATGCTGAACACCAACTTCGCGGTGATTCTGGGGATCGTCTATGCCTACCTGCCGTTCATGATCCTGCCCATCTACACCAATCTGGTGAAGCTGGACATACGCCTGCTAGAAGCGGCGTCGGATCTGGGCTGCCGCAGCCTGACCACCTTCTGGGCCATTACCCTGCCGTTGTCCAGGGCCGGAATCCTGGCTGGCTCCATGCTGGTGTTCATTCCAGCCGTGGGCGAATTCGTGATTCCGGAACTGCTGGGTGGTCCGGATACCCTGATGATCGGCAAGGTGCTCTGGGAAGAGTTCTTCAACAACCGAGACTGGCCGGTGGCCTCTGCGCTGGCAATCGTGATGCTGGCGCTGCTGCTGGTACCCATTGTGTTGTTCCACCGCTTCCAGGCCCGGGAGATGGAAAAGAATGGTTAGGTTAAAAGCCCCAAGTTTCTCGAAGACCATGCTGATGCTGGGCATGCTGTTCCTGTATCTGCCCATGGTGGTGCTGATCGTATACTCGTTCAACGCCTCACGGTTGGTATCGGTATGGGCCGGGTTCTCCACCAAATGGTACGGCGCCCTGCTCGCCAACGAACAGATCCTGTCGGCGGTGTGGATGAGCCTGCGCATTGCCTTCTATTCCGCCAGCATGGCAGTGTGTTTGGGCACCCTGTGCGCGTTCGTGATCACGAGGTTCAAGAAGATGCGCGGGCGCACGTTGCTGTCCAGCATGATCACCGCCCCTCTGGTAATGCCGGAAGTGATCACCGGTTTGTCACTGTTGCTGCTGTTTGTGCAGATGGCGCAGCTGATTGGCTGGCCGGTGGATCGTGGCATGGCGACGATCTGGATTGCCCACACGACCTTCTGCAGTGCCTATGTGGCGGTGGTGGTGAGTGCGCGCCTGAGAGAAGTGGATCGTTCCATTGAGGAAGCCGCCATGGATCTGGGCTGCACGCCGCTGAAAACCTTCTTTGTCATCACCCTGCCGGTCATCGCTCCGGCACTGGTTTCCGGCTGGCTGCTGGCATTTACCCTGTCGCTGGACGACCTGGTAATTGCCAGCTTTGTGTCTGGCCCGGGAGCCACCACCTTGCCGATGGTGGTGTTCTCCTCCGTTCGGATGGGAGTGTCACCGGAGATCAACGCGCTGGCGACGCTGATTATCGCGGCGGTGTCTGTGATTGCGTTTATCGCCTGGCTCTGGATGCGACGGGCAGAGAAACGAAGACTCAGACCACGCTAGATTTGTGGCGACTCGATAGTATGTGGTGCAACCCATCACACTCCACCATCGGGTCGTCACAGTTCACCACAATGTCGGAACGGGCAATCACATAACCCCTGCCAGTGATACTGTTCTTGACCACCTGATACTCGCCTTCGGTTTCGACCGTGGTAAATTCACCGATAAAACCGGTGTCTCGAAGGGAAACGGTTTCCAGCTTGTCGCCCGGCTGGATTCGGCCTTCGTAGTTCATCAACGCAAGCCTGGCCGAGGTGCCGGTACCGGTAGTGCTACGACAGATCACGCCGGGGTGGACGTAGGTGGCCGATCGTGAGCGGTAATAACCATCGGCCACTTTTTCTTCCGGTCCCATAAAGTGCAGAAATGGCAGAGGCCCGACATCACCCAGGGTGTAGTGGGAAAATCCACGGGCAGCCTGAATGGCCTCGACAATGGCATGCGCGGTGCGGGCCAGCTCCCGTTCCTCATCAAGGGTCAGGTCAAAGCCCAGTGATTTTGCATCCACCAGGGCATAGAACCCGCCACTATAGGCCACACTGTAGCCAACCTCGCCAATGCCCGGCACGTTAATACTGGCATTGTAGGTGTGGATGTAGCTCGGCAAGCCCTCGCAGGTGACCGCTTCTACCACGCCATCATGAACAATAGCTTCAATGTTCACGAGACCCGCCGGCGATTCCAGCATGAAATGTTGCTTGCCCTCCTGCTTTGGCACTATGCCAGCCTCGAGGACCGCCGTCGCGGTACAGATGGTGTTGGAACCCGAATAGATGGGATATCCCATCACCTCCATAATAATGTACCCAGCCGCCGCCCTGGGATCGGTGGCAGGGACAAGCAAATCCACGGACATTTCGGGAATGCCATAGGGCTCCTCCAGCAGGAGTTTGCGCAAGCCGTCAGCATCGTCCCGGAGGTACTCCATCTGCGCCCGCACGGTGTCGCCGGGCAACAGGTCAATGCCGCCGGTAACAATGCGGCTGACATCACCACCGGCGTGAGTGTCCATCAACTGAATGGTCAGTTCCGGTTTCATCAGTCCGCCTCCACCTCGTAGGGTTGCCCGTGCTCCTGCCACTGGGCATCGGGCACAATCACGATTTTCCCCAGGTAATTGCTGCCTCGGTTCACGAAGTACTCCTCCGCGCGGTGCAGCTCGGACAACCGGAAAGCACCGTGCAGTACCGGCTTCAAATCACCACTCCGGATCCATCTCATAAGCTGTTCTGCCTCTTCCCGGGTGCCATGGGACACACCGAAAATCTGCACCTGGTACAGATAGATGCGGGTCCAGAGAATTTCGCTGATGTTGCCGCCACTGGCCCCGGCAATACTCAGCCTCGGATAGGTGCTCCGGGCATTCATGTCAAAAATCATGGCGTCGATGAAACGGTCCGTCATGTCGCCGCCCACCAGGTCCATGACCGCGTCCAGCGGCTTGCCTCCGGTTTCGGCCTTTACCCGATCGACAAAGCTATCCATGTCAGTTCTGTCGAGAACGGCCTCGGCGCCAAGCTTCAGCAATGGATCAGCCTTGTCCTTCTGGCTCAGAGCATAGGGAATGGCACCGATAATCCGGCAGAGCTGAATCAGTGCCGTACCCACGCCACCGCTGGCACCGGTAACCAGCACGCGTTCATCAGCCTGAATATTGGCGGACGTAAGCATGTGGTAGGCGGTCTGATAAGAACACATGCCCATGGAAGCGAGCTCGGCGTCGGCCAGGTCCGGATTGGGAATGTGATGGAACTGATCGGACGGTAAAGCGACGTACTCGGCGTATCCGCCATCTGCGCCATGGCCGTAATAATCCGGCGTGAGATTGATGTCTGTGCGGTTGTCCGCATAGATGTTGAAGTCCAACAAGCCGCGTTCGCCGATACGCTGTTCACTGACACCCGCGCCCACGGCAACAATACGACCGACAATATCGGCCCCCTGAATGCGCGGGAAGGTGAGCGTAGGCTTGCCACCCATCTGGAACGACGTCATTTCCCCTTTTTTAGTGGGGTATAGCCCCTCACGGGCTTTGCGGTCTGTGTTGTTCTTGGCGGTGGCAGTTACCTGAACCAGCACCTCGCCTTCCCTCGGCTGAGGTACCGGTACATCCTGATACATGAGCTGATCAATTCCGCCATGACCTTTCAGAACCATCGCCTTCATTGAGGATGGGATCATCGGCAACAGACCCTCCTGTTCTGGTGAATAAACTACTCAGACAGAATAGGAAAGATCACCGGGTGTGTCAGGGCCTGTTACGGATATCCATTAGACTCAAACGGTTTACCGAGCGATTACCCGATAAACCGGCCTTAATCGCGGAATCTGCTTGAGGACCACCTGGATAACCGTCATCAAGGGCACAGCAAGGAGAACCCCCACTGGCCCCCACAACCAGCCCCAGAAGAAGATCGAAACAAAGATGATCACGGGGTTGATCGCCATCCGGAAACCATGAATCCAGGGCTCAAGGAAAAATCCCACAATCGTGGTGAGCACAATGAAGCTGATCGGCGCAAGCACCATCATCCAGAGCACGTCCAGGGAAATGGCGGAGACTATGGCCAACAGGGTGATGGTAAGCATGTTACCAAGGTACGGAATAAACCGTGCAAGGCCTGCAATCAGGCCCCAGACGGCCGGGTCTGGCAGGCCGATGGCCCAACAGATCAGGCCGGTCAACACGCCAACAGACGTATTGGACAACCCCAGCACCGCCAGATACTGCGCTATCTGATGCTGGGAATCGTGGGTGATCCTCAGCACTGTCTTGCGCTGGGACCGGGGCAACTGCTTGACGAAGTTGCGAATCAACCGGTCGCCGCTGACCAAAAGGAAATAGGTTAATGCCAGTGCCAGCGCCAGCCCGGCAATGCCGTTCCGAGCCTTGGACATCAACTGACTGCGCCAGGAGTCGGTTTGCAATACCACCGTGGTGGGTTTGGTGCCCTGATCTTTGGAAAGCTCTTCAACCGATTTTTCGACCTGCTCGGCAGACTGACTGACCTTGTCGATCTGGCGCATGATCTCACTCTCCCCCACCAACAGGCGAGACAGTCCCTCCGGAGCCTTCTGGGCCCACTCCAGAGCTGGCGTGGCGACCGCGGCACCCAGCCCCAGAATTCCGGCAAGGACCGCCAGCACCAGAACCAATGCGGATACCACACGCGGTATGCGCCAGCGCAAGTAAGCCTTTTTAACCAGAGGCGCCAGTAACAGGCTGGTCAGTACCGCCAGGATGATCGGGAGAACAATCTGATGAGCAATATACAGGGTGTACAGAATACCAAGGATGAACAACCCGTAGATTGGCGTGGAGAGATCCGCGAACGATCGCGAACCTGTGCCATTCGTTTGCGGGGATTCTGTCTTCTGGTCATCCATGGGCTGTTTTACCTTGTCGGAGTGCCGCTCAGGACACAGGAGTTTCGCCAGCGCAACAATCTGGCGATTAGCAACACAGTGTAGCGTTTACAGGAAGCACCCGCATTATCAAACAATTACCAAGTGCATTTGAGGAAACTGAACCATCCACGCACAGCACACCGTATACCTCCAGAATAACTAGCTGACAGCGGAGAACCCATGGCACCGCGTTACGATACCCTGTTCTACGATGGCTCCTGCCCCCTGTGCGCGCGTGAGATACGCACCCTGCGAAGACTGCAGACCGGCAACCTGATCTTTGCGGATATTCACGAACAAAACCCGAGCAACCAGCAACTCCCTTCCCGGGAGCAACTGCTTCGGCGATTGCATCTGATGAACTGGAACGGGGAGTGGGTAACGGGATTGCACGCCAATGTGCGAGCCTGGTCGCACACCCGATTTGGCTGGTTGTTCAAACCGTTGCTGTGGCCGGTGATTCACCCGATTGCCAGGCGAATTTATGAAGCCTGGGCCGACAAACGGTATGGGCGTAAATACATTTGTGCGATGGGCCACGAAAACTCGTGCCCACCGGGAACCTGAGGCAAAAGACTGCTAGCTGGCCAGCTTGGGCAGGAATGAGGTATCCACCCAATAGCGCTTGAGATTGGCCTCATCGACCAGCACGGGCACTGTTTCCTGTTGAATATGATTGCTCGGATCGAACCACAGGTTATCGCTTCGGAATACGTGAAGCTCACCGGTTTGCGGGTGCTGCCACTGGCAGACAATGCGGAACGGGTTACGACCGTTCACGGTCAGACTGGTGTTTTGCTCAACCGACGAAAATGTTGCGAGCACCTCGGTGCCATGATCTTTCAGGTAAGCCTGTGAGCGGCTCTTCTTCCAACCAAACAACAGCATCCCGCCGCCAATGGCGCCAAACACGAGCCCCATACCTCCAAGAATCATGGGCAGCCCCCACAGGGAGAAGAAACTGTTGATTCGAGCACTCTCCGGAGCCGACGGCTCGTAAAACACAGACACCCTCTCACCGCGACTGAACGACGGCGGATTTGAGCCGGAGCGCGACCGGAACTCGATCTCCCGACCACGGATATCCTCGAAAACGACCACCGGATAGTAGGTAGTTGAATCGCTGGAACGCGAGCGCTCCAGATCAATGACCGTGCCCGTGGCTTCCGTAGCTCGCTCGATAAATGACACCGTACTGCTGTAACTCATCACCGCACCAACAAGCATACCGGCGCCAATGAGTGTGAAGGCGTATTTGAGGATATTCAGGGTTTTCAATGGTTCAATCCTTGTGTTTTGGGTTCTCTTTCCTTATGCCAGCTGACCAATTTCGGCCCCTTCGGGAACGAGAGAAGGCATTTGGGGCTCACGCCCCTTCAACATATTTGCCAGACGCCGCTCTCGTACCTTGTGAACGGAGGGATCAAACCTGAGTACCTTGAGGGGCACCGGGTCACCCTCCTGCAACTTGTCGAACGTCGCCAGCTTACTCAGATAGAAGGCCCCACTGTAATTTTGGCCATCAAACTGAAAATCAAACTCAATCATAAGGTTACACTGATAATGCCCTTCCCCCTGTGGCTCATTTCGATGATCGTATTCCTGATGAAACTGACAATCCGCTTCTTTTTTGGTCAGTACGCCGTCCACCTCTACACCGTGCTTCCGTAGCAAGGCCTGGCCGTAGAGGTAGCTGGCGCCCGAGTAAGTCGTGACGATAGCAAGCAGAACCAACCCAGCGCCCATCAATGCGAAGAAACCTCCCGCAATCATGGCCCCCCAGTCGCCAAAGTCGACGTAGAAAATGCCACCACCCACAGCGGTGGTGATTATTCCTACGCACAGCATCGTTAGCATAATGCCTAGGTCAGCTTTTATTGCTGACCACAGGAGCGGCCAATCAATGTGGTTTTTTCTGAGCATTTGTCTGGCGCTGGGAGGTTAGTTAATGGGTTGAGGCTGGTTATCAACGCAGCGAACGATTGGCTCTTCTGAGACAAGACCTACCGGGGAAGAGTTTTGCGCATTCTTTCATGAAGCTCGTCCAGCTCCTTCTGTTTTTGCACCATGTAGTTTTCTTCGATATCGATCAGGCGGGTTGTAGGGCCCTTTGGATCCAGGCGTTCTTGGACGACTTCAGGCCAATGTTTCCTTGACCTCTTTCGATCAACCCTTTGTATGAATTCCATACCCAATGCAACCGGAAACAAAAGATAGGAACCAATCCATTCGATAACCGTGCTTCCCGAAATTCCATTGCCTTCCTTTCTCTCCTGGCCTAAAAAAGTTCTCGAATCCAGAATCAAATCGAGAAATGAAACTTGCCCAGATTCTAACGTTTCCTCAATGAACCGGCTCCTGGATTCCGTCCTTCGTCCGGTCTCATCAAACCAAGGGCCAATGGTCATGAAACAACGCAGATATTCCCATATACCAACCAGCGTTGACAGCCGCTTACCTGCAGAAATACCCGACAGGTTCAGTGCAACTCGGTTGCGGGGATCTCCAAATTTTTGAAGAATAATCTCCAGGTTTCCATGGACAATAGATCCGGAGTATTGATTAACCATTCTATATTCATAGGCAACGGCCTCTATGCCTTCCCATACTGCATGGTAAAGCTCTCCTTTAAGATCATAATAGATCTCCTGTGTGCGCCTATTGAATACTATTGGTAGCGACGGCGGGCGAGTGCACTCCCAAGCCGCCGGCATTAGTATCCCCAGAATTGAACACAGCAAAAGCCACCAATCTGAACTCAAAGCGTTTCCAAACCCAATGATCAGGAGAAAAAGTACTACACCGTACCCACCTACAAGAAAACCAAAGCCAGTGAGCATGCCTTTACTCTCGGCACTGCCCGTTCTCAAAGCCAGATAGATCTCATTTTGCGCCTCAATAAGACTCGGCTTGGATGGCGAATGACCACTGCTAGCACCACTGTTTAATACCCGAGCACTCGATGAGCTCCCTATCTTATTAACTATCGAATCAAATAGTTTTTTTGCATCCTCAATCACCAGATATCAACCTCTATCGGAGGCATTTCAAGACCAGGCTGAGGGCGGTATATCAATTGTCCTTCCAGCCCAAATATCTGATCATCGTTGTGGTAGATACGCCTATAAGTAGCGGTTGAAGCCGCATTGTGAATTCTCGTGCCCTCATGAATTGAAAAATCAGCACCTGACCACACAACGGCTTTTCGATTCGGCTGTAAAATTCGTTCCTTTTCCTCTGAATCAAATACTGTTCTCAGTTTCTCCTCCAGCCATGCCAAGGATCGGTATCCAACACCATTTCTTAACTCATTTCCTGTAAATTCGATCATGTCGGGCTCGAGTCTTTTCTGTCCAACCAACTCCAATATCAACCAACAATCCTGAATATGCGTTTCATGCGGGTTTAACCGAGGCACTCTCTCAAGCCTGAATTTAACCGGAAAAACAACCACATACAGCCGCCCCATTTCGTTCCTGTAATTACCAGCCCAAGCAGCAGGTTTTACACCAAAACGAGTATTTGCTAGCCAACGTTCGATCGGTGTGTTTTCAAGATGATAGCGCGCAACCAATCCACCAATTAAAGATGCAGTTAAACCAAGTGACAATGCAGTAAACCATCCTCCCAGTCTAGACAATCCTCTAACTGCAGAAGCAGTTTGCAGACCTAACGCTACAGCTCTAGCTTCTCTATATGCCCTGAAAGCTCGTACCCCTAACGCCAGCTGTCCTGAAGAAATACCAACCAAACCAACTTCAACGGCGGCGGTATCAAAATCTCCGGCGCGATAAGACTCAACCGCCTGCACGCCAAAAATAACAATATCGAAGGCTGCGGTAAGAGCAGAAGCAAATGCCGCGGCAGCTCCAACACCATGACTTAGTGCCTCGGGATTAATAGATCTTGACAATCCCTCCCTCCAATTCAGCTCTGCAATCTTATGTTGCAGCGACATAAACGCTGCGGCAAAGCCGGTTACACCACCAAACGCTCTAGCAAAACCTTGCAAATCACGGTCGGCACCAACACCCAAGGCACTGTTTGCAGAGACCATGTTAATTCCAGTCAAAACAACCAAAACTGATCGCAACGGGGCCTTGACCAATCCATCCATCAGACCATAGGGATTACCGTTATAGTATTTTCCCGAATTGGCAGCAATTGCCCGAATAACAGGTACGCTAGGCACCTCAGCATGCAATTGACTGCGAGGTATGTTGCTATTTACTCCTTCTCGCGCCGCCTCACTCAGCCACTGATTCGATTGAACAGCACTTACACTTTCCACCGCCAAGGACTGCCCTGTTCGTGCCAATCCAGACACCAAAAAACCACTGCCTAAAAGTGAGATTCGGTGCGGGAATCCTCTCAATTCAACTGCGGCTGCAGGCGAAATTGCGTTGAAAAGTATTTGTGTCGGCACAGCCGATGGAATTGGTGCCCGCCCCACTAAACCCGACACCTTAGAGTTTATGGCGGCAACGACAGCCGTGGCAGCTTTGGATAGGTCTTCAACAGAATCGTTAGCCATATCGCCAATTGATACTAGCTTCTCGACGTCGCCGAGTGATACACGCTCTCTTATCCCAAGCAACGCATTCCAGAACCAGCGAGTCCCCTCCCCCTGAACTGCGGCTAGGCGGCCGATAGCCCCGGCCCCTTTACTAAAATAAGATGGACCAAGCAAAGCAAGTCCGAATTTTTCCTGCAGAATGGTGTGATGATCTTCTTTAGCCAGATCCAGGCTCTCGCATGAACTTGCGAGGGTTTCAGGGCCATTCGCACATTCGAGGGTATCCATCCATAGGACCCAGGAATCAAGGAGCCCAGCAACAACGTCTTCAAAATGTGACTGAGACTCATCCGATTCCCGCCAGACTCTCTGTAATTTCGGCAGATCTACAAGTTCAGGAAGTTTCGCTTCAAGCTGGCGATCAGTCTCATAAAGGTCCTTGATCGTCTTCGCCAAACTCCACTCTCCACCGAATCTGGCTCTTAACCTCTCCTGATTATCGTGAGTCAGACGAACCAATGCGGCCAGATCTTCGGTAACGCCCCATGGATCGTCCACTATCCCCATCACGCGCTGGTCAAATCGCCGGGTAGAACGCTCCAACCGAGGCCAGTGGGGAATGGTTGGGGCCAGGCCAGTCCAGTCAAACTCCTCAATGGAGGTAACTTCTGGCAAGGCATAAAAGGTCTTTTCATCAAGCAACTGAGTGTTCGGTGAACCTCCTGGCACAATCCTGCGCATAAACTTGCTGCGCTGACCCGGTTCATTCACAATCATTTCGAAATGAGCGTCAGACCATTGATTCTCACTCCAGGCGACATCAGCAGGTTCACCAGAGGGTAAAGACAAGTAGACATTGCCGCGATTATCAACAACCTCTCCACCTCGGGTCGTCTCCTGAAGCAGGGAATCATTAACCGAATACTCGATTAACCTCCCTTCGAACTCGCTCCAGACATACAGCCAGCCATCTCTCAGAAATCGAGGAACGAGCCCAAGATTCCGATCCTGAAGATCAGTATAGCGATCAATATTAGGAAACAGGTCCGGCAAATCGGGCAATTCCAGCCCAGCTAAGAGCTCCCCCTCATAGCGCATAGGGCCAATGGCGTATCGAAGGGGTAGAAAAGCCGTCATGAGTGGGCAAGTTGCGCAATAAGTCATAACACGTCCCTGTGTTGGTGATCCGCAGAAGAATCCAGAGCGGCCAGCAAATCCAAGCTAAATTGAAAACATGGGGCCACCAGATTAGACGCGAATTGTCCTTCCTTTTGTTCGTCACTCGTTCTGGAAGGTGAAGGGCGATACTGAGTCATCGATCCATCACTTGAACGGAAAAAGATGCTGTTAATGCCAGACCAAAAATGAGCGGGTAAACGGCCGTCAACTCCAGCTAGTCTCGACACTACCTTGGCATCACCAATCCTTAGCCAGACAGCGTGCCCCTCCGGCATCATCACCTGAACCCGAAACCGCATAAAGTCCAACAATGCTGACTCATCATAAGACGTATGCAACACCGAAGCCCTCGCGACTAAGGGATGGTTCTTTGCCCACAGCTCTTTAAGCACTATGCTCGCTCCAAAATCAGCAATCATAGGCCCTAATGCTGATACGCCATCGAAAACGCCGTCTTTGAGTACCATTAAAGGGCATACATCCAGGCTCTCTTCATACAAACTTCGCAGGCCACCCGCGATCGCTCCATCAAACAACATGAACATTTTTTTGTCGGACGGAGACAGACTTCCTTGAATGTTCGAACTCTGCAGCGTCATGAAGAAATCCCTTGGTCCGATCTCACAGAGCAAACCTCCGAAAAAGTTTCTTCGTTTCTCGCTGCATTTCTGAAACTTGCGGCCTGTTTCAGGTCAGCCTCAATCGGTCGCAGCTGGTCCGCGTTTACAAACTGAGTATCACCGGAATGCCGTGTCTCGGTATGGGGAAGTGTTGAGACTGGCTGCTCAGATAAAGCATCATGAGTCACCACATTTGGCAACAACGGCCCCTTCACCCCAACCCCGCTACCACTCCCGAGCCTACCCCCGGAATTCATCCTCACCAAAGGACCAGACACTGTCACCCCACTCGGGTCTACCTTCACAAAGCTGCCACCCGCTTTAAGTGTCACCTCGGCACCCGCCTCAATCACGATTTTCATACCCGCCTTGTGATGGATTTCGGTGCCGGCTTCCACCAGCTGGTTTTTGCCCTGCTTGCTGTGGTGGCTGCCGTTTACGGTGAGGCTGTAGTCGGCGCCGATGCTCTCGCGATGTTCGCCATCTGTGGTGTGGTGGCGGTTGCCTTGGGTGTGGCTGAAACGGTTGTTTTCCACCGTCAGGTGGCTGTCGTTCCTAATGACTTCGGTGCGGTTGTTTTCCGTCAGCAGGTCCAGGTCTTTCTGGGCGTGCACGTAGATCTGTTCTTCGCCGGCTTCGTCTTCAAACCGCAGTTCGTTGCTGCCCTCACCCTTGTGGGTTTTGGTCTTCAGGGTGGTC
>NZ_JACDWW010000022.1:0-1395 GCF_016464145.1 Marinobacter sp. bablab_jr008
CACGTTGATCGCCCGCATCAGGTTGTAACTCAGCACCCCCAGACTGTATTCACTACTGGCAGAACTCAGACCCCAGCAGGTAAATCTCCCTTTATTCAGCATTCTCTTGAGTGTAGCGAAGGTCGGCTCAACGGTAGCCATTCGACGGATCATCCGCTCAGGTGTGGCGGCGTTCGTTGCTTTCTCCAGAGCCTCTTCATTGAAGTGGCGTGTGACCCAGCGTCGATCCGCCTTGGTACATTGGCTCTGGAGCGGGCATTGATTGCAGCCTGAACGTGCGTACAGATGCAGACGATCCTTGTTGCTCACCGTCTTGTGAGGCAGCCGCTCTCCAGCAGGACAGAGGTAAGCGTCCTCTTCGGGCAAATAGGTGAAGTCACGTTTCTGGAAGTACTCGCCGTTTCCCTGATTGTTGACCGCCCGGTTCGATGGCACTGCCACATCGTACCCAGAAGACTGAAGCTCTTTGATCTGCTGACCGTTGGAGTAGCCGGCATCGGCAACGAGGGTTTCTAGTCCGCCCTCCAGTACATCATGGGTCTCTTGGGCGATCGGTTTCAGTTGCTGGTTATCGCTACCTGCCTGTGTCAGGTCGTGGTGAACGATCAGTTGGTATTCCTCGTCAACGGCATTCTGCGCGTTGTAGCCCACCACCGTGCCTTCCCGGCCAGATTTCATCAGCTTGGCGTCCGGCTCTGTACGACAGAGCTGAGTCTTGTCCTCATCGACCAGCGTCTTCAGTTCATCCTGCAGTTCCGCCTTGTGGGTTTCTAGATAAGCCAAGGCTTCGGATACTTTGTCACGGTTCAGATCGGCGTCATCACCTTGTTCCGATGCCGCCAGCTGAGCGAGATAACGATCGATTTTCTGATCCAGCTTGCCCAGCTGCTTCTCCAGCTGCTTGCGGGTAACAGCCTGGTCTTTACTGGCGGCCGCTTTGAACTTGCTGCCATCAATCGCCACCAACTGGCCACTGACCAGTCCTGCCTGTTTGCAGAACACAATGAACTGCCGGCACACCTTCTTGACCGCGTCACCGTTATCTTTACGGAAGTCCGCGATGGTCTTGAAATCCGGTGCCAGCTGCTTCATCAGCCAGAGCACTTCCAGGTTGCGATGACATTCTTTTTCCAGCCGTCGGGTACTGCTGGTCTGGTTGAGGTAGGCGTAGATATAAAGCTTGAGCAAATCGCCGGGATGGTAAGGGCGGCGGCCGGTATGGGCCGTCTGAGCTTTCCTGAACCCCATCTCTGACAAATTCAGTGAATCCACAAACGCATCAATGACGCGAACCGGGTGATCTTCGGGGACATAATCTTCAACGCTGGGTGGGAGCAACAGCGCCTGACTTCGAGGGGTGCCTTCAAGATGCCTCATAAAAAATAACCGCGAGCC
>NZ_JACDWW010000023.1:0-710 GCF_016464145.1 Marinobacter sp. bablab_jr008
CAGCTCGTCACCGTGAAGAAGGTTGCCGGCGGACACGATGTCGTGGACATTGGCAGCGGTGGTATCGATGCTGTGGATCAAGCCGAGCGTATCGTCCACGCCGATATGCATCTTCATGCCAAAGTACCACTGGTTGCCTTTTCTGGTTTGTCGCATCTCAGGGTCGCGCTGGCCGCTTTCATTCTTCGTGGAGCTTGGTGCAGAAATGATGGAAGCATCCACAATGCTGCCTTCACGCAGCATCAAACCATTTTTCTCCAGGTGCTTGTTCACCTCTTTGAACAACACCTTGCCAAGGCCATGGCGCTCCAGGAAATGACGAAACTTGAGAATGGTGGTTTCGTCCGGCAATCGGTCCAGCTTCAGGCCGGCGAACTGGCGCATGGATTCGATCTCATACAATGCGTCTTCCATGGCAGGATCACTGAGGTTATAGAACAATTGCATGCAGTGGACTCGCAGCATGGTCGGCAGCGGATACGGTGGCCGGCCAGTCTGGCCCTTGGGGTAATATAGGGCTACCTTCTTCTCCAACTGCTTCCACGGAATCAGCTTGTCCATCCGTTCCAGAAAAATCTCGCGGCGGGTTTTACGCTTCTTGGTCTGGTACTCGGCTTCGGAGAAGGTGATCTGATCCATGGTGGCAACGAATCCTGTGCAGTTGACGATGACCGTATTATCGCTGATTTTGAGACTTATTCAGAGCCTCC
>NZ_JACDWW010000024.1:0-214136 GCF_016464145.1 Marinobacter sp. bablab_jr008
CTTGGCCTATCTCAGCCTGATTACGGATGCTTTCTCTCGCAAAATCGTGGGCTACCATGTCCATGACACCCTTCATACGGATTCTGTGATACAAGCTATGCGTAAGGCGTTGAAGGGAAGGAAACACTCTGGAGAACTCGTCCATCACTCGGATCGGGGAATCCAGTACTGCTCCATGACATACCAACAGCTGCATGCCAAACACGGCATTCGTTGTTCAATGACCGATGGCTACGACTGTTATCAAAATGCACTGGCCGAAAGGGTGAACGGCATCCTAAAAACGGAGTTATTGCTGGCGCGCCCCAAAGACCTTGCAGAAGCGCAAAAGATGGTCGATCAGTCCGTGCAGACCTATAACACAAAGCGACCACATCTTGCCTTGAAATACAAAACGCCCGATGCGGTGCACCGGGCGTTTCAATAGAAATAGGTGTAAACCTATTTCAGGACTAGACAAGTCATTCAACCCGATATTGAACTGGTTCTGACGGTTGGCTTGTCAGTCCATTAGTGTCCACCACCTGAATTGTGAAATACCAAGTACCAATGTCCAATCCTTCTATTGTGATGCTGTTCGCATCGGAAGGGGCTGTCACCGTCTGATCTAATGCCTCGGGGTTTTTACCGTATTTTATCTGGTATTCAGCGATTTCACTCAAGGAAATGCTTGTTCCGTCAACGCGCGTGCCAGGTGCCGTCCAACTCAGTGTTGCGCTGTTGGTTGCGCTTTCCTCTGAAGGTGGCTCCTGGGTTTCCGGGGTGGTCGGTTCTGATACGGGCATCAGTGTATAAGGATGTAGGCCGGACTCGTAGGCCTCCATTACGCTAACGCCCGAATTGTTAAGAACAAGATTTGATACAGGTTGATGCAAGGGGAGGCCGTAGTTAAGTTTGTAACTATCAGAAATTCCATCCTCGAGGCTTTGAACGGTAATTGCTCCCTCGCTACTCGTATCTAAAGTTTGAATGACGTCATTTTGTGGCAGCTCGGAATTAGTAACGGTATCTACAATTTCGAGGCGTGCGGTTGCATCCCATTTGGACTCGTAATATTCCATGGTGATTAAGGCTGTTTCACCGGCGCCTAGCGAAACTATGGCTGAATGGGGGGTGGCGGATTGGTTAACCCATTGGTTGATAACCATCGTATCGCCAATGTAGAGGCGTACGCCATCGTCCGTGGTAGTTGTAAACCTGTAATCGCGGTTGCCGCTTTCATGTGGAGACTGGAATTGGCCGATCCAACGGATGCTGAATAAGTCGCTCGGAACTGTGTTAGAGGGGCTGCCGCCGGCCCAGTTGAAGCTTAAAGTGTTGTCTGTTTGAGAGTAGAGAAACTTGTCAAAGTTTGTTCCGCTGAAATACTGACCAGTGAACCCCGGGAGGTAGATTGGCTGGAGAATCGGGCGGTCTTCCGGATCGGTGGGTGAGGTGCCGGCTTCATACTCCTCTAATGCCGTGTATCCGTCCCCGTCAAGATCTTGGCTTGCATCCATTGGATCGGTGGGGTTCATGTTATACGCGTATTCAAAGCTATCAAGGATTCCATCCCCATCGGTGTCGCTAACGGTGGGATCGGTACGCGCCCAAAATTCTTCCGATGCACTTAAAAGGTCATTATCGCTATCTGTCAAAGAATCGGTTGGGTCAGAGGGATCGAGACCATATACGACCTCCCAGTTGTCGTAAAGCTCGTCGCCATCATCATCCCGAGGGGGGTATTGGCTGTTATACGTCAATCCTTGGCTGGCATCGAAATAACCTATTCGGTAACCCAACTCATATGCCTCGGCTTCGGTCAATTCTGGAGCAGGTGCTTCGACCGAGCGTGCGTAGGTGTGCAAATAATCTCCCGAAATGACTTGTTGGCTGATGCCGGGCCCACGCCATGAAACTGAGAAGTGATCGTCCCAACGTCCCTCTTTGTGCCGTAGTTCGAAGTAATACTTCTGGCCACCATTTAGGTAGTGAACTGCAGACGTTTGGGAGCTATATTGTGTGTAATCTCCAATTGGCACAGCCATAGTCGAAGCAATCTGGGAGATTCGATCTTCATCGAGTGAATCTGACAACCAGAGCTGGGTCTGGTCATCACCGGCTACATAGAACGTGTATTCACCGGTTATTGGTGGTTCGATATAGCCGCGTATCAGGGTTCCATAATTCTCCGCTCGGTTAGCGGTGCGTTGTAGTTCGGTTAATTGGATAATTTCATCAGGTGAATCTGGATAGGCGTCGCTGGCAAATGTGTATTCAACATAGTTCCCAGAAATACCGTCAAAATACCAGACATCGACTTTCCCCGGTTCGCTCGTCTCTGGTATCGCGGCTGTCGGTGGCAAATCCTCAATATCCCTGAACTGCCAGTTCTGACAGCCGCTGAGCAGAACCATCACGGTGCCTACGCTCAACACTTTGATAGCAGCCATAACCCACCTTCCTTGCTATTGGAAACAATATGTAAAGTATTGTTGCAGTGTGTCAGGGCTGCCACCGGCGGCTAGGAACGTTTCGTTATGTCCTCTCTTTGGTTATAGCGTGAGTAATGATTAGCCGTTGTTGCCTGCGCTGAACTTGTCCATGATCTGCTGTGCGGCATCCGTGCGGCCGGTAGCTCGATAAGCTTCGGCCAGATGCATGGCAATTTCCTGGGAATCCGGTGCTAGGGAATGGGCTCTTTCCAGTACCGCCAGGCTTTGCTCGTGTTCACCAGCCTCGAACAGGATCCAGCCGTAGGTATCTGCAATCGCAGCATTTTGGGGCACTAGTTCGTAGGCGCGTTTGGCCAGTGATGCCGCTTCGCTGTTGCCGGCCTCGTAATACAGCCAGGCGAGATTATTCAGCGCCAGGGCGTTGTCCGGGGTCAGTTGCAGAACCTGCTGGTAGTGCTCAATGGCCGCATCCGTCTGGCCTGCTTGCTGGGTTTGAAGCGCCAGTGTAAGCAGAATTGACGAATTGTCCGGGAATTGTTTGTTGGCTTCCTGCAGTGCTTCTATCGAATTCTGAGATCGGCCGGCGTTAGAGAGTGCGCGAGCATGGGCGATGGCCAGTTCCGCCGTTTGTCGCTTGGCCAGCGCCAGTTGATAAAGCTCAGCAGCTTGCTGATGTTCGCCCTGGTTTTCGTAATAGCTGGCTTCTACCTGGTAGGGCGCGGGGGAGTCCGGGTGATGCTGCTTGGCATCCTGCAGCGCGCTTCGCGCGGCGGTTGCGTTGCCATTGCTGAATTCGATGGCAGCCACTTTTAGGGCGATGGCCTCGTTCTCTGGGAAGAGCGCTCGTCCGCGGCTCAGGATCTCCAGAGCGCGCTCGCTGTTGTCGCGCTGTGCCATTTGAGTGGCAATGCCTTCATACACCGCAGCGACCAGCGGTTCAGACGGTGAGGGCTGGTCTTCGCGCTCTCTTTCCATCAACCGGGCGGTAAGTTCATCGGCTCGCAACGTCTCGTTGTTGATCAGCGCGGATTCCAGAAGGATCAGCCGCGGTCCGTTTGCCTCAGGATGTTGCGTGCTGATTTCCTGCATCAGCCCGGTAAGTTGATCGCGCTTCATCACACCGGCAAGGGCCTGAATGGCGGGCAGGTTGTTCGGGTTGGTTTCGACCGCCTGGCGGTACCAGGCAATCGCCTGCTCCGTGTTCTGCTGTTCGCGGGCAAGGTTGCCCAGAGCTACCAGAGGAGCTGCTTCTTCCGGATGTTGCTTGTGCGCCCGCTCAAAGTAGCTGGCCGCCTGTTGGGTGTTGTTCAGGCTGCTGGCCAGGTTTCCGCGGGCAATCAGGGCAGCCATGCTGTCCGGATTGGCTTTAAGCCAGGTATCCAGGGTTTCTGTTGCCGCCTGCGAATTGCCAGACAACGCCTGGGCCTGGGATGTCAGGATTGTCGCCTGCAGGGCCTCCGTGGCATCCGACGGAATCTGTCTGGCCTGTTTGATGGCATTGGCGAAATCTCGGGTTTGAGTGAGGTAAGCCGCATAGCGCAAACGCAGATTGTGATTGTCTGGTGCCAGTTCCAGCGACTTTTCCAGGAGCTGGCGGCCACTCTGATCGTCGCCAGAGGCCAGGCTTGCAATGCCGACCAGTGCCAGTGTTTGTGGATCGGCGTCGCTGCCTTCCAGGTCTTCCAGCAGCGATTTTGCACCTGCCGGGTCGCGCATGGATATGCGGGTTGCGGCCAGAAGTTTGCGTACCTCATCGGCATTCTCCATATCTGCCAGAGGTTCGAGCAGTTTCTCCGCTTCCTGGGATCGGCCTTGTCGAAAACGTATTACGCCCAGCATCAGCGCGCTTTGCTGATGGTTGGGGGCCTGGTTTAGGACTTCCTGAAGATACCTGGCGGCCGCATTCAGATCGCCTTCGTTATAGGCTGCGGCCGCGGCTTCAAGGTTGCTTTTGATCGTACCCGGCCCGGACTTGGCAAGGATTTCCTCATAGACGAATGCTTCAGCAGATTTGCCTTGCTCACGCAAAACGGTAATCAGGGCCGAAATGGTCTGGTATTTCCGGAAGGTCATAACGTCGAACTGGCCAATGGTCTCCAGTGCGCGTATGTACGCCTGTTCTGCTTCGGCCCATTGTTGCTGGGCATGGGCGAATTGCGCTTTCCAGAGCCAGACGTCCTCGTGTTCAGCGTCAATTTCTATGGCTTTCTCAAGGCGTTCCTTTGCAGTGTCGAAGTCGCCCTTGGCGGTGGCAACCCGGGACAGGCCGACCATGGCAACAACGTTATTGCTGTGCTTGTCGAACGCGCTCTGGTAGGCCTCTTCGGCTTTGTCAAAGTCGCCGCTGGTCAACCAGGCGCGACCTTTCAGGTTGTCTGCCTGCAACTGTTGATCCGGAGAGGGCGATGAGATTTGGTCCAGAGATTCCAGGGCTTCCTGATTTTTACCCTGGAGAATACGGGCTTCAGCCCGGATCAACGCAGCCTGGTTGCGTTCCGATTGGTCCAGCTCCTCGATATTCGTGTTTTCAAGGAGTTTGTCCAGTTGCCGTTCAGCGTTCGCCGCATCACCGGCGGTAAGCAGGTTATTGATGATGACGAAATAGGGGGCTGTGCGATTGGGCTGGAGATCGATGGCGCTTCTGGCCTCGATGGTGCTTGCCTTGAGCTCACCCTGGCGCTGGAAAAACCGTGCCTGGTCTACATGGCTGATGTACTGAATGTCTTCCTGAGACATGTCCGGTTCGCTGTTGCACCCCGTCACGGCCAAAGCGATGGCAGCGGATAGCAGTGATGCACGCGCAATAGTTCTTATCTTCATGCCCTGGTCCTTCCTTCGTCGGGTCTTGTTCTGTTCCAGCATTGGGTGTCTCAGGCCTCGTTCGGGGCGGTGTTGGTCTCAATCCGGTACTTGTCGGTCAGGTTGTATAGCGTCGGGCGGGTAACGCCCAGAAGGCGCGATGCCTGAGCCATGTTGAAATTACTGGTGGTGAGGGCCTGAATAATCGCCTTTCGTTCTGCCGCTTCACGTACCTGGCGCAGGTTGAGCTGAAAGTCGGTGTCGCAGCCTTCGAGCGGCAGAACCAGGTCCTCGGCGGTGATGCGCTTGCCATCGGCCATGATGATCGCCCGCTTCACCTTGTTGATCATTTCACGCACATTGCCTGGCCAGCTGTAGGCATTGATGGCCTGAACCGCATCGTCCGAGAACGTGAGGTTAGGGCGGTCCATTTGTTTCCCCAGGGTTTTCAGGAGGGATTGTGCGATCACCAGTGGGTCGCCATCCCGTTCACGCAGGGCAGGCACATCCAGTGTGATTTCACTGATCCGGTAATACAGGTCTTCCCGGAAATCGCCCTGGGCAATCAGGTCCTGAACATTCCGGTGGGTGGCGCACACCACCCGGACATCAACGGGAATCGGTTTTACCGAACCTACCCGGTCGACCACTCGTTCCTGCAGGAAGCGAAGCAGTTTGGCCTGCAGTGCCATCGGCATATCGCCAATCTCGTCGAGAAACAGGGTGCCGCCGTTGGCGCTCTCAATCTTGCCTTTCTTGGATTGGGTCGCGCCGGTAAAGGAGCCTTTCTCGAACCCGAACAGTTCGCTTTCCAGCAGGTTTTCCGGAATGGCGGCGCAGTTGATGGCCGCAAAGGGTTTGTCGGCGCGATGGCTCAGGTCGTGCAGGGCCCGGGCCAGGAGTTCCTTGCCGGTACCGGTTTCGCCAGTAATCAGGGTGGTGACATCGGTAGGCGCAACTTTTTCGACCGTGCGGCAAATCACCAGCATTTCGGGGCTGGCGGCAACAATGCCTTTGATGTTGGTGCCATTGCCTTGCGAGGACAGTTCGCGGTTTTCTTTTTCCAGTTCCGCGAGGCGGACTGCCCGATTTACCACAAAGGTGAGGATGTCGGCATCCAGCGGCTTCTGGTAGAAGTCGCAGGCTCCCATGCCTATGGCCTTGACGGCGTTTTCCTTGTCTTCCCGCCCAGTCACCACGATCACTTTGGTCATGGGCGCCAGGCGAAGGATATCTTCCAGCAGGGCGAAACCCTCAGTGGCGCCGCCGGGGTCGGGTGGCAAGCCAAGATCCAGCGTCACCACTTCAGGCTCGAGACGCCGAAGTGCCGTTAGCGCTGCCTCCCGATCAGCGGCCACCGAGACTTCAATGTCTTCACTGAAGCACCATCGCATCTGGCTCTGGAGGCCAGGATCATCCTCGACTATCAATAACTGCTTCACAACAACAACCAGTCCTTTGTTCCGTGTTCATATCGGATAGACGCCCATGAGGCGAACGCGATTCCATGACTCTGATTCTTAACTGAACATTGACACTTTGCAATGCTCGCTTAATAAAATAGTCTTCTCCGTCGGTTAATTGACGGCTTGCCTGCCTTCCTGCAAGCCGGAATCTGTCGGTTCCGGCTTGTTCCCGGCTGATTCGCCGGTTGCTGCATTGGCCAGCGGAATACGTACCGAAAAGCAGGAGCCCAGGCCGGGCTCGCTGGTTACGTCAATCGAACCGCCCAGTTCCTGTATGTATTCCCGGGCCTGATAGGCTCCAATCCCCATACCGGTAAGCCCTTTGGTGCTTTCGAAGGGTTTGAAAAGCCGGGTGCGGATAAACTCTTCCGTCATGCCGCTGCCGGTATCCTGGATAAACAGCACCACGCTGCCTTTGGCCGTTTTCAGGTTCAGTGTGATTTCCCCGGTTGGAGCCGTGGCGTCCTGGGCGTTGCGAATCAGGTGGCCCAGCACGCTGCGCAGCTGTTCTTTGTCGGCACATACCTGGATGGCGGGTGGAGCGCCCAGTAGCACCGGTGCCGGGCTGCGGCGGCTGTTGTCTTCAATCAGCTCGCGGACCAGTTGGGTCAGGTCTATGGGAGCACGTTGCTCGTCCGCCCCGGAGGATGGTTTGCGGATATGATCCACGAGGTTCGACATTTTACGGACCGCATGATCGGTGGTGGCAATCATGTCGTCGATAAAGGCTGGGTTGTTGCGATGTTTGGGCGCATTCTTGACCAGTAGAGACAATTGGGCGATCAGTGTTTTCAGATCATGCACCATGAACGCGCTGGCCTTGCTGACGGCTTCAAACTGCATGGCCCGTGAGAGCCGGTTCTGGGCATCGTTCTGGGCGATGAGGTTGCAGGTCTGGCGGGCTACCACCTTGATCAGGTCGAAGTTCTCCCAGTTAAGCTCCACCCTGGCGTAGGGAGCGCCGACCATGGCAATGCCGTAGAGTTCGTTATCGAGATACAGAGGGATGACCAGCCAGGCTTCCGGGGTCTTGGTGATGGAGTCCGGTATTTCCAGCAGGTTGTAGCTCACCGGGTCTTCCCGGTATTCACTCAGATCAATGATCCATTCACGATCTTTAAAGAACTTCACCATGTCTGAGTCTTCGTCAATGATGGTGTACTTCGGAGTCGCGATATTGACGCTTGCTTTCAGGTGGAAATCTTTCTGCTCGCCCTTTATCCAGAGTGCGCCGGCATTGCTTTCCACCAGTCCGGCCAGAATGCGCACTACTCGTTCGGGCAGGGGTGGTTCGTTGCTCAGGTTGGCAAGTTCCTTGGTGAGCTTGAGCCATTCATCTCGATAGTCGTACTTGTAGTCAAAGAAGTTCTGGCTGATGAAGACCATCAGGCGGCCGCGAATACGCCTCGACAGCAGAAGTGTTACCAGAAATGCCAGGGAAACGGTGATGAACAGAACCTGCAGGGCTTCGCCCCACTCACCGCCCAGGGCGCGCACGTAGTAACCACCGATGGCCAGCAGTAACAGGTATCCGCCCGCGAAGATGAGTGTGCCAGCGTGAAATACTGCCGAACGGGACAGCTGGAAGTCCACAGGTTGTTTGCGAGTGTTAACCACGTTAATGGCAAAGAGGGGCATGAGTGCGGCGTTCACAAAACCGCGCGCATTCCAGAACGAATCCGCGACTTGCCCGAACAGCAGAGCATCAGCATACATGAAGAAATCAAAGGCGAAGATGGTGGCAACGCCAATGCACAGGTACTTCATGCTGGAGCGGCCGAAGACAGTAGAGTTTCGCCAGATCTGCTCGACCAGCGACAGGCCCAGGAGTGACAGGGCGATCTGGCCAATCACCTTGGTCTTACCGCTGACCAGATCGATGTGGAGGGCGAACTCCAGTGTACCAAGGGCCAGCAAGGTGATGATCAGTATCGCCGTTGCGGCACCCAATACCTTCTTTATTTGACTGGTGAACCGGCCTTGCCGAAAGCCGTCGCGAAGCATGGCGAACAGCAGGAGTAACCAGGCTGTGTCTCTGAGCAGTTCCAGGAGGTAGCGGGTGAAGAATCCGGGCGATCCCCAGAGGCTTTGGGTAACCAGGACGGAGGCCCACAGGGCGGTAACAATGGCGGCAAGGAACAGAGCACGATCAATGTCGCGGCGAAGATAACGGGTTGCCACAAGAACGGCCAGAACCGCAAAGACAGCGGCTGCCGCACCGTGACTGATCACGCTGAGATCCCTGAACATTAGCTCTTTCCTTGAACACCGGGAATCCCGGGCCTGCCGGTGCCCGGGTACTGTATTTAATATGTACAGGGTAGCGCCGAAAAGGGCCGTTCGTCTATTTGAATACTCAAATTACCGATGAGTTTCACACCGGTTTTTTGTTATCGCGATAATACCGGAAAATCTCTTTCAATGGCCGTTTGGGCTCAAAACCGAATTCCCGGGCGAAGGCGCGACCGTCAATCACCACCGGATATTTGAAGAATGCCATCAGGTACGGAGGGAAGCTGCGCAGGTTCAAAACCCGGGCAATGGCCTTCGGCACGCTCGGTGGAATGGAGGGAATGGGTATGGTCTTGCAACCGCAGAGCTTCAGGGCGTGCTGGTAGGCGACCCAGTCTTGCGGCGCGACATTGAACACGCCTTTTACGGGCTTTGCCCAGGCGGCGACAATGGCGTCTGCCATATCGTCGATATGGATGAACTGCATCATCGGCGAAAAGCCAGCCAATACGGGTGCCCGCTCACTGCTGAGCAGGGTGCTCATGGTATTGCGAACACCGGGGCCCACGATGTTGCAGGGCCGAAGAATAGTGATGTTGAGTTCCGGGTAGCGCCAAAGATAGATGTTGGCGAGGTTCTCAAGCTCCACTGAATCCACCAGGTCGGCACTCAGGCCTGCGCTTTTGAGGGGGGCGGACTCGTCAATCAGCGCCGGGTTATAGGCCACGGCACCATAGACGTGGTAGGTGGAGAGCACAATCACCCGGCGTATGCCGTATTTGTGGGACAGGTCCAGTAGCTTCTGGGTGCCCAGTACATTGGCGTTATAGCGGCGCATGCGGGTCAGTTGGCTGGAAAGGATGCGGCCGAGATGTATCACGCCATCAAACTCGTAGCGTCGGAACAGGTCTTCAAAGACCCGCTTGTTGAAGTCAATGCAGTAGCTGGGAATGTCGTCGCCCAGATAAACCTGTTCCCGGAAATCGACGGCCACCAGGTCGCAGCTTTCTCGCAGGCGGCGGATCACCTGCTGGGCCATCGCACCGGCAGCACCGGTGATCAGAATGCGGGGTCTTTGGTGCTTGCTCATCAGAACAGCCTTTTCCTTTCGCTCAGTCCCTTGTCAATCAGTCGGCTGATCTCGGCTTTCACAGCCTCTACCCGTTCGGTGACCTGCTCTTCAGGGATTTCGGTATCATCAAAATACATCGGTTCCCCGAAATTCAGGTGTACCTTGGCGGGGAGCACCACGGGCAGGGCGACAGGAACGTAGGGTACGCCCAGGGCATTGGCCAGGGGTTTGATGTTGGCAATGGCCGGGATGGTCTCTTCGCAGCCCACTACGCCCACAGGCACAATGGGCGCCTTGTACTTCATGGCCAGATGCATAAAACCGTTGCCGAAACGTTTCAGTTGATACCTGTCCCGGTAGAGCTTGCCGGAGCCTCTTACGCCCTCCGGAAACACAATCACTGCTTCATTGTTGGCGAGCATCTTCGCGCAGTTGACTGGGTCTCCGAGCACGGCGCCGATTTCGTTCAGGAGGTTACCAAGCCACGGCACCGTCGGAAAGAAACGCTCGATCATGGCGCGGGGAATTCGAGGATTTTTTTCCCGTGAGGCGAGGGCGTAACCAATGAGCAGGCCGTCGATGGGTAACTGGCCGGAGTGGTTCGCAATAATCAGCACCGGGCCCTCTGCAGGCACGTTGTCAACGCCGGAGGCGCTGACCCGAAAGTATTTCTCGTAGATTTGTCGGGCAACGGAAAAACCGTATTTCACCGCTTCGTTGTTATAACCCCAGGGATCGTAGCCCAGTGTGCCGATGGGTTTGCGAATGCGGTTTACCTGTTCGTCCAGTTCCGCTGGTATCAGTTTCGATCTCAGATACGATGCCAGGCCCATGCCCGCTCCCTGTGTCAAAGAAGTTGCCGCTCAGGCGCGGCCGATGAATACGCCCAGTGTGTGGCTCTGGCCTTCATTTAATACCCGATAATCCGAGGCTGCATTGGCTGTTTCGACGCAGAGCATTTTCTGCCAGGCAGAATCCGGGAAATCTGACAGGCGTTGCGCTTTTCCGGGGCCCGGGTTCCAGACCACGGTTGAATCGCTACCCACAGACGTGAGCTTTCGTTTGCCCGCAGGCGTTACCACGGTCAGTGCTTCGCCGGTTTCGTATATCCGGTCAACTTCACCCTCGAAGTAGACCGGCCCTTCCTGTGAGGCGTATTCCCAGTCTTTCAGCGTGTTGATGTACTGGCTGTTTCCCAGGCCCAGCACGCGGGTTCGCTGAATGTCGTCCGTGGGCAGGTAAGTGTGAAGGGCCTGGCTGAACGCCAGCGGCGCTTTCGAAAGATTGGTGGTTGTCAGGGCGATCTGGCAACCGCGAATGGAAAAACTGAAGGTGATCAGGGCCAGGGCGTGGCCGTCCCAGTGTTCCTGGAAATCGTCGTTGGCGCTAAGGGACAGGCTGACTTCTACCTCGTGGGCGCTTTCCCGAACATCTTCCAGCCGCCATAAAGCGGTGCGGGCAAAGCCATGGGCTGAGGATGACGCTATGCGCTTGCGGATTTCCGGCGGGTTCCGGAGTGGGTCTCCAAACCAGGGCCAGCACACGGGAATGCCACCGCGAATTGCTCGGCCAGGTTGAAAACGGGCGAGTTCACTGAGCCAGAGCCAGTTGCGTTCATCCTTTGGCGCGAAATGGGTGAGGTGTGCCCCCTGTAGAAACAACGTGGCCTGGAACAATGGGTGATGAACTTCAAGTGCCTCCAGTTGCCCGATGGTACTCCAGCGGGTAAATGACCAGTTGCCCGGGCCTCCGGTTGCTGGCGGCTTGCTACTGCTGTCCGACATATTCAGAAACGGCTTCCTTTAAGTAAAACTCCGTAGCTTCAGAGTAATTTAAAACCGTGCGCGCGGCGAGTTTCTGAATACAATACGTCAAAATTGTGAGGGTCTGAACATGGAATCAGAAAATCCGGTAGCGTCGGTCTTGCCGATGCCGGAGCCGCTTCTCGAGCAGTCCGCGGGCCAGTTGGACAAGGTGGCTGGAGACATTATCGGGGCAGCTGGCCGCTGTGATTCTTTGTTGGTCTCCGATGGCTGGTTGGACGAACTTGCCGATAGCCTGAGCGAGAAAGCCTGGATTGAGCTGGATCTGCTCGGTCATTTGCCCGTTGGCCTGATCGCTGCGCTTCGAAACGAGGTAGAGATACTGGACCGTACCGAAGCCATGGGGCGAGCAGGGATTGGGCGCGGTGCCGATCTGACCCGTGATCGCAGCGTCCGCCGGGATAAAATCGCCTGGCTTGATGGCTATACCGCCGCCCAGTCGGAGCTGTTCCGGTTCTTTGATGCCCTGCGGGTTGGTCTGAACCAGCGCCTGTTTCTTGGGCTGAAGCGCTATGAAGCGCATTATGCCACCTACCAGCCTGGCGATTTCTACAAGCGCCACCTGGACAGTTTCCGGGGCAGGGCATCCCGTGTGGTCAGCCTGGTGCTGTATCTGAATGAAGGATGGCAGCTGCAAGACGGGGGAGAGTTGCGGGTGTTCAGCCCCGACAACGAAGATCAGATGGTTGGTCTGGTGCGGCCGGAAGCAGGGCGTGCGGCTCTGTTTCTGAGTGAGGATGTGCCCCACGAGGTATTGCCCGCCAATCGCACCCGGTACAGCATTGCCTGTTGGTTCCGGCAGGACGAAGTCCCTTTGCCGTTGTAGTCCTTATACCCTTCTGTTAATATGCGCGCCGCTTTCGAGGGAAATGCCCCGAAACGCCGTTATGGTGGCCCCATTGGTGCCTCCGCAACATGAAACCGTGAACCCGGTCAGGCCCGGAAGGGAGCAGCCGAAGCGGTGGATGTGTGTGCCGGGGGATCGCTGGTGGGGTCACCCCCATATCCTGCCTCTTGTTTTGCCTGTCTCCTCTCCCGTTGTTGCGCAAGCGCATGCTTCTTCTCATTGCCTGTCCATGCTAGAGTTGTTCCCATTTTTCAGAGCAGTTGATGGATCATGAGCTATCAGGTTTTAGCCCGGAAATGGCGCCCCCGTACCTTTGAAGACATGGTGGGGCAGGAACATGTGTTACAGGCGCTTATTCACGCTCTGGAACACCAGCGCCTGCACCATGCCTATCTGTTTACCGGCACCCGGGGCGTGGGCAAAACCACCATTGGCCGCCTGCTGGCCCGCTGTCTGAACTGTGAGACCGGCATAACGCCGAATCCCTGCGGTGAATGCGACAGCTGCAAGGAGATCCTGGAGAACCGTTTTGTTGATCTGATCGAAATCGATGCTGCCTCCCGCACCGGTGTAGATGACATGCGGGAACTGACCGACAACGTGCAGTACGCTCCCACGCGCGGCCGCTACAAGGTGTACCTCATCGACGAGGTGCACATGCTCACCAACCAGTCCTTCAACGCCTTTCTGAAAACCCTGGAAGAGCCTCCTGAACACGTCAAGTTCCTGTTGGCCACCACCGATCCCCAGAAGCTGCCGGTGACGGTGCTTTCCCGGTGTCTGCAGTTCAATCTCAAGCGGATGACGCCGGAGCACATTGTTGGCCACCTGAAGCATGTTCTGACCGAAGAACAGATCCCGTTTGAAGACCCGGCCCTGTGGCTGTTGGCGAGGGCGGCCGATGGCAGTATGAGGGATGCCCTCAGCCTGACCGACCAGGCGATTGCATTCGGCAACGAGAACCTGGCTGCCAGTGATGTCAGCAATATGCTGGGCACCATCGATCAGCGCGATATCCAGCGCATTGTTAACGCATTGGTTGAGCGTGATGGCCCCGGCCTGCTGTCTGAAATTAACCGGATCTCGGATTTTGCCCCGGATTATGCAGTCATCCTGTCCGATATGCTGTCTCTGTTTCATCGCGTCACCATGGAGCAGGTGGTGCCGGGCAGTGCCGACAACGCCATGGGCGATGCTGCCCAGGTGCAGGAACTGGCCCGCCGTCTGAGTGCCGAAGATGCCCAGTTGTTTTACCAGACCGCGTTGATTGGCCGGAAAGATCTGTCGGTGACACCGGATGCCCGTATGGGCTTTGAAATGACCTTGCTGCGCATGCTGGCGTTTCGACCGGGGACCGATCGCCGGGAACCGCCGGCGCTGGTTTCCGGCAACAGCAACAATGGCACGGCGGAGTCAGAACCTGAGCCTGGCCCGGTTTCGCAAACCGCGTCCACCCAGGCTGTCGCCGCGGCACCGCCACCCGAGCCCGCGCCTCAGCCGGCTCCCAGTCCGGAGCCGGTAGCTGAACCCGAGCCACAGCCACCCATGGTGGATGACCCACCACCCTGGGAGCCAGAGGACTACGGCGTTCAGGCCGAATCACCGGAATGGCAAGAGCCGGTGCCGCAATCGGATTCCAGTATTGAGCCGGACGCAAACGCGATATCCGAGCCAGAGTCAGCGCCGGAACCAGTTTTGGCCCCTGATACGGTGCAGTCAGAGCAAAATGCTGACCAGGCCCCGGTGAACGAGCCTGAGCCAGCCCCTGCCGAGCCCGAGCAACCGGTTACCTCCGACGGGTTTGTCTGGGAACGTGATTTCCGTTCGCTGGGTATTACTGGCATGCCCGGTAACCTGGCCAGTTATTCGTCCATGAGAATGGAAGGGCAGGTAGTCGTTCTGACTCTGGACGAAGGCCATGCGCGGCTGCTCAACGCTCGTCACGAAGAAAAGATACTGGCGGCCTTGAGATCGCGCTTCGGCGACGCCACACAGTTGAAGATAGAGCAGGGTGTGCCGGGGTTGCATACGCCCGCCGCCTTTGAGGAGCGCCAGCGAGCGGCGCGCCAGAAAGCCGCGGAAGAGTCCATCCGGCAGGATCCTCTGGTCAAGAGTATTGTGGAACGATTTGAAGGGCGGGTCGTCGAAGAAAGTATCCGCCCCGCAGAAACAGCCAGGAGATAAGTAGATGATGAACAATATGGGCGACCTGATGAAAAAGGCCCAGCAGATGCAGGAGCAGATGCAGAAGGCTCAGGAAGAGATCGCCAAAGCTGAAGTCACCGGTGAATCCGGCGCCGGGTTGGTGAAAGTCACCATGAACGGCCGGCACGATGTCCGCAAGGTGGATATCGATCCGTCCCTGTTGTCTGAAGACAAGGAAATCCTGGAAGACCTGCTGGCTGCCGCCGTGAACGATGCGGTTCGCCGGGTAGAGGCCAACCAGAAAGACAAAATGTCCGGCATGATGTCTGGCATGGGGATGCCGCCCGGTTTCAAGATGCCGTTCTGAGCCAGCCTGCCATCGATTTTTTAAGGAGTAGTCATGGCATTTAGCCCCCTGGTTGATGAATTGGTGGAGTCCCTGCGATGCCTGCCCGGTGTTGGCCAGAAAACGGCCCAACGTATGGCCTTTCATCTGCTGGAGCGGGGGCGCTCTGGCGGAACCCGGCTGGCAGCGGCGCTGAATCATGCGATGGACGGCGTGCGCCGTTGCGACAGCTGCCAGAATTTTTCGGATACCGAAATCTGCCAGATTTGCGAGAAACCCGAGCGCCGCAATGGCACCCTGTGTGTGGTTGAAACCCCCTCAGACCTGCTCGCCATTGAGCAGGCAGGCGATTACAAAGGCAGTTACTTCGTGTTGATGGGGCACCTGTCGCCCATCGATGGCGTGGGCCCGGAGGAGATCGGGATTGAGCGTCTGCTTGATAGAGTGCGCCGTGAAGGCGTAACCGAATTGATCCTGGCCACCAACCCCACGGTGGAAGGTGAAGCTACCGCCCACTACATTGCTGATCGCCTTGATGGCCAGAATATCCTGATCACACGCCTGGCCCATGGCATTCCCGTTGGCGGTGAGCTGGGCTATGTTGACGGCTTTACACTCACCCATGCATTCCGGGGTCGCAAACCCCTGTCTGAATAAGTCCTCAGGTTCTGTCTATGACCCATACCGACCCGGCCGTAACCATTCCAGCGGCCCCGGATACCGTTCGCTGGCTGGAGACACCCGAGCAACTGGATCAGTGGCTCGGCTGTCTTGACCCCGGCATTCCGGTTGCACTTGATACCGAGTTTGAACGGGTTTCCACCTTTTACCCGATTCCAGGCCTCGTGCAGTTAGGCGCTGACGGACAGTTCTGGCTGGTGGATCCGGAGGTAGCCGAGGCCGCTGGGTCGTTCCGGGCCATGCTGGCCGATGAAAGCCGGCCAAAACTGCTGTATGCCATGAGCGAGGATCTGGAGTTATTTCGCCATTGGCTGAATGTGGAGCCAGCGGGTGTGCTGGATTTGCAGATCGGTGCCGCACTGGCCGGTGCCGGATTTTCCGTTGGTTATGCCCGCCTGGTTGAGACCCTGTTCGGAGAGGCGCTCGATAAATCCGCCACCCGTTCGGACTGGGTGTCACGGCCACTGACGCCGGCCCAGGAACGCTACGCTCTGGACGACATCCGTTTTCTTGAGCCACTTTACGGATGGGTGTTGGCCAACCTCAGGCAGCGTAGCCTGGAACATGCCCTGGCGGATGAGTCCCGGCGATTTGCCAACGAGGCCGCTACCCAGGAAGACCCGGAGCAGCATTACCTGAAACTCCGGGGCGGCTGGACCCTGAACCGGGAACAGCAAGCGGTTCTCCGGGCACTGGTCGTCTGGCGCGAGCAGGAGTGCCGACGCAAGGACCGGCCACGCAACAGGATCCTGAACGATGGCTTGCTGATTGCCATTGCTGAGCGTTTGCCGTCATCTGCTGCGGTGATCAGGGATGTTCAGGGCGTACCCGGAGGGTTCGTTAAACGCTATGGCGAGCAGTTGGTTGAACTTGTGCAGGCCGCCCGTGCTACCGATAATTCCGGGCTTGAGCTCATCCCCAGACCGCTGAGCCGGGATCAGCAAGCGCTTTACAAGAAGGTTAAGCGTTACTTTAGTAATGCATCCGAACGCTTTGATATTCCAATGGAAATATTGGCGCCACGTAAACGTATTGAGAAACTGATCCAGGATGGCACCCTGGCGGGCCAGACGTTTTTTGAGGGATGGCGCGAGGATATTATCGCGCCGGTAAAGCAAGATATTGAGGAACTGCTCAACCAATGACTGAACGCGAATTTGTATCGGTGTTTCGCAGCAGCAAGAAAGGCGACACCTATCTCTTTGTCCGCCGAGGGCAAAAGTGGGACGATTTACCGGAGGCGCTGAGAGGTATCTTTGGCTCGCCCATCCACTCGATGGATCTGCTGCTGACGCCAGACAAGAAACTCGCGCGCACAACCGGAAAGGAAGTGTTGGCGGCAATTGAGGAAAAGGACTTTTTCCTGCAGATGCCGGAAGAGCAGGACACCTACATCGTCGACTTCAAGCGCAAGATTGAGCAGCACCGGAAATGATTGCGCAGATTCCTTTCTGGCAGCGCAAACGACTGGCGGATATGTCGCAGCCGGAATGGGAGTCCCTGTGTGATGGCTGCGGTAAGTGCTGCTTACAAAAGCTGGAGGATGAGGATACGGGGGAGGTGTATCACACCGATCTTGTATGCCGTTACATGGACCTGGATACCTGTGGCTGTACGGTCTATGAGCAACGATTGAAAAAGGTACCGGGGTGTACGGTACTGACCGCCGATACGGTTCTCAGCTACCACTGGTTACCATACACCTGTGCGTACCGGACCCTCGCCGAGGGAAGGCCTCTGCCGGACTGGCACCCGCTTCGCAGCGGAGATCCTGATACCGTTCATCAAGCCCGTGTTTCGGTGCGGGGAAACGTGGTGTCGGAAGATTCTGTGCCGGAAGAGGATTGGGAAGAACACATTATTCACTGGATTCTGTAATGATGGATACAGACGCTTCACTCGCTTATGGAGTTTTCTGGGCGGCCTATGCAGTCGCTTTCGTTGTGTTTTTCTACATGATGAAATCACTGTTCCGGGTATTGCCCTTTTACGGTCTGCGGACACTGCTTTTGTCTGCGCTTGTGGTGCTGGTGCTGACCCCCGTGGAATCGCCAGACGTGGCCGGCTGGTGGATACCGGCCTGGCTGTTTGCGGGCTATGAGCTGATTCTTGGCGACACCGATGCCGCCGGTCGCGCGCTGTTCAATTTCAGCATCGCCGCGATTGTTATGCTACTGGTATGGATACTTGATCTGGTTCGGTACCGGCTGGTTCGCAAATAGACGATTTCTGAGAACTACAAAAGATAAGGGCGCAGTTCAATGAACGGGTTCAAACGCATTTGGGTGGCTGCAGCTTTGCTGCTGATTTCTTGGCAAGTATGTGCGCAGGACCCGGCACTGTCTCTGCCCGGCAATGCAGATGTGCGCATTGTGGTGGATATTTCCGGCTCCATGAAGGAAACCGATCCACAGAATCTCCGCCGTCCAGCGGTTCGTCTGCTGGCCCGGACATTGCCGGAAGGTGCCAGTGCCGGTCTCTGGACTTTCGGGCAGTACGTCAACATGCTGGTGCCCTACGGTATGGTTGACCAGGCCTGGCGCGATATTGCTGTTGAGCGTTCCGAGCAGATCAATTCGGTGGCGCTGCACACGAACCTGGGTTTGGCAATGGAAAAGGCCGCCAACGACTGGCTGTCTGGCGGTACCCTCGAGAACACCCATCTTATTGTCCTCAGCGATGGCAAGGTCGACGTGCCTGGTGGCGAAGACGCCAGTCAGGCCGAGGAAAAACGCATTCTCGATTCCTTGTTGCCAGCGCTGAAAAACAAGGGCGCCACGATCCACACGGTTGGTCTGTCTGAGAAGGCGGATGTCCAGTTTCTGCGTAACCTGGCCCGCGAAACTGGTGGCAGCTTCCAGCTGGCGCAATCCGCCGAGGCCTTGAACCTGGCCTTTGCCAATGCGCTGAACACCGCAGTGCCGCAAGAACAGGTGCCCATTGAAGGCGATGGCTTTGCCGTCGATGAGGGCATCAGTGAGTTTACGGCACTGATCTTCTCCGGTCAGGATGCTTCTGGCGAAGAGCCGTTGGCGCTTGCACAGCCAGGTGGTGAGCCTTTCACCCGGGAGAACGCTCCGGAAAATGTTCGTTGGGCATCTGAGCCGGGCTACGATCTGATCACCGTTACTGAACCGGTCCCGGGCCGCTGGCGTATCATTGGCGACCTCGGCCAGGGGAGCCGCGTGACGGTGGTCAGTGATCTGCGCATGGCCGTCAATCCGATTCCCGCCGAGTTTACCGAAGAGCAGCCTTTGGCCATTGAAGTGGCCTTTTATGAAGAAGCCGAAAAGATTACCGGGTCTGATTTTCTCTCGGTGATGGACGTAAGCCTGTCGATAACCGCCAGTGATGGCCGGAAAGGTACCAAGGTATTGTCTCCCGATACGCCGCCGGAAGACGGCGTTTACCGGGACACGGTACCCAGATTGCCTGCGCCAGGTCGCTATCAGGTTGATGTGGTGGCGGATGGCGGAACCTTCTCCCGCAAATTCAGTGCGATGACGACGTTCACGGTGCCCGGGGAAGAGCCACCGCTGGAAGTGGTAACCGAACCCATGGTGCCCGACCTGTCTGAACAGGTGGAGTCGCTGCCGGATTTCGACGGCGGAACGGGGTCTCCGGAACCGGAGCCGCCAGTGGAAGCCGAGACGCCCGTAGAAGCGCCGGTGCAGGAATCTGAGCCCGAACCAGAACCAGCGCCGGTCGTTGAGCCGGAGCCTGAAGCGCCGGTCGAACAGCCGATTGCTGAACAGGAGCCGGAGAAGGGGACGCTTCTGGGTATTCCGGTTTGGGCCTGGGGTGCAGGCGCAGCCTTGCTGGTTGCTATCGTGGGGCTTGGTTTGTTTGCATGGCGCCAGAAAAAGGCCAGGGCAGAACAGGAGCAGGCGGCAGCGGCCGAGCGTGAAACCCTGGAGGACCTGGCTGAAGAATCGGAAGAACCACCGGTGGTGGAGCCAGAGCCTCCGGTAGCGGCAGAGTCGGTGGAAGCGGAGGCTGAACCTGAACCTGCCCCGGAAAAAGAGCCAGAGCTGGCGTCTGCCGAAGAGCCGGAACCGGAACCTGAAGACATTCCGGAACTCTCGCAAGCTGACAGCGAACCGGACGAGGTTCCGGATGAGGCCGTACCCGAAGTAACGGAAGAGCTGCCATCGGCAGAACTGGAGCCGGAAGAGGACGACATTCCCGTGGCAGACGATCCGGTTACTGCCGAGGCGGAGCCAGATCCGTCGGAAGCCGATGAGATCAGCGAGTCGGAGTTCGACATTGATGAGGACGAGTTTGGTCTGGAAGACTTCGACCTCTCCGAATTCGACGATTTGCCCGATTATGATGAAGAGTCTCCGGAGGACGAAAAATCCAAACCGGCGGACAAGAAAGAGAATCCGAAAAAGTAACCAACAGGAATCAGACACATGAAGTTTACCGGCACCGATAAATACGTAGCCACCGATGACCTGCAAATGGCAGTCAATGCAGCGATCGCGCTGCAGCGTCCGTTGTTGATCAAGGGGGAACCCGGCACCGGTAAAACCCTGCTGGCGGAGGAAATGGCCGCGGCGCTGGGAATGACTCTGATTCCCTGGCACATCAAGTCGACCACCAAGGCCCAGCAAGGCCTGTACGAATATGATGCGGTGTCCCGCCTTCGGGATTCCCAACTCGGGGACGAGAAGGTCAAAGACATTCGCAACTACATTGTGAAGGGCAAGCTCTGGGAAGCCTTTGAGGCGGACGAGCAGGTGGTGCTGCTGATCGACGAAATTGACAAGGCGGATATCGAGTTCCCGAACGACCTGTTGCTGGAACTGGATCGAATGGAGTTTTTCGTTTACGAAACCCAGGAGTTTGTGAAAGCGAAGAAACGCCCGATTGTGGTCATCACCAGTAACAACGAGAAAGAGCTGCCAGATGCCTTCCTGCGCCGCTGCTTCTTCCACTACATCAGCTTCCCGGATCACGACACCATGAAGAACATCGTGGATGTTCACTTCCCGGGAATTCAGCAGCAGGTGGTGCGGGATGCGCTGGAAGTGTTTTTTGACGTTCGCAAGGTGCCGGGGCTCAAGAAGAAGCCGTCGACATCCGAGCTGATCGACTGGCTCAAGTTGCTGATGGCGGATGAGCTCTCTGCCAAAGCCCTGCAGGAGAAAGACTCCAGCTCGGCTTTGCCACCGCTCTATGGTGCCCTCGTGAAGAATGAGCAGGACGTTCATTTGCTGCAGAAGCTGGCTTTCATGGCGCGTCGCCGAAACTGATCACCGACAAGAGCCTTGCTTTATGTTGATTGATTTTTTCCTCGAAGTACGGCGGGCCAGGGTGCCGGCCAGTCTGCGGGAATTCCTGGACCTGCTGGAGGCCATTCAGCAGCGCCTGGCATTCGCAGACATGGAGGAGTTCTATTACCTGGCCAGGGTGTGCCTGGTTAAGGATGAGCGGCACTTTGACAAGTTTGATCGCGCCTTCCAGGCCTATTTTGAAGGCATCGAGAATCTCGATGATCTGCTCGAGGCGCTGATTCCGGACGACTGGCTGCGCGCCGAATTCGAGAAACACCTGACCGATGAAGAGAAAGCCAAGATCGAGTCTCTCGGCGGGCTGGAAGAGTTGATCGAAACCTTCAAAAAGCGCATGGAAGAGCAGAAGGAGCGTCACGCCGGCGGTAACAAATGGATTGGTACCGGCGGAACCTCACCGTTTGGTGCCAACGGTTACAACCCGGAAGGTTTCCGCATCGGCCAGAACAAGGGTCGCCACGGCCGGGCGGTTAAAGTCTGGGAAAAGCGTGAGTTCCGTGATCTGGACGACAGCATCACCCTCGGCATCCGCAACATCAAGGTCGCCTTGCGCCGGCTGCGTAAATTTGCCCGACAGGGCGCGGCAGACCAGCTCGACATGGATGACACCATCCGCTCAACGGCCCGCAATGCCGGATATCTGGACCTGAAAATGGTTCCGGAGCGGCACAACGCCGTGAAGGTTCTGATCTTTTTTGATGTGGGCGGTTCAATGGATCCTCACGTTCGCGTGTGTGAAGAGCTGTTCTCCGCGGCACGTCTTGAGTTCAAACACATGGAGTATTTCTACTTCCACAATTTCATTTATGAAAGCGTGTGGAAGAATAACATCCGGCGCATGAACGAGACGCTCAGCACCTGGGACATCCTGCATAAATATACGCCGGACTATAAGGTGATTTTTGTCGGGGATGCCACCATGGCGCCTTATGAGATCACGCATCCCGGTGGCTCGATCGAACACTGGAATGAGGAAGCAGGCGCCACCTGGTTCCAGCGTGTGACCGAGCATTTCCGAAAGGTGGTGTGGCTCAACCCGTTACCGGAAAGCTACTGGGGATCGGGTGGTTCACTGGGCATTACCCAGCAATTGGTCAATAATCATATGTACCCTTTGACCATTGAGGGGCTCGAATCGGCCATGAGGCAGTTGAGTAAATAAAAAAAAGCCGATGCGGTTGAGGGCATCGGCAAAGCTCGGCATATTCAAGCGGGGGTTGCCCGAAAGGCGCTCCCGCCATCTCTGGTAGAGCAATTCCGGGGCCATGCCCCTGCATCTGCTTTTAGTATCAATAAGTTGCCTCGTCATAGGGCCGTCCGGTCCTCTGTGATCCGCCTCCCTTTTCTTTGTTTCTGTCAAATTAGTCGACGCTTTTCGTTGCCAATACCCGGCCAAATGCTCATTTGGTGAAATGGATACCGTTCTTGGTTGTTAGCGGGTGTTACTCTTTATTTCGAAATGTTACCTGAGCCGCGCACCAGCGCGGCCCGGCAAGGCAGGAAAGTGATGTTCGGCAGACAAAAACCACAAAAGTGCCGGATTGCCCCAGGGATCAGGGGGCTTTGTATATCCGGAATGATCATGGCCGCGATGGCGGCAACCTCCCACGCATCGTCGCTCGATGAGCAGATCGAGCGTCTGAACGCTGACATTACCCGGCATACCGCAAGTGTGCATGCCCTCGAGCAGAAACTGCTGCACCCGGTGAATACCCGGGTGGCGGTCTTTCTGTCGTTGGCGAACAGGCAAGCCCTTGAGCTGGATTCGGTAGAACTGTTCGTCAATGAGCAGCCGGTTACCGCTCATCTGTACACAGAAAACGAACGGAGCTCACTGGGCCAGGGCGGTGTACATCAACTGTTTATCGGCAACCTCGCGGACGGAAGACATACTCTCAAGGCCGTGATCAACGCCCGGGCGGCCAACAATCGTTTCGTGCGCCGGGAGATTGTCCACGATTTCCGGAAACAGCCCGGCACTTTGCGCCTGCAGATGACGCTGAACGCCAAGGCACCGGACTATGAACCGGAAGTCTCATTTGTTGAGTGGAAATAACCGGCCATGAATGGGCGCATGTCTCTGTTCCTCCGAAACAGTATTGGTGTCATGGCAGCGATGCTGGCAGGTGTGGCAACGCCGGTAGCAAATGCCATGGATAACTCGTTGGCATCTGGTGTGGTTCGCTTTGCGCTGGATACCGGTGAGGCTTCCTCGGTTGTCGGGTTGGCAATGAAGCTTGAAGGCGAATCGGCCGATTACCTTCAGGCCCGGCTTATGCTGGCCTCTGGGCAGCATGACGAGGCCAGGGCTGGGTTTGAGGGTGTATTTAACGGTGCGTCTTACCGGGGCGAAGCGGCATTGGCTCTGGCTGAAATGGCACAGGAAGAGGGCGATCTCACCGGTGCGGAAAACTGGTACCAACAGGCGCGCCGAACCGGCTATGGCGAAGTGGTTCAAAAAGCGCTTCTCGGTCTGGCGGAGCTGGCCAGAATACAAGGGAAGACCGACGCGGCCGGTCAATACCTTGCGCGTATGGAAGATGGCTACTGGGCGGCTGTGGGCTATATGAACCTGGCGGCGGATTTCGCCCGCGATGATCTCGATTCATCACGGGCCCTGGTTTCGCTCCGGGTTGCCATGGCCATGGCTGCCAAGGATACCGACACCAGCCGGAGCCGGGCACTGCTTGATCAGCTCAATCTCCGGGCGGGCTATCTCGCACTGGGTAGCGAAGATTACGACAAAGCGATTGATTTCCTGGAGAAGGTCTCTCTGGAAAGCTATCACACACCTCAGGCTCTCTATCTTCATGGCCTTGCCCTGTCGAGCAAAGGCAACCACCGTGCCGCCATGCAGAGCTGGCACCGTGCCAAGAAATTTCCGCTGGCATTTCCGGGTGTTTCAGATGCGTGGATTGGTATGGGCCGTGGTTATGATCTTTCCGGGTATCCGGGCCAGGCGGGAGAATCCTGGTTGGCAGCCAACGCGGCCTATGAGGGAGAACGGGTTACTCTTGGCAAATTGTCCGAAAGGATCACGGCTGAAGGAGCCTACAAAGCTCTGGTTCAGGATGCCCGTAGTGACGACATTCAATGGTTTTTGGCCGATAACCGAACGTTAACCCAGCCACGAATGGCGTATCTTCTGCGCTTCATGGAAGAACCC
Source organism: Marinobacter sp. bablab_jr008 (assembly GCF_016464145.1). Lineage (NCBI taxonomy): Bacteria > Pseudomonadati > Pseudomonadota > Gammaproteobacteria > Pseudomonadales > Marinobacteraceae > Marinobacter > Marinobacter sp. bablab_jr008. Next base: position 24,310 of record NZ_JACDWW010000024.1, read on the forward strand.
GGGGCCCAGGTGGCGGTGCGGAGGGTAGCGCGCCTTGATGAGATGGTCGCAACACTGGATGCGAACAAGTACAACCTGGAGGTTTTCATCCAGGCCCTTGAAGTCTTTATGGCCTCGGCCGGTTCAGGGGGGGTGGCGCCACAAACCGCTGGGCTTGAGCAACAGCAGAGTGATCTGGAATCCAGGTTGAATGGGTTGGTGGAGCAGGCGGCAACGCCTGCCCAGGTCACAGAGTTGCGTCAGCTAAAACAGTCCCTGGCAGGAGCCGGCCGCCGCATGGGCGCGTTGAATGAGCAGATCCTCCAAAGACCTGAGCGCCTGGAAAAGGTTCTGGACGAAGCTCGTGCAATGAGAGACGCCACCAAGGATTTACGTTACAAGGCCCTCAGTCTCCGGGAGCAGGCTGCGCGAAAACTGGATGCACTGGCACTGGCGTTTGTTAAAAAGCAGACCCAGCACATGACTCACGCGCTGGACAAAACCGAGCAGCAAATCGCCCATCTCTACGAGTATCTGGCTCTGGAAAATCTTGGGGAGGGTGCACAGTGAATCTGCCTTTTGCTCCCAAGTCCTTTGCGGCATCCCTTGTCATGATTATGGCGTTGGCCCAAGCGCCGGTTTCTGCGCAGGAATCGTTCCGCGTGGAGTTGGGGCGGGATGGTGAAACCCTGGGGGATATGCGCCCGGTGTTTCTGAAATTTGAGAGCCGGCCGCTGCCGGCGATTTCGCCTCTTGAAGTGGCTCGCCGTTATCAGAAGCTGTTTGAGTCCTCGGATGAGCCTGAAGTGCGGATAGACGCCCTGAACCGGCTCAACAACATCCGTGATAGGTCTGGAGAGGACGTCGGGTTCTCCGAAGAGCGGGAAGCGGCCATCTATGAGGAAGTGCTCGAGAGCTACGAAAGCATTCTGGCCAAAGGGTCCTTTTCCGGGCGTCTCGACGAGTTGCTGTACCAGATGGCCAAGGCCCACGCGCTGACCGGGCAACCGGAGCAGTCCATCGCAAGACTGAAACAGCTTGTTGGGCTTTACCCGAACTCGGAACTGGTACCTGAGGCCCGTTTTCGCATAGCGGAAGCGGCCTTCTCCGCCGGCCGTCACGCAGAGGCTGAGGCCGGTTACCGGCAGTTGCTGGAGCATGACAGCCATCAGGAGCTCGCCGCCAAAGCCCGCTACATGCTCGGCTGGAGTCAGTTTAAACAGGGTGAGCCCGCCTGGACCCGCGCGGCAGATACGTTCATGGCGGTACTGGATCAGCAATTGCCAGACCAATCCACGCTGGCCAACCCGCCGGCGCAGTCCATGGATATGCTGGAGGACACCTTCCGGGTGCTGGCTTTGATGGCGTCCCGCCAGAGTGATGCCCGGACCCTTGCCGGCTGGCTGGATGGTCGTGAGTCATCAGCATGGCAGCATCTGTTATACGACCGGCTTGCGGATCTGCATGCGGTGGAACGTCGTTATGAACGGGCGGTGTCAGTCAACAACGCTTTTGTGTCCGAGTTTCCGGGCCACACAGCGAGCCCGGATTTCCTGGCCCAGAGTGTGTCCTACTGGCAACTGGCCGGTAAAACCTCAAAAGCTCTGGCGGCGCGGGATGATTACGTCCAGCGTTTGGGGGCAGAGGCCCGATTCCAGACGATGACTCCTGAGCAGAAGGGGCTTTGGGCGCAATACACCCGCTTCCTCGCTGATCACTACTACGCCACCGGTACAGACCTCAGTAGCCGGAACCAAACGGCTGTCGCCAGTGAAGCCTGGGCCAAAGCCGCCCATTATTACGAGCGGCTTGCACCTCGCTCGGATCAAGCCGGGGAACTGCTCCATCTCGCAGGCGATGCCCGGTTACTGGCTGGCGATCGGGCTGAAGCCGTCAGGAATTTCCGGGCCGCAGCCTACGACCATCGCCACGGGGATTCCCGGGATTCGGCCTGGGCCGCTATCCGAATTGTTCGTGAGGATCTTGAGCTGGCATCAGGAGAGAGCAGAACTGCGACGCTGCTCGTCCTGAGCAACGAAGAGCAGCAATATGCAGAGGCGTTTGGCCCGGATGAACGTCTGTCGGGGCTCCGTGCCGACCTTGCCAACCGTTGGTACGACCTGGGCGAATTCGAGCGTGCCCTGCAATACGCCAGTTCTACACTGACCTGGGAGCGGGCGGGGGTTACCGAGCGTTACGCCGCGTGGTTGGTGACCGCGCGTATTCGACAGAAAAACAACGAGTTTGGGCTCGCTGAACGTGCGTGGCGCCAGGCTTTGCCATTGGCTGACGAAGCCAGCCCGGATGCAGAAAGCCAAAGGCGCAGTCTTCTGGAACAACTCGCGTCCGCTATCTATCAGCAGGGTGAAAAGGCTGCTCGTGCCGGCGACGCAACTTTGGCCGTGGCGCATTTCCAGAGGGTTGAGGGCGTTATGCCGGGCTCTGAAATTGCGATCAAGGCTCGCTATGACGCCGCGAATACTCTGCTTCGGGCATCCGACTGGCTGGCTGCCATCAATGAACTCCAACGCTTCCGGATGGATTATCCGAGTCATGAGCTTACGCCTGAAACCAGTGAGAAGCTGGTTCTCGCCTATCAGGAATCTGGCCAGGGATTAAAAGCCGCGGAGGAGCTGCTGAGTCGCTCAGAAACGCTTGCGGACCCGTGGCCCACCAGGCTGCGTGCTGCGGCCATTTTCCACGCAGAGGGTGACAGCGCTTCCAGAAACCAGCTTTACAAAAACTGGCTGGCGGTTGCACCCACGCCCGATTCCGCCGAGGAGCATGTTCAACAGCAGACCATGCGCCAACGGCTGATCGAATCGGGAGACTCGGTGATTGCCGTACGTGAACAACTGCTGGCTCGGGAACGAGCCAGCCATTGGCATTCCGAGGATACCCTGAAATGGGCTGCCGATGCTGCACTGTTCTTTGGTGCCCAGACGGCAGAGCGTTTTGCCGGCATTGCACTGGTTCACCCGCTGGAGCAGTCACTTGCACGAAAGCAGGCCGCCATGCAGCAGGCTCAGGCGTATCTCCAGGAGGCAGAGTCCTTTGCCGGCGATGGAGTACGTTCGGAGGTTTTATATCGCCGTGCTGAACTCTATCGAACACTGGCGTCTGACCTCATGTCCTCTGAAGTACCTGCGGAACTGAACGAAATGGAAGCCATGCAATATCAGATGCTCCTGGAAGAGGAAGCGTTTCCACTTGAGGAAGAGGCCATGGCGCTGCACGCCCGCAACCACGAACGTATCCCCACGGAAGGTTTCGATGAGTGGATTCAGCGCAGCCTGGAGGCCCTGGCCACCATGCACCCCGGGCGCTACGACCGACAGCTTCGCTGGATGAGTTGGACGACGGACACCAAGCAGGGAGGCTCATGATGAGGTTGAGAGGGATACCCCAGGTTTTCCGGTTTCTACTTCTTCTGGTTCTTGCGGGGTTGGCTGGCTGCGCTTCCAAAGCGCCGGCACCTGAAAAAGTGGCGCCGGTGTATCAGCCGGAACAGTCAAAAGAGTGGGAGCGGCAGGGCCGGCAGGCCTACGAAGCCGGTGACCGGAAGACGGCGCTGGAGGCCTGGCACCAGGCGGTTGCGGCGGATCCTGCCAACGTGAGGGTTCGCAACAATCTGGCACTGCTTCTTAAAGAGCAGGAGCGCTTTGAGGAAGCCGCCGAGATGCTGGAAGCGGGGTTGAAGGTGACGCCGAAGGTGGCGGAACTGCATTACAACCTGGCGGTGATATCAGAGATCTACCTGCTGGACCTCGACAAGGCGCTGGAACATTACCAGCAATATCAGTCCCTGGTGGGAGAGGAAGGCTCGCAGGTTGCCGGTTGGATCGCAGATCTTGAACGGAGGCTGGAATGATTCTGTCCAGGTTAACGTGCTGCGGTTTCCTCCTGTCTCTTCTGTTGCTTTGGCCGGTTATCGGCTATTCCGCGGAAGGCATCAGTAACGGGGGGCAGAGCCAACAGAACGTTCTGCAGGTACGGGGGCTCTCCGCTGGCACCGGCGAAGACGATCCAAGAATCCTGTACATATTGCCCTGGCAAACTCCGAGCCTGCCCCGGCGCCCGAGAACCGAGCTCAATCAACAGGCACCGGAACTCTTGCGTCCGGTGCCTCAACCGGTTCTGGAGAATCACCGCCAGTTCCGCGAAACCCTGAACCCCCTTGTGCTGACACCAACGCTTTCTGCAGGGCAGGGCGCCGCATCAGTCGAGTCGCAACCCTAACGTCGCAGTAGATGGAGAACTACACCATGCTTGATACCGTGATCCGTTTTTTCCAGGAGGGTGGTCCCTTCATGTACCCGATTGCCATCGTACTTGCGCTGGGGCTGGCAATCACTCTGGAACGTTTCCTGTACCTCGGGGCGGTTCGCCGTCGAAACCGGATGGCGTTTGAGTGCGGCATTCTGCCCGCCCTGCAAAAACGCGATTACCAGCGCGCCATGAAGGCGGCGTCCAGTTCAGATAGCGCAATTGCCTCGGTGCTTGGTGCGGGCATTGCCCGGTTGATCAATAACAGCCGGCGTGAAGACATCGAGTACGCCATGGAAGAGGGGTTGATGGAAGTGTTGCCCCGGTTGGAAAAGCGCACACAGTACCTCGCCACTCTTGCGAACATTGCCACGCTGCTGGGCTTGCTTGGCACCATCATTGGCTTGATTGCCGCATTCACCGCGGTTGCTGCCGCAGACCCGGCGCAGAAGGCATCGCTGTTATCGGAAAGTATTTCCGTGGCCATGAATACCACCGCCTTTGGCCTGATGTCGGCCATTCCGCTGCTGCTGTTCCACGCGGTACTGCAGACCCGGACCAACGAGATTGTCGACAGCTTTGAAATGGCGGGGGTCAAGCTTCTGAATATGGTGTCTGAGCCCGCAAACCGACCGGCGGCGGCCGCCTGATCGTGCCGGCATTCCAGGATCTGATCAGGAGTAGCCGAACATGAGACGTCGACATCGCAGGCTGACGACCTCGGCCGACCTCGACATTACCGCCTTTCTCAATCTGATGATTGTGCTGGTACCGGTGTTGCTGCTGGGCATGGTGTTCAGCCAGATCCGGATGATCGAGCTGAACTTTCCGGGCATGGAAGCTGGCCAGGCGCCAGATGCCGAATCGTTCCGGCTGGTGGTCACGGTGCTACCGGACGGTATTGAGGTGGCGGACAGTGACCGCGGCCTGATCGATGTGATGCCGGTTAGCGGGCAGGGGCAGGACTATTCACGACTGAGTGAACTGTTGCAGCAGATCAAGTCCCGGATGCCCGACAAGACAGACGTGATTCTGGAAGTCGGACCAGATGTGGACTACCAGACTCTGGTGTCAGTTATGGATACCGTGCGCTCTTACCAGGCGGTGGTGGCGGCGAGCGTCGTGGAAGCAGAACTCTTTCCGGATGTGTCTCTGATGGATGCCGGTGAGGATCGCAATCTGGCCGCGCGACCGGTGGAAGGCAAAGGAGAAGGCGCGTGAAGTTGTCGAGACGAGCCCGACTGCGCCAGCGACACTATGGCCGGATGCACAAGGCGGGTGGCCTGAACCTGGTGTCACTGATGGATATCTTTACCATCCTGGTGTTCTTCCTGATGGTGAATTCCTCGGATGTTAAGGTCATGCAGAACACTGCGGATGTTTCCCTGCCCAGTTCGACCGCCAAACAGGAAGCTGTGGAAAGCCTGACGGTACAGGTGGTCGGCCAATCCATTCTGGTCCAGGGCCGGGAAGTGGCACGCCTGGACGGCATCGAAGCCACGGATACTCGCATTGCCGGCTTGTCCGAAGAGTTGGCGTACCGAAGGAACCGTTGGGCTGAGGTACCGGAAAACGGTCTTGAAGTTACGATTATGGCAGCGAAAGATACCGATTACCGGTTGCTGAGAAAGATCATGCAAACCTGTGTCGATGAGCAGTTCCGGCAGGTACGTCTGGCGGTGGAGTCGGAGGTTCGTAATGGTTGATCGCAGGGAGCTGTCGCAACCTTCCCGGCTGCCCTGGTCCAGGGACAGAGCAGAGTCAGGCCGCTTCGGCCTGATAACCGGGCTGATGCTGGCGCTGTTTCTGATTCCTGCCCTCATTATTCCGGGCCTGCAGGTACCGGAACCTGAGCGTGAACAGGCGGAGCAATTGCCGCCTCGGCTGGCGAAGCTGGTACAGCCACCCAAGCCGGTTGAGCCACCCGAGCCGGTTGTGGAGCCAGAACCTGAGCAACCCAAGCCAGAGCCAGAACCGCAGCAGGTTGAGGAGCCGCGGCAGATTCCTCCTGAACCGACGGTAGCGAAATCGAAGCCTGAGCCTGCGCCGCAGACGACCGAGCAGGCTCGCGAAACCGCCTCACGTTCCGGCCTGTTTGCCATGAAAGACCGGCTCAGCGCTCTGACGTCTGTGGACACTCCGGCACCTGAGGTGCAGCGTGTCGCGAATGTCAATAACAGTCAGGCGGTTGGCCTGGCACCGGAAACGCCGAATGATTCGGTACTGCAAGGCAGCGGCGGTGTTGAAACCCGTGAAGGACCGGTACGGGAAGTCGAACTGGCAAAGCATGAAACCAGTGACGTAGCCGCTCCCCGGGAAACCGCGCCTCAGGTGGCAAGCCAGCCGGAACCCGCCCGGCCGTCAGTGGGCGAGCGTGCCATGAGCAATATCCGGCAGGTATTTGATGCCCAGAAGAGCGTGCTCTATTCCCTGTACCAGCGGGAGTTAAGGCAGGATCCAACCCTTGAGGGTAAGGTTACCCTGGAACTGGTGATTGAGCCGGATGGCAGTGTCTCAGCCTGTGACGTGGTGGGTTCTGAACTGGATCACCCGATGCTGGAGAAGCGCATTGCTTTGCGCGTACAGATGTTCAATTTCGGGGCAGCCAATGTGGAAACCCGGAAGGTACGATTCCCCATCGATTTCCTTCCGGGGTAATGCCAGCCGAAACTCAGCTTTCGATGGTGATTTTCGGCAAGCGGGGTTTTTGCAACGAAATCTTTTCGGTGGGGGCAATCACCTTGGCCTCGCCGGTAACCACCTGATCACCGTTCTGATTGCGCACATCGCAGCCAAAAGAGACACGGTTTTTAGGTTCCTTGCGAAGCACCGACAAGGTGACGGTCAGTGTGTCGTCCAGCTTGACCGGTCGTTTGAACGACAGGCTCTGTTCCAGGTAGATGGTGCCGGGGCCGGGCATGACCGTGGCCAGGGCGGCAGAAATCAGTGAGCCACTCCACATACCATGAGCGATGCGCTCCCGGAACATGGATTCTGCGGCAAACTCGGAATCCAGGTGCACCGGGTTTACGTCCCCGGATACCGCAGCAAACAGCACCAGCTCATCTTCGGTGAGGGTGCGTGTGAAGGTGGCTGAATCGCCTTCGTTAAGTTCGTCGTAGGTAATGTTTTCCAGCGTATCCAGGGTGTCGCTCATCACAGGCTCCGGTGATTCAGTGTTCGAGTACGGTTGTACCGTTTGCTGATCTGAAAACTACCTCATCGTTAACAAAACTGCTATTCTCTCCCCCACTTTTTTGAGGCTGATACTTTCGTCGGGTTGATTTTCCCGAGCGATCGGTCTTGGCAAAACATTACAATCAGGGGGCTTCTGAACCCATCCGGTAGTACCCCACCGCGCCAATCAGACAGGAGATGGTGATGGATTTTGAGCAGTTCTATCAAGACAAATACCCAGCTGGCATCCCCCGGGAAATCGATCTCAATAAATACAAGAACATGGTGGATGTTTTTGAGCAGGCGGTACAGAAGTTTGCAGACAAGCCTGCGTTTACAGCAGTTGGCGTTACCCTGACTTATCGGGATCTTGATACTCAGAGCCGCAACTTCGCGGCCTGGCTGCAGAACAAAACCGACCTGAAACCGGGCGACCGCATTGCGGTGCAGATGCCGAACGTTACCCAGTATCCGGTGGTTGTGTTCGGGGCCATGCGCGCTGGTCTGATTGTGGTGAACACCAACCCCCTGTACACCACTCGCGAGATGGAGCACCAGTTTAACGATTCTGGCGCAAAGGCACTGGTTGTTCTGGCTAATATGGCGGACAACGCGGAGAAGGTTTTGCCCCATACCGGCATTGAGCACGTGATCGTGACCGAGATTGCCGATATGCATTCTCCCATCAAGCGTACCCTGATGAATGCCGCGGTGAAGCACCTCAAGAAGATGGTTCCGGCGTTCAACATTCCGGGTGCTCATAAGCTGCCGGCGGTACTCAGCGCCGGTGCCCGTGAAAAGTTTACCCCGGTCGATATCAAGCTGGATGACCTGGCCGTGCTGCAGTACACCGGCGGTACCACTGGTGTTGCGAAGGGTGCCATGCTGACTCACGCCAACCTGGTGGCCAACCTGACGCAAGTCCGGCCGATGCTGGAAGATCAGGTGGAAGAGGGCAAGGAAGTGGTGATTGCGCCGCTGCCCCTGTACCACATTTACTCCTTCACCCTGAACTGCGGCATTATGCTGGAAGCAGGTGCCCATAACGTTCTGATTCCGAACCCGCGTGATATCCCCGGCTTCGTTAAAGAGCTGCAGAAGCAGAAGTTCTCTGCCTTTATTGGCCTGAATACCTTGTTTGTGGCCCTGTGCAACAACGAGGACTTCCAGGATCTGGACTTCTCTGGCCTCAAGCTGACTGCCTCTGGTGGTATGGCCCTGACCAGCGATACCGCTAAAATGTGGCAGCGTGTGACGGGTTGCGAAATCAGCGAAGGCTACGGCATGACCGAGACTTCTCCGGTGGTTACCTTCAATCCCCGCAGCGCCATCCAGATCGGCACCATTGGTCTGCCGATTCCGTCCACTGTGGTTAAAACCATTGATGACGACGGCAACGAAACACCGGTCGGCGAGCCGGGCGAACTGTGCGTGAAAGGCCCGCAGGTGATGCGCGGTTACTGGCAGCGTCCCGATGATACCCAGAAGTCGTTCACCGATGACGGTTTCCTGAAAACCGGTGATGTGGCGCTGATTCAGGAAGACGGTTACATCCGGATTGTGGATCGCAAGAAAGACATGATCATCGTATCCGGTTTCAACGTGTTCCCGAATGAAATCGAAGATGTCGTGACCACGCACCCGAAAGTGGTGGAGTGTGCGGCCGTGGGTATTCCCGATGCCAAGAGCGGTGAAGCGGTGAAGGTTTATGTCGTGCCCACCAAAGAAGGTGTAACCGCTAACGAAATCAAGGAGTTCTGTCGGGAGCGTCTGACCGCCTACAAGGTACCCAAGCACTTTGAGTTCCGTGATGAACTGCCAAAGAGCAACGTAGGCAAGATCCTGCGCCGTGAGCTGCGGGACGAGGCGAACGCCAAGTAACAGGCGAGGCCCGCAGACCAACCAAAGACCCTGCTTCGGCGGGGTCTTTGTGTTTCTTGGCTCCGGTTTTCGTTAGACTGTTTCGCCCTGACGTTCCACCTATCCATTGATGAGCCTGCAGCTGTTAATGACTGACAACACTCGTTCCGAAACTCCCGTTGATTCCCGGGCCGCTGTCAAAGCGATGATGAACCAGCTGGACGCCTGTAACCAGCAGGAGGCCGCCCGCATCATTCGTCGTGTAAGCCGTTGCAAGGGTAACCCTGGTAACAAGGACCTGGAAAAGATGGCGCAATGGCTGGATCAGGGGCTCGATAAGGTGCGTAAGCGTCAGGCATTGCACAAGCCGGCGACCTTTCCCGCAGGGTTGCCGGTCAGCGATCGCGTCGAGGACATCAGTGATGCCATCAACAACCATCAGGTGGTGATCATTGCTGGTGAGACCGGGTCCGGTAAAACCACTCAGATTCCGAAGATTTGCCTGAACCTGGGGCGGGGCATCCGCGGGATTATTGGCCATACCCAGCCCCGGCGTATCGCCGCGCGCAGTGTTTCCAGCCGGATTGCCGAAGAACTGGGTGAAACGGTAGGCCAGCAGATCGGGTACCAGGTGCGGTTTACCGACAACACCTCGGAATCGTCCCGGGTCAAGGTAATGACCGACGGCATCCTGCTGGCAGAAGTGCAGCATGACCGTTTTCTGGATCGCTATGACACGCTGATTATCGATGAGGCCCACGAGCGCAGCCTGAATATTGATTTTCTGCTCGGCTATCTCAAGCAACTGTTGCCGAAGCGCCCGGATCTGAAAGTCATCATCACCTCGGCCACGATCGAGGTGGGGCGCTTCAGCGAGTTTTTCAACGAAGCGCCGGTGATCGAAGTCAGCGGTCGTACCTTTCCGGTAGATATTCGATATCGCCCCCTGGTTGGGGACGAGGACGACAGGGATCAGGGCTGGACCGACGGTGTTCTCTCGGCATTGGACGAGATTGAACAGCATGAACGGCAGGAAAAGCAGCCTCCGGGCGATGTACTGGTTTTTCTGCCAGGCGAGCGCGAGATCCGGGCCCTGAGCAAGGTGCTGCGCCACGCCGACCTGCGTCATACCGAAGTGTTGCCGTTGTATTCCCGCCTGAGCAACCAGGAACAGAACCGGGTGTTTCAGGGCCACAAGGGACGGCGGATTGTGTTGTCCACCAACGTGGCTGAGACCTCGCTGACCGTGCCCGGTATTCGCTACGTGATTGATACTGGCGTTGCGCGCATCAGCCGGTACAGTGTGCGCTCGAAAATACAGCGGCTGCCAATTGAACCGATTTCCCAGGCCAGTGCCAACCAGCGGGCAGGCCGGTGTGGCCGTGTGGCGCCGGGGATCTGTTTCCGTCTGTACGACGAAACGGACTTTTTGAACCGCCCGGAATACACCGATCCCGAAATCCTGAGAACCAACCTGGCCTCCGTTATCCTGCAAATGGCGACATCCGGACTGGGTGAGATCCGGCATTTTCCGTTTCTTGAGGCGCCGGATCGTCGTCAGGTCAACGATGGTTACAAGCTGCTGGAAGAGCTTAGCGCCGTCGATGACAAACGGCGTGTCACCAGGCTTGGGCGCACCATGGCCCGATTGCCGCTGGATCCCCGGTTAGCCCGGATGCTGGTGACCTCAGCAGAGCAGGGCAGTCTGGCGGAAGTGTTGATTGTGATTGCCGGCCTGAGCGTTCAGGACCCCAGGGAACGCCCACAGGACAAGCAGCAGGCGGCCGACCAGGCTCATGCACCGTTCAACGACAAGGATTCGGATTTCGCCACCCTGCTGAAGATCTGGAGCTGGTTCGAAGAGCAGCGCCAGGAATTGTCCCAGAACCAGCTCAAAAAACTGTGCCAGAAAACCTTCCTGAGCTGGATGCGAATGCGTGAGTGGCGGGACATACACCGCCAGCTCACTCTGATCTGCCGGGAGCAGAAGCTGACATTGAATAGCCAGCCGGCCAACTACGACGCAGTGCATAAAGCCATTCTGGCCGGCTTGCTTGGCCAGGTGGCGGTGAAAGTGGAAAAGCGGGAGTATCTGGCCACCCGAAACCGCAAGGTAATGATTTTCCCGGGTTCCAAAGTCGGCAAGACGGCACCCAAGTGGATTGTGGCGGCCGAGATCGTCGAAACCAGCAAGGTGTTTGCCCGAATGGTGGCGGCCATTCAGCCCGAATGGGTGGAGCCGCTGGCAGGCCACGTGGTAAAGCACCACTATTTTGAGCCCCACTGGGAGCAGAAGCGTGCCCAGGTGATGGGGTACGAGAAGGTCACACTTTATGGCCTGGATGTGGTCCCCAAGCGCCGTATTCCCTACGCCAAGGTAGACCCTGCCGAGTGCCGGAATCTGTTTATTCGCCGTGCCCTGGTTGAGGGGGATTTCCAGTCCAGGGCGCCGTTTATTGCCCGTAACCGCGAAATGCTGGATACCGTCGAGAATCTGGAGAAGAAAACCCGGCGGCGGGATCTTCTGGTGGATGATGAAGTTTTGGTGGCGTTCTACGACCAGAGACTGCCATCGGATATCGTCAGTGGCCGACATTTTGAATCCTGGTGGAAAGGACTATCTGCTGAGGAATTGAAGAAGCTGGAGCTGACAGAGACCGACGTTCTGCAAAGGCCTCTGGATGAGACCTCGGCCCAGCAGTACCCCGACTACCTGGAATGGGAAGGGGTGAAATACCCTCTGAGTTATGAGTTTGAACCCACCAGTGAGCGCGACGGTGTCACCCTCAACGTGCCCTTGATGGCTTTGCGACAGATCCCCGCCCGGCGTCTGGAGTGGCTGGTGCCAGGGTTGCTTCGGGAAAAATGCATTGCCCTGGTCAAGGGATTGCCGAAAGCGTTGCGCCGGAATTTTGTGCCGGTACCGGACTTTGTCGACGCGGCTCTGGCCAACCTGCAGCCGGGCAACGAGCCTCTGGCGATCAAACTGGGTGAACAGCTGCGACGAATGACCGGGGTCCAGATTGATCCGGATGCCTGGCCGGAGGAGGAACTGCCCCGCCACCTGAGGATGAACCTGAGGGTGACCGGCGATAAAGGCAAGGTCATCGCCGAAAGCCGAGACACCGATGAGCTCCAGGCCAGACTGGAGGGCCGGGCCGAAGAAGCGCTGGCCTCGGCGACGAGAGATGAACCCGGGAAAAAACAGGCGGGTGAATACACCGACTGGCAATTCGGCACCTTCCCGGAGCAGGTTCAAACAGAAAAAGGCGGTATGCAGGTCACGGTTTACCCGGCTCTGGAAGATCTGGGTAATAAGGTGCGGGCTTCTCGTTGTCTGGACAAGCTCACCGCAGAGGATACCCATCGTCGCGGCGTTGCGCGGCTGATTGTGAACCGGTTCGGCAATACCCTGGCGGATCTTGAACGAAAGCTGCCCCGGTTCAAGCAGTCTGCGTTGATGTTTGCACCGATCGGCCAGGCAAAGGGACTGCTGGATGATCTGGTGTTGTCGACGGTTATGCAGCATTTTCTGGCGGACCAACTGCCCAGAACCGAACAGGCGTTCGCAGAGCTGTTCGACCGCCACCGGGGGGACTTCATTCCTGCTCTGGAAGCTGCTGACGAGCGTCTGTTTCAGGCTATGAACGGCTACCAGAAAGTCGCGAAACAGCTCAAGGGCAAGATCAATCTGGCGCTGGCGGCAAGCATGGCCGACCTCAAGTTCCAGTTGCAACATCTGGTGTACCCGGGATTCCTGGTCAATACCCCGGCTCAGTGGCTGGAACGGTTCGGCACCTACTTTGAAGCGGCGGACATCCGGTTGGAAAAAATGGCGCGGGAAATGGGGCGTGAGCGGGAATTTCTTCACACCATTGAGCCATTATGGGCGCGGTATGCCGCGAAACTGGAGCAACAGAAGCGCCAGGGCGTGCGAGACCCGGAGCTGGAAACCTACCGCTGGATGATGGAGGAGTTCCGGGTGTCGTTTTTTGCCCAACAACTGGGCACGGTAATGACGGTTTCGGCGAAGCGGCTGGATAAACAATGGGAAAAGAACCGTATATAACGTTTTCGGATGCACTATAACGGGGCCACTGGACGATAGTCCCACGGGCAATTCTGCCGGACTGTGTTAGTATTTCTGACATCGTGATGTCAGAAACCGTTTTTATAATTGTGACGTGGGGTTATTGTGATTAAAGCCGTCATCAGCGGAACCGGCCTGTATACGCCGCCCGCCATTATCGAGAATGATGAACTGGTTGAAGCGTTCAATCAGTACGTGGAGCTGTTCAACAACGAGCATGCCGACGAAATTGCCCGTGGTGAGGTCGCTGCCCTGCAACCCTCGTCTTCTGCCTTTATTGAAAAAGCCTCCGGTATCAAGCGCCGGCATGTTATTGATCGGGATGGTATTCTTGATCCCCACCGGATGACCCCCTACATTCCGGAGCGCAGCAACGATGAACCGTCGGTACAGTGCGATATGGCTGTGGCCGCGAGCAAGGAAGCCCTGGCCCAGGCGGGTAAAACGGCGGCCGATGTCGATGCCGTCATTGTTGCCTGTTCCAACCTGCAAAGGCCGTATCCGGCCATCGCCATTGAAGTGCAGGAAGCCCTGGGTATTGAAGGCTTTGCCTATGACATGAACGTGGCGTGCAGTTCTGCCACTTTCGGCCTGCAGGCGGCAGTCAACTCGGTCGAAAATGGTGCAGCACGTTCGGTGCTGGTGGTCAGCCCGGAAATCTGCTCCGGCCACTTGAATTTCAGGGATCGGGACAGCCACTTTATCTTCGGTGATGCCTGCACGGCGATACTGGTTGAGCGTGAGGAAGACACTAAAGCCGGCCAGGGTTTTGAAATTCTGGGTACTCGTCTGAAAACCAAGTTTTCCAATAACATCCGGAACAACTTCGGCTTCCTCAATCGTGCCGATGAATCCGGCATTGGCAAGCCAGACAAACTGTTTATCCAGCAGGGCCGGAAGGTATTCAAGGAAGTCTCACCCCTGGTGGCCGAGACCATTCAGGGCCATCTGGAATCCCTTTCCCTCAGCTCGGGTAATCTCACCCGGATGTGGCTGCATCAGGCCAATCTGAACATGAATCAGCTGATCGCGCGCAAGGTGCTGGGCCGTGATGCCACTGTGGAAGAGGCTCCGGTGATTCTGGACGAATACGCCAACACCAGTTCCGCAGGGTCCATAATCGCGTTCCACAAATACAAGGACGATCTGAAAGCCGGCGATCTGGGCGTAATCTGCTCATTCGGCGCCGGCTATTCCATTGGCAGCGTGGTGGTTCGCCATCGCTGAGTCTGTTTATCTCGCTGCCAGCGCCCGCAGGGTGTCTGGCAGCGGGGTGGATTTGCGTGTCGCCCGGTCCGTCCAGACGATTTTCGCATAGCCTTCCGCGTAGATATCTCCGGTATCCTTGTCTTTCAACAGGTGGTAGGTGTCCAGGCTGGTATTTCCGGCCTTGTCCGCGTAAGTTTCCACCACCACAGTGGCGGGGTGCGTCAGCTCCTTCAGGAATGTGGCGCTGGTCTTTATAATGACCGGCCCGGTGGCGTCTTCGGCACCACCGAGTTCCAGTGAGGCAAGCCAGACAATCCGGGCTTCTTCAAAGAAACGAAAGTAAACTGTGTTATTGGCGTGGCCGTATGCATCCATATCACCCCATCGCAGTGCCATGGTGAGGGTGCTGACGGGATTTCCCGGTACTGACATCGGATTTCCTCCGGAAGGTTGAAAAATAATAATAAAGCGCCGGTATTGTTGACGAAACTGAACAGGTTAAACAACCCAAGAGAGCGACATGAAAGAGCGTAAGTCCCGGCGCTGGTCATCCTGGATGGTCATCGCAGTTTTCCTGGCCCTGGCGGTCTTTAATCCGGCCACGGCCCAGAATCTCCAGGAGCCCCCGGGTGAACAGACTATGCCGGTTGAAACCGGCGATCCCTATGAAAACTGGAACCGAAAGGTCTTCGCCTTTAATGATGCGATTGACCGGTGGTTTCTCCGGCCGGTAGCCAAGGGCTATCGCACCGTCACACCAGATCTGGTGGACCGGGGGATTACCAATTTTTTCAATAACCTGACCGAAATCCGTAACTTCACCAACAGCCTTCTGCAGTTGAAGGGTGAGTCTGCGGTTGTGGCGGTTGGCCGTTTTACCTACAACACGGTTTTCGGCCTTGGTGGTTTCTTTGATGTTGCCAACGCCTTCGAGCTGCCGGAGCGGCCAGAGGATTTCGGCCAGACCCTGGCAACCTGGGGAGTGGATTCCGGTCCTTACCTGATGCTGCCGTTGCTTGGGCCGTCCACGCCCCGGTATTTCACGGGTATGGCGGCGGACGGGTTCATGCTGCCTTCGGCGTGGGACTCGGTCGAGAACCCCGAATGGTATTACCTGCGAATGCTCCAGATTGTGGATAAGCGGGCAGACCTGATCCCGGCGGAGAATTTCATTTCCGGGGATCGGTACACGTTTATGCGCAATGCCTTCCTGCAGCGTCGTGAATTCCTGATTAACGATGGTAAGATCACCGAAGATCCTTTCGCGAGTGATGATGACGATCTGATGCTCGACGATTTCTGAGTGTACAAGCCGGGAGGCGACAGGTGATCAAGGACCCGAGAATAACCCGTTTCCGAAAAATGCTGGCGCAGGCCAAGAATTATGAACAGTGGAAGGCGGCCGCACTGGAGCTGGATTTTCTTGAGGGCAATGCGGAGTGGAAAGAAGATTTTGCCTCCGATCTTTATCATTACGAGCTGATCTATGATCGCCTGTCCAATCTCAAGCAGTATCGCCAACAGAATGATTTCGAGCGCCTGAAGCGCGCGCTCAGGGAAGGGTTGCATCACGACCTTGGCAACATGGGGAATCCGGCGCTGTACACCCGCTCCCGCGTCGGTACCAAACACCTGATTGAAGAATACATCACTCAGGTCTGTGAGTCGCTGGATTACCTTTGCGACCACCCGGTGCCTGGCTTCCCGGTGTATGACAAACTGCAGTTTTTCCGCGACACCCTGACAAGCTACGGGCGGCCCACGTTACTGTTGAGTGGTGGCGCCAGTCTGGGCATGTTCCATTTCGGGGTTATCAAGGCGCTGTGGGAGAAAGGCCTGTTGCCGCAGGTGATTGCCGGCTCCAGCATCGGTGCCATTATCGCCGGCATTCTGGGGGTGCATACCGATGCGGAAATTCCTGAAATGCTGGTTCCCGAAAGCCACAATCTGAATGCGTGGAAATGGCGAGGGCTACTGAGCGCCATGCGTGGAACCGGCCTGATGGATCAGGACACACTGCGCCGGTGCCTGCGGGAAAATATTGGTGACTATACTTTTGAAGAAGCCTACCAGCGCACGGGTCGCAGCATTAACATCAGTGTGTCGCCGGTGCAGGCGCACCAGAAAGCCCGCTTGCTGTGTGGTTACACCTCACCGTACCTGTTGGTGTGGAGTGCCGCACTGGCCAGTGCCGCTGTACCGGGTATTTTCCCGCCAGTAACGCTGATGAAAAAAGATCTTAACGGTAATTCGCTGCCCTACATGCCGCGGCTCAAGTTTGTGGACGGCTCTGTTGTGAGCGATCTGCCTATTGAACGACTGATGCACCTTTATGATGTAAATTTCACCATTGTCAGCCAGACCAACCCTCACGTGGTGCCATTTCTGACGGATCGTGGCCAGGATGAAAAACTGTCGCTGACCAATCTGCCGTCCCACTTGCTGAAATCCGAGATACAGTTCCACGGGCAAGGCGTATTCGATTACCTTCGAAAACGTGTTCGGCCAGAGATCCTGCGGCAGCTATCCGGCCAGATGTATACCATTATGGCCCAGAGATACTCCGGCGATGTGACCATCGCACCAAACTATTCCCTGCGGCATTTTCGGCGTATGCTTGCCAACCCGAGCCCTGAGTATGTTCGTGAGATGATTCTGGAAGGTGAGCGGGCGACCTGGCCCAAGATATCCATGATCCGCTCCCACGCACGGATCTCGAAAACCCTGGAGCGTTGCGTTCGCCGCCTGAAACAGCAAAACCGGCGCGCAGCGGAACTCAAACTGGTAAGCGGTGATACCCCGGCCAGGCCCTGAGGAACCATGTACTACGATTTCTTCGGCTTTCGTGAGCCGCCATTTTCAATCGCTCCCGACCCCCGATATCTCTACCTCAGCGATCGCCACAAGGAAGCACTGGCGCACCTGATGTACGGTGTGCAGGGGCAGGGCGGTTTCATTGTGATCACTGGCGAGGTGGGCACCGGTAAAACCACGGTTTGTCGCTGTTTCATAGAAAACGCGCCGGCACATGTGGATATTGCGTTGGTCCTGAATCCACGCCTGTCCGCCAGGGAACTGTTGTCGTCCGTTTGTGATGAACTGGAAATAGCGCACCAACCTGATGCCAGTATCAAAACCCTTGTCGACAGCATCAACCAGGATTTGTTGAAAGCCCACGCTGCGGGCCGGCACAAGGTGTTGATTATTGACGAGGCCCAGAACCTCTCTGCTGAGGTGCTCGAACAGCTGCGCCTGCTGACCAACCTGGAAACCTCGGAAAAGAAACTGCTGCAGATTGTTCTGCTTGGCCAGCCGGAATTGCAGGAGATTCTGGCTCTGCCGGAACTTCGCCAGCTTAATCAAAGGGTCACGGCACGCTACCACCTGGATGCAATAGACCGGCAGGAACTCCCTGCCTATCTGCAGTACCGGCTCAATGTTGCCGGTATGCGGGGTGATATTTTTACCCCCGGGGCGGTCCGTAGACTGTATCGGGAAAGTCAGGGCGTACCCCGGCTTATCAATCTGATCAGTGACCGGGCACTGCTCGGCGCCTATGCGGAGGGAGATCATCTGATCTCCGTCACCCACATTCGCAAAGCGGCAAAAGAGGTCAATGGCGGGCTGGCGATGGCCCCGGCCGGCGGGACGTTCCGAAGCCGGGGCAGTCATGTATGGTTGGTTGTCGCCTCGGTCATACTGGCCATCATTGGCACCTTGTGGCTGCTTGAATTTCCTGGCTCTTCCACCCCGGCACTCGCCGAGCCCAAGGCCGAACGGTCCGTTGAAGGTGTGATTGAACGGGAGGCAGAGCCTGAGCCGAAAACGGTATCAGATTCTGACCAGCCGGAAATCGTGGCGCCGGAGCCAACATCGCAGAGGTTCGTGTTCAACCAGCACACCCAGTCGTTGGCTGAGGCCTTCGGCGCTTTGTTTGATCTGTGGGGCAAGAATTATGAACCGTCGGCCAACCCGATCGCCTGTGATTACGCCGCAACGGTGGGGCTGGCCTGCCTGGAACGCCAGGGGAGTCGACGAAGCCTGGAGTTCATCAATCGGCCGGCCATCCTTCAGTTAAGGGATGAAAGCGGCCGCACTCGCCAGGTGGTTGTGGAACGACTGGATGGCGATCTGGCCGTGATTGCGACGCCCCGGGGCAGCCAGCAAGTGCCATTCCGGGAGATTGAAGACTACTGGTACGGTGATTTCAGGGTACTTTGGCGAATTCCTGAATTCATGACCGGCGATGGTTTCTACGGCGATGACTCTGGCCAGCAGTTATGGATCGGTGCCCGGATGATGGAGCTTGCAGAGCGTCTGAGCAGCGGTGGGCAGGAGGCGGCCCGGGTCAAGCGTATGGAGATGACGGACCAGGTGCGCTGGTATCAGGAAAAACGTGGGCTCACTGTGGATGGTATTGCAGGCGCCATGACCATTATCCAGATGAACAACGATCTGGCCGAGAATATTCCACGTCTGGTTTCGTCGGTGATGGTCAGGAGCGGGTAGCGTATGTCGTATATTCTCGATGCGCTCCGAAAATCCGAAGCGGAGCGCCGACAGGGCAAAGCGCCTGATCTCGGGCAACCGGTACAGATGGTATACCGCCCCAAACGTAAGCCGGTATCGGCCGTGGTGTGGGTTGCGCTGGCCTTGTTAGTGAACGCGGGTGTGCTTGCCTGGTTGTTCTGGCCGGAGCGAGACGCAAAGATCGTGACGGTGCAGGAGGCTCCTGCTGTAGCCCAGGAACAGTCCGAATCGGTACCCGATGTGCCGGCGGCTCAGCCTGAGCCTGAGCCGCTTGCAGAGACTGAAATAGCGGATCCGGTCCGGGTTTCCGGAGGGCAGGACCTGTCTCAGGCAAAAGGTACAGGCGTGGTCACTGAGGCAGGTGATGATGCCATGTCAGATGAGTACGGCGTCAACCAGCAGTCCTGGGACGAACCTGTCGTCATTGTTCCAAGTCGGTCCGAAAGTGAGCCGTTGCCACAATCTGCCTTGACGGAACGGGTGCCGCAGGGCAGGGTGCCTCACCTTGTGGAACTACCCCTTTCTTTTCAGAAGAGTGTCCCTGATTTGACCTTTAACAGTCACATATTTGCATCTGATCCCTCCGCCAGTCGTGTCATGATCAATGGCCATTACCTGAAGCCGGGAGATGGCTTTGGGCCGCTGTTGGTAGAACGTATTACCGAAGACGGTGTGGTGCTCAGCAAGAACGGCCAGTTTTTCCGTGTAGGTACCGTACGTGACTGGGTGAGCCCGAGATAATGGCGCTGACAGAGGACGTTAAACAGCAAATTCAGCAAGCCTATCGGGATGTGTTGGCGGGCAAGGATATCCGTGCCCGTTATGGCCAGCGCTTGATGATTGCGGAGATTGCCCGGTACATGGGGGAGATCACCGACAACGATGGCCAGCGCACTTCCCCGCCAGCTACCTGCGTGGTGGAGGCTGGGACCGGTACAGGTAAAACGCTGGCCTACCTCATCGCCGCCATTCCGGTGGCGAAAGCCCTTGGCAAGACTCTGGTGATTTCCACCGCCACGGTGGCGCTTCAGGATCAGATTGTTCTGAAAGATCTGCCGGACCTGCGTAAACACAGCAAGCTGGATTTCAGCTGGACTCTTGCCAAAGGCCGTGGTCGTTACCTGTGTATGTCTCGACTGGAAGCGAGGCTGCACGATGAGGGCCATGGTGACAGCGATACCATGCCCTTGTTTCTGTTGGATCAGCCGGTAGACGACGAGGCCCGTAGCCGGGCTACCTTCGAGAACATGCTTGCCAGTTATGGTTCCCGGGACTGGGACGGCGACCGGGATCACTGGCCGGAACAGATTCCCGATGAAATCTGGCGTCAGGTGACGACTGATCATCGCCAGTGCACCAACCGGCACTGCGCCTACTTTGACAGTTGTGCGTTCTTTGATGCCCGCAAGGATCTGGACGATGCCGATGTGGTGGTGGCCAATCACGACCTGGTGCTGGCGGATCTGGCCCTGGGCGGTGGCGCCATTCTTCCGGAGCCGGAGAACGCGCTGTTCATCTTCGATGAAGCCCATCATCTGCCCGACAAGGCCCTGAACCATTTCGCCGCGTCGGTGCCGTTGAACTCCACCCGGCAATGGCTGAAACAGCTTTCCCAGGCGCTGGTCAAGATGCAGCCCTGGCTTCCAGCGGGCTCCCAGGCCGCCAAAGCGGTTGAAAAGATCAGTGCCGCGGGTCGGGATCTGGATCTGGCACTCACTCGCGTGTACGAAGAGGTTGAGCAGAATACCGGCTGGGAATTTAACGAAGAGCGCCGCAGTGCCCAGTGGCGGTATCCGGATGGTGCCTTGCCCGAGAAGCTGGCCGAACTGGCTGGGGAAACACGAATCGCCACGGCAGGGCTTTGTCGGCACCTCGGAACATTGGTCGATGAACTCCAGAGCGCATTCGATGAGCGCAAGGATCCGGAGCTGGACCGGGACACAGCAGATTCCTGGTACCCGGTAGTAGGTTCCTTTCATGCCAGGGCGGAAGATCAGCTGCGGTTGTGGATTGCCTGGAGCGAAGGTGTCGCCATCGTCAGTGATGAAGAGGAGCCGGTGGTCGAAGCTCCTGCCCGTAAAGGCCCACCGGCGGCAAGGTGGGCAGTGCGCCAGCGCTGGGACCATGCTGAAGACATTACATTGTTCAGCTCGCCGGTACTGGCCGATAACCTGCTTTATTCGAGATTGTGGTCGAGAGCTTACGGAGCGGTGCTCACCAGCGCCACGCTGACGGCGCTCGGGCGCTTTGATCGCCTTCGTTCACGAGCCGGATTGCCTGAGGCCAGCCGTTATCTGGTAGTGCCCAGTTCTTTCCGTTACGCCGAAATGGCGACGGTGGAAGTGCCGGCCATGGTCGCGATGCCTACCGACGATGGTTTCGCCGATGCCTTGGTCAAGCGTTTACCGGAGCTCTGGGCCGGAGAAAAGGCGACACTGGTGCTGTTTACGTCGCGCCGTCAGATGCAGCAGGTTCGTGATGCGCTGGCGCCTGAGTACCCGGAACTTATCCTGACCCAAGACGATATGGCCAAGAATGAGGTGCTCAGGCTGCATTGCAGCCGGGTTGACGAAGGTAAGCCCAGTGTACTGTTTGGTGTGGCCAGTTTTGCAGAGGGCATTGACCTGCCGGGGCGCTATCTGCACCACGTGGTGATCACCCGATTGCCCTTTTCGGTACCGGATGACCCCATTGAAGCCAGTCTGGCCGAGTGGGTGACCCAACGTGGAGGCAATCCCTTTATGGAAATCACGGTGCCGGACGCTTCTGTCAAACTGGTGCAGGCCGTTGGCCGCCTGCTGCGAACGGAACAGGACACGGGGCGGGTGACCATTCTGGACCGCAGGATTGTGGCTCGACGCTACGGGCAGTTGCTATTGGATGCACTCCCGCCGTTTCGCCGCATCATTGAACACTAGATTTCTCTCATGCCTGTAAATTGACCCATAAAAAAAGAGCCAGCCCGCAAGGGGTGGCTCTCATGGAAGGGGTTCTTAACGAACCCGGGCGTCGAAACAACGCGGAACAAGAAGTCTGAAGGCCTGAATTTCAGATTTCGAGGTAAGGCGTTAACCTCACCATTGTTAAATGATAGGGCTTAAAGGGGCGTAAACGGATCGTCCAAAGGGCGTAGTGACCAGGCTTAATTGGTGTCAAATGTGATATTCATCACGTTTTTGCGACATCCTCCAGCAACCCCACC
This sequence comes from Marinobacter sp. bablab_jr008, assembly GCF_016464145.1. Taxonomy (NCBI): domain Bacteria; kingdom Pseudomonadati; phylum Pseudomonadota; class Gammaproteobacteria; order Pseudomonadales; family Marinobacteraceae; genus Marinobacter; species Marinobacter sp. bablab_jr008. Next base: position 46,623 of record NZ_JACDWW010000024.1, read on the forward strand.
TCCCTTGCTTTCGCCAGCGCCTCGGTGCGCCGGCTCACGCCGAGCTTGCCGTACAGGTTCCTGATGTGCGCTTTCACGGTAGCCGGGGCAACGGACATGCGCTCAGCAATTTCTTTGTTGGCAAGCCCCTGGTGGATCAGCACGAGAACTTCCTGCTCACGCTGGCTCAACGGTTCTGTCAGGACATTTACAGTCTCGCCCCCCGGGCGGGCAGTATCGATGGGGTGATTGGCTTCCTGGGAGCCATTAAAAGGCGCCTCGCCAGGCTGTCCGACGGCCAGATCCCTGAGCATCCCGAGCAGTTCCCGGTTCCACCGCCCCGGGGTTCGTAGTCTGGGAAAATCCAGTAGCATGTCCCGTAGTGCAGTGCTCTCTTCCGCAAACAGGCGCAGAAAGCCTGCGTTTTCGGCCCGGTCCAGTGCTTTCTCCAGCATGGCATCGGACTCGTCATTGCGGCCCTCGTGGGCCAGCGCCTCGGCGTACACCAGTAAAATCTCTACCAGGTGTCGATTGTGCGCGTTGCGTTCTGCGGCTGGTATCAGGGCGGACAGGGTGTCCTGAGCCTGCTGATATTCGCCCAGTGCATTCTGTACCCGGGCCAGGGCAATCTGGTTCTGCTCCCGGTTTAGCGGGTTGGTGGCTGGTTGATCCAGGGTGGGCTGCAAACAGGCGCGAGCTTTTTCGGCATGGCCGGAACTCAGGTAGCACCTTGCCAGCAACGCGGAAGCGGCCGGGGGCTCGAATACAATGTGTTCCCTCCGGCGCCGGCCGGTTGTCACGGCATCTTCCAGTGCCTCAACCGCCGTTTCCAGGTCACCCCGGGTAAAGGCGAGGTGTCCCCGTACGTACTGGATCACCACATGCTGGCCCGGTTCGGTACCCTTTCGTACATGATCGAGCAGGGGGGCCAGGTATCCGTCGGCGGTGCTGATCTGGTTTCGCTCGCGATAGATTTCTGTCAATGCACTGTTTTGCCAGCAGGAGATCAATCTCGGCTGGCTGGGGTCGGAATAGTGTTCGTCTACCCATTGTCGTACTCGCCCAGTCGTCTCAAGAGCAAGATCGGTATCGCCACGGTGGTATTGAATCCAGGCGAGCAGACCGCCGGATGACAGAACCGTACTGGCTTTGCGTTCTACCTGGCCATAATGAACGGCAGACTCCAGAGCCTCCTCGGCATCATTGAGTTCGCCCTTGCCGAAATAATCCAGGCCCAACCCGTAATAGGTGACGGACTTCAGGGGAATGCTGATCTGATCAATGTCCTTGAGTACCTGTCGGGTAAGATCCGAGGCGTTTTTCTCATCGTTGCGGGTGCGGGCCAGGTAGGATCTCACCAGCGAAATCTCGCTGTGCAACGCCAGGGCGCCTTCCGCGTCCGGGTGTGAATCGGCAACACGGCGGTCCAGCAGGTCCTCAACTTCCAGCAGAAGCGGGTCAAGGCTTTCAACCCGGTTTGCGAAAAACAGGCCCCAGATTCTGAGCATCTGCAGTTGCGGGCTGTCCTGAATCTTGTGGGCAGGGATAGCATCCAGCCATTCAAGTACCGGAAGGTGATAGCCGCCATGAATCAGGTTGTTGCCGTGTTCCGCCAGAACCGCCGCCAGATGGTCGGTATCGTTGCGCCGGACAATCTGGACAATCCCTTCCTGGACATGGCCATGGCGCAGTAGCCAGTCAATGGCTCGGGATTGCAGTTCCGAGGCATGGGAGGGGGCGGCACTCTGGATTCGCTGTAACAGGGCTTCCCGAAACAGGTCGTGGTAACGGAACCACTCGTTGCTGTTGTCCAGCGGGATCAGAAAGAGATTCTGGGACAGAAGGCTGGACAGCTTTTCCTGACTGTCCTGGCGTTGCCTGACGGAATTGCACAAAGGGGCGCATAAGCGCGGACAACAAGCCGTTTCCAGCAGGAAGTCCGTCAGATCTTCGGGAAGCTGCTCAAGCACTTCTGTAAGGACATAATCGGAAATCAGTCGGCTGTCCGGTGAGCCCAGGGCCTGACCGGGCAGGACGGCTTCTTTCTTCCCGGCCAATGCTGAGAGCTGCATGGCGGCGACCCAGCCTTCGGTTTTACGGCATATCGACCGAATGTCGTCCTCGGACAGCTCCATGGCCATCGTACTGCGGAAGAATTCCTGACATTCCTCTTCGGAAAACGCCAGCAGACCGGGGTGGATGTCCTGGACCTGGCGGCGGACTCGCCAGCGGGCCAGTGGCAGCGGTGGCTCAGTTCGTGACGCCAGGGTCACCAGGATACCGGGTGGCAGATAGTCCAGAAACCACGCGAGTTGGCGATGAAGGGTGTCGTTACTGATAACGTGGTAGTCATCCACCACCAGAGACCAGGCATTGCCATCTGCCGCGAGAACATTCAAAAGGCTGGTAATGGCGGGTGTGAGCTCGTCGTCGTCCTGCCTGGCCAACAGCTTCTTGCAGTCCTCCAGTCCGATCAGGCCGGCATGCTCGAAGGCGCCAATCACGTACTGCCAGAACTGCCTTGGCTTGTCGTCCTGCTCGTCCAGTGAGAGCCAGGCGGTGGGCATGCTGTTGCCGGCGCACCACTGGCTGACCAGTGTGGTCTTGCCATAACCCGCCGGAGCAATAACCAGATTCAGTCGTTTGCCGGATTCCGGTTGCAGCAGGGTATCCAGCCGTTGACGTTGAACGGCTCTGGAATCGGGTGTTGGCCGGAGGAATTTGGTTGTCAGCAGCATGGCTTCCCGGGATCTGGGCATGTTTGATTAGCGATTGTGTGCTTTGTCACACACAAGTCAAGGGCTGTGTTGACGCAAGGTATTGTCGGGCCAGCGAAACCAGAGATTTGGTCTACACTGAATACAGATTGTCTTGTATATCAAAAAAGAATGAAAAATTGATCCTTTATGCGTATTATTCGGTTATGAATCCACCAGGGTTCTCGAGTTGAGCCTGAGGCACTGACTCAGGGCCGGAAATCCAGGGAGCGACAGAATTAATGAAATTACAACAGCTGCGTTATATCTGGGAAGTTGCGCACCACGACCTGAATGTGTCCGCCACCGCCCAGAGCCTGTTCACTTCACAACCGGGCATCTCCAAACAGATTCGTTTGCTCGAAGACGAGCTGGGGCTTGAGGTGTTTGCTCGAAGCGGCAAGCACCTGACCCGCATTACTCCCGGCGGCGAGATCATCATCCGGGAGGCAGGGGAGATCCTGCGTCGGGTCGAAGGCATCAAGAAAATCGCCCAGGAGTTCAGTAACCAGCGTAAAGGCGACCTGAGCATCGCGACCACCCACACCCAGGCGCGTTATGCGTTGCCGCCGGTGATCCGGGGCTTTATCGAGGAATACCCGGATGTGTCCCTGCATATGCATCAGGGCACGCCGATGCAGATCTCAGAGATGGCCGCCAACGGTGCGGTGGATTTTGCCATTGCCACTGAAGGCATGGACCTGTTCAACGACCTGATCATGATGCCCTGCTATAAGTGGAATCGCTGCGTGATCGTTCCCAAGGATCATCCTCTGGCCAAGGGCCAGGAACTCACACTGGAGGAACTGGCGGAGTATTCGCTGGTTACCTACGTATTCGGGTTCACCGGGCGGTCCAAGCTGGATGAGGCATTCCAGTCACGGGGACTGACCCCGAAAGTGGTGTTCACTGCAGCTGATGCCGATGTCATTAAGACTTACGTGCGATTGGGGCTGGGGGTCGGCATTATTGCCAGTATGGCGTTCGATCCCAAGGTGGATACCGATCTCGTGGCGCTGGACGCCAGCAAGCTTTTCAGGCCCTCGGTCACCCGTATTGGCTTCCGCAAAGGCACCTTCCTGCGGGGCTATATGTATGACTTCATGGAGCGGTTCGCGCCCCATCTCACCAAGCAAAAGGTGGATGAAGCCGTGGCTCACCAGGGCAGCCGTTCCGAGATTCAGGAACTGTTCAAGGATATCGAGCTGCCTACCTACTGAGGTTGGGGCCAATGAAAAGCCCGCGGGCCGTTAAGGCGACGCGGGCTTTTTTGTGGGCACAGCTTCGGGCGGTTCAGCCAGACTTGCCGATCAGGTTGCCGGCATGCAGACCACATTCCTTGTGTGTGGCTTCTTCCCACCACCAGCGTCCTTCGCGCTCGTGCTGTCCAGGGAGCACCGGACGGGTGCAAGGCTGGCAACCAATACTGACGAAGCCCTGCTCGTGTAGACGGTTATAGGGCGCCTCAGACATGCGGATGTAATCCCAGACTTCTTTGGAGCTCCAGTTTGCCAGCGGGTTAAATTTTATCAGTGGCTTTGCATCAGTTGAGAAGGCGGTGTCCAGCTGGACCACCGGCACCTCATTCCGGGTACCGGGGCTCTGGTCCCGACGCTGGCCCGTGACCCAGGCATCCAGAGTGGCAAGCTTACGGCGCAGCGGGTTAACCTTTCGGATACCACAGCATTCCGAATGACCCTCTTCGTAAAAACTGAACAGGCCTTTGCGGTTGACCATGTCCTGAACTTCTTTGGCATCCGGGAACAGGACTTCAATATCGATGCCGTAGTGTTTTCGCACCCGATCGACAAACTCGTAGGTTTCCGCGTGCAGTCGGCCGGTATCCAGGGTAAACACCCTGAGATTGTCGGTCAGTTTGTGAGCCATTTCGATCAGCACGACGTCCTCGGCGCCACTGAACGAAATGGCAATGTTGCCATAGTGGGCGAGGGCGGCTTTCAGGATCGCCCTGGGGCTTTGACCATCCAGTTCGGCCCGGAGAGAGTCGATATCAGTCATAATCATCCAGTCTGTACCAATAATTTGTGTGGCTAGCTTAGCAGTAAACCTTTAATGCCCTGAAGGAATGAGGATCTATATCTTTATGCCATCAAAGATGGGCAACACCGGATACACGATGCATTTGGCCGCGCTTTTTCATATCATACGCCCACCAACCGGGGCGCAGGTGCCTCATCTTTTTATTTATCGTTCAGGAGACCGTTGTGGAACTCGCATGTCTTGACCTTGAGGGCGTACTCATCCCGGAAATCTGGATCGCCTTTGCAGAAAAAACCGGCATTGAAGAACTCAAGGCAACCACCCGGGATATCCCTGATTACGATGTCTTGATGAAGCAGCGCCTGCGCATTCTGGACCAGCACGGCTATGGGCTGCCGGAAATCCAGGAAGTCATCGGTACTCTGGACCCGCTGCCGGGTGCCCGGGAATTCCTCGACTGGCTGCGTGAGCGTTTCCAGGTGGTGATTCTGTCGGATACCTTTTACGAGTTCGCCATGCCGCTGATGAAGAAACTCGGCTATCCGGCGTTGTTGTGTCACAAGCTGGAGGTAGCGGAGAGCGGCCAGATCACCAACTATCTGCTGCGGCAGCGGGATCCGAAACGCCAGTCCGTACGCGCATTCCAGTTGTTGAACTACCGGGTGATTGCCGCTGGTGACTCCTATAACGATACCACTATGCTCGGCCAGGCAGAGGCGGGCATTCTGTTCCACGCGCCCCAGAACGTTATTGATGAGTTCCCGCAGTTCCCGGCGGTACACAATTTTGACGATCTGAAACAGGAATTCCTGAAGGCGAGCGCGATTCACAGCGCCTGATCGTCCGAAACGCTGATCTGTGCCGCGGCTGTGAGGTTGTGGTGCAGATCAGAGCTTCAGCTTTTCCAGAAAATCCATCAGCGGTTTGACCTTGGTGAGTGTCTCCTGATACTCGGCCTCCGGGTCCGAATCCGCCACAATGCCTCCGCCCCCCCAACAACGAATCCTACCGCTGGACTCGCACAGCAGGGTTCGTATCGCGATGTTGCTGTCCAGCCGACCATCAAGCCCGTAATAGAAGACAGACCCGCAATAGGGCCCGCGCCAGTGTGGTTCCAGTTCGCGAATGATTTCCATCGCCCGGATTTTCGGAGCGCCAGTGATGGAGCCGCCAGGAAATGCATCAAACAACGCCTGAAGCGGGCTGATTCCCGGTTTTAAACTGGCCTTGATATGGCTCACCAGGTGGTGGACATTGGCGTAGGACTCAAGGGCAAACAGCTGATCAACCTGCACGCTTCCGGCCTCAGCGTGGAGGCTGAGATCATTCCGCAACAGGTCCACAATCATCAGGTTCTCGGCACGGTCTTTCTCGGATGCCTGAAGTTCATTCGCCAATTTGATATCGGATTCCGGCGAGGAGCCCCGGGGGCGTGTACCTTTGATGGGGCTGGTCTGGACTACGCCCTGATCTATTTTCAGAAACCGCTCTGGCGATATGGAAAGAATCGAGTCGTCTCCGGCTCTCAGGAAGGCGCTGTAGGGCGTCGGGTTGGCGCCCGTAAGCTTCTCGAAGGCCAGCCATGGATCACCGCAGAATCGGCCAGTGAATGCCTGGGACAGATTGGCCTGATAGCAATCGCCAGCTTCTATATAGCGCTTGATGGCTTCGACACCCGACTTGACTTCTCCTGGCGTTTGCGCCGGAGCGAACGGGGCTTTCATATGCCAGTGCATCTGGTGGTTTGCCGGGGCCGACAGCCATTGTTCAATCTGGTCCTGAATCGAAGCAGGGCATGCCGGGTGAATCCAGAGCCAGTAGCGGCCGCTATTCCGGTCAAAACTAGCGGTCCAGAGATAGAGCCCGGCATGCATTAACGGAACAGTGGAGGCGTGGCGCAGTTGAGCCAGTCGCCGCTCCCGGGCGTAGCCCAGCTCGTACCCCAGATAGCCGATCCAGCCACCAGGGAGATGATTCGGGTCGGTACCGCGCTCTACCTGAAATGGTGCGGCCCGCTCTTCCATTTCCCGGGCTAGACTGGCGGTATCAATGGGGGCCGAACTGTCACCAGTCAGTTCCTGCGAGCACACGGCCATGGCCGAGAAGCCACATAAGGTGCCGCGACGGGCGCTATCGCCTGTGCTACCCAGAAAGACGAAATCGGGTGCCCGGCAGGCATGCATCATAAGCTGGTGGTAGGTCGCCCGGGTAAGTTCCCGCGTTGTTGCCCGGCCCAAGGGTCCTCCGGAATCTTGCTGAAATGATAAACAGGCCACAAAAACAGCGTTGTAGCGTTTGCGGCGGCACTGATCTAATGAAATAGCGTCCTGTTGGGACGGGGAGAAAAAGCCGGTGGCTATTCTAACCGAGATAGCAGGGCACCCCCAGCATAAAAACAATGTAAAAGCCGTGCGCTCCTGTTGCGCGAGCTTTCAGAGGAAAGTGGAGTAGGTATGACACAGCTAAAATCCCGTTTGATGACCTTCCTGATGTTTCTGGTTCCCCTGCTGATGGCACCCGGATACGCCAATGCCCAGCAGCCGTCTGAAACTGAAATCAAGGAGATGATTCAGGAGCAGTTTGAGCGGATGTACCAGAAGGGGGTCGATGACCTTGAAAACCGGATCGTGGTGACTGGCGGGGTAAAACCGTTTGCCGTGGTAACCGACACTGGAGACAAGACCAAAACGATTCGGATCAAGCAGATTGAGGAAATGCCGGCGGATGTTGCCCTTGAGGTACTCCGGCGTTCGCTCGTTGCACTGGTAAAGAAAGGCAAGATCGGCGCGACCGCAGTGTTCTACACAACGGCCAATCCCAATAAAGAGTCGGAGGCGGACCGGGTACTGGTGGTCGAGATGGAGCATATCTTCGGACCAACGCTGGCCCAACTGGTGCCTTTTACCATTGATGAAGGTAAAGCGTTTTTTGGCGAGCAGGTGGTTGTGGAGATGGAGAACAAGATCTTCAACATCAATGTCGATGAAGAGCCGGCTGAATAGTGGTTTGTGTCCGACAATCCAAGTATCGATTACGTGAAGGTGGTCACGGAACATTCAGTTACCTCTGCAGTACTCTGTAGCCGTGCAGATACAAAAGTACACCAAACAGTCTGCATGAGATGGAAATAACAACAAACTGTTCCAATTAGGAGAACGTTATGAAAGGCCTGAAAAAAATCGCACTGGCAACGGCCGTTGCTGCAGCTCCTTTTGCCGCTCAAGCTGATCTGAAAGCGCTTGACGACACCACCATGGGTAACGTGACCGGTCAGGCCGGTGTGACCATCGAACTGGAAACCGAAGTTTCCATCGGTGAGTTCCGCTACACTGACGAAGGTTACCTGGCAGTTAACGACATCTCCATCGGTGGCGGCTCCGTTGAGCGTGATGCCAACGGCGCGGTAACTGGCGTATCCGGCATGCTGGATGACCTGGTTATCGACATCGACGTAGAAGCCGACGGTGACGCGTTCATTGATGTTCACAGCATCTCTGGCGCTCCGATCGACTTCGCCATGGCTGTTGGTTCTGCCTCTCTGAACGCCACTGACGGCAGCGGTGACTCCACTCTGCTGGCCAGCAACATCGGTATCGAGGGTAACCTCGGCCTGCTGAACATCCGTGTGGATACCGCCACTGACAACCTGATCATGAACGTTGGCTTCAACGTGACTGACATGGATATGGACGTGGACTTCCTGGGTGTGAACGTACGTGACCTCACCGTTTACGGCGCTACTTACTTCGAGAGCGGTGGACCAGTTGATGCAGCAAGCATGTTCGCCCAAGCGCAGATCACTGTTGGCAAGGGCACCTCTGCCGCCACCGGTGGCGACGCTCTGGAGATCACCATTCCTCAGTTCGTAGCTGACATCGGTGTTGGCGCGGTTGAGATCGGCGGTGAGTCTATCGGTTCTTTCCGTGTAGACAACCTGGCTGTGACCAACACCACTATGAAGGTTTATGGTCACCAGTAAGTTGACCTGACACCTTAAAGTGGTGATAGCGCCCCGCACCGCGGGGCGTTTTTTTGTCTGACCGAATCAGCAGACAAAAAAACGGCGACCGTTCTGGTCGCCGCTTTTCGTTTCAGGGATTGGGTAATTACTGGTCGGGCACCTTAATGGAAAGGTCAAACCCTCCGCCCGGGCGGGGGGTCAATGTAATCGGGCCTTCGTTGATTGCTTCGGGGATCTGGATCTGATCAATGCCCGGGGGATTACCGATACTGAAATTCAGATTCTGGCCATCGAAGCCAATGCCCAACTGATCATTCAGGAACGTCTGGGTGAAGGGCTCATCTGGAATTTCCGGTTGCTGACCAAAGATAATGGGCAGTGTCCTTGGGGTGAAGTCCGCCGGTGGCTGTGCTCTGGCCAATTCGTCGACAGGAAGCAGCAGCGCTCTGCGCAGGAACTCCTCTTCGGCATCGGACAGCGCATCTTTCTTGCCCTCATCAAGATAGCGCTGAAGAGCTTCCCGATACGCTTCCTCTTCCGCTTCGCTCAGAACGGGCTCGCCCGGCGAAATAGTGAGCGCACGAATGATTTTTTCCCGATCCGTCTCGGACTTCTGTTGTTGACGCGGGACAACAATAACGGCGGAATCCTCCACGTAGGTTTCTACCATCTCGTCGGAGGTCATGGTTTGTACACCGGCCCAGGACGGTGTGAATGTGGTGGCCGTGATCGCGGCTGCAAGCAGTGTGCGACGCATTTGTGAATGCCTCATGCTGAATCTGTTCAAAAGAGGCGCTGCTGAGTGTACTGCTTCAGTCAATACGCTTCATACTATCACTTTTCAGTATTCGGTTTGTCCGACAGTTTTTCAACCGTAAAGTGCCTGGTGTGTGATCAGAATCCGGTGCTCGAGGGTAAATAGTTAAGGAACCATTATTTTTATGGTTTTATGTCCGGATTACTGGCAACCACATTCCATGAACTTTTGGGCCTGAACCCAGTCGCAGGAGCATGATGCGAAACTCTTTAAACGCCCGTTGGCGACGATGGATCAATCGCCGAATCCCGAGAGCAGACAGCCAGACCCTCAGCCAGAAGAACATCTTCATTCTGCCCACCGCGGCCGGCGTGGTGTACGGCTTGTTGCTGTTGGTTATGCTGATTACCGGAATCAATTACCAGAACAGCCTTATCTATCTGCTTACGTTTATTCTCGGAGCCTTGTTTGTGGGAGCCATGCACCAGACCCACAGAAATCTGTCCGGTCTTTCTGTTGCCCTGGTCCGTCCCGGTGAAGGTCGGGCGGGTGATGACATTCCGTTTGTGCTGCGGGTAACTGCAGGCAAGGACCCAGGCCTTGGCCTGAGCCTGTCGGTTGAGGATTCATCGGTTGAGAGCGTGCATGTATCGCCGGGTGAATCCCGGGACGTGGTGCTGCCAGTGCCGTCTGCCCATCGCGGCTATCTTCGTCCGGATCGGATCCGTATCGAAACCCGTTTTCCGTTCGGGCTTTTAAAGGCCTGGTCCTGGTTGCGTCCTTCGTCTGCCGGAGTGGCCTTTCCCAGGCCTTTGGTGGCACCCGATGCTGCCGGAACCGTGCAGGATGGTAGCGAGGCCGCGTCGTCTGCGCCTGTGGCCGGCCAGGACAATGCCGACCTTCGGCCCTGGCGTGAAGGCGATATGAGTCAGCGGGTCATGTGGAAACGCTTTGCCCGCTCAGGCCAGATGATTGTGGCCGACTGGCAGGGCGAGCAGGGCAGTCCGCACTGGCTGGATTTTCATGCCTTTCCGGGTGTTGATACCGAGTTGCGGCTGAGTTATCTGGCCTGGATGGTGGCAGACCGGGTTCAGAAAAACGCAAGGTTCGGTCTCAGTTTGCCCGGCGATACCATTGAGCCGGACACTGGCTCCCTGCATGGAGAGCGTTGCCTGCGCGCGCTAGCGGTGTGGGGCGAGCAACCGCCAAGGGATCCCGGTGGTCAGCCTTTTGGTACCCGTCAGGCCGAAAATGCGAAAGCGGGAGTGTCTGGATGAGATCGACCATAGCCAGAGTTTTCTCCGCAAAACCGGCAGAACAGGCATCCATCGAAGCCATCCCCGGTAACGCGCTTTTGTGGTTGATTGCCAGTTTTGCACTGCTGCTGGTTCCCCAATGGGATCGGCTGCCCTGGTGGCTCATCGCGGCCTGTGCTGTGCTGGCGGGCTGGCGCTGGTTGGCACAAAAGGGCCGCGTGAAACTGCCAGGGCGACTGCTCCGCACAGGAATCATGGTGACTTTGATTAGTGTTTATGCGGCCACAGTGCAGGGGCGGTTCACCGTGGATACCGCCGCTTCGTTCTTTGTGTTGGCCGTTGGGTTGAAATGGCTCGAAACCCGGTCCGCCAGGGATTTCTATGTGTTGTTTTTTATTCAGGTTTACCTTGCGGCCGTGAACTTCCTGTTCAAACAGGACATTGCCTGGGCATTGCTAACGTTCGCCGCCATTGGGTGCCTGATGGTGGGCCTCCAGATTCTCAATGCACCGGATCTACCCGGTAGTCTCAGGGCTGGCTGGAAGCGCCTGGGTTTGCTGCTACTGAAAACGCTGCCAGTGGTTGTCCTTCTGTTTGTCTTTTTCCCACGCATGGCGCCGCTCTGGAGTGTTCCGTTGGTGTCCGGCCAGGCCCGCAGTGGGATTTCCGATACCATGCGACCAGGCGATATTTCCAATCTGGCCCAGAGTAGTGAAAGGGCGTTCCGGGTAACCTTCGGGGGCGAGTCGCCACCATATCGGGAACGTTACTGGCGGGGTCTGATTCTCGATTATCTGGATGATGAGACCTGGCGCCAGAGCGACCCCGACGGTTTCCGACGGCCAGCCAGGGTAGACAACGACGGTGGTGTCGGGCCGTTGCGAAGTAATGAATACGATATCCTGCTGGAGCCAACAGACCAGCGGTGGGCGTTTGCTCTGGAGAACTCGGTAGCCGTCTCGGGCAACGTGGTAAGTACGCCGGAGGATTTGTTCCGCTTTCAGCGCCCCGCCGACAGCCCGGTGCGTTATCGCCTGGCCCGGGTTTCCGCTGTGCCAGCGCCGGCTGAAGCCCTTTCCCCGGCAGAAACTCGGCGCTATCTCCAGCTTCCTCCATCCGGGAACCCCCGGGCCCGGGAGCTGGCACGAAAACTGTCTCAAGATCTGTCCCATTGGGAAGTCGTCAACACGTTGCTCCGGCGTTTTCGGGAGCAAGCCTATTTCTATACGTTGCGCCCGCCCACCATGCCAGACGACGGTATTGATGCGCTGTTGTTTGATGAAAAACGGGGCTTTTGTGCTCACTATGCCGGTGCGGCGACCTTTGTCTTCCGGGCCGCCGGGATTCCTGCCCGAATTGTGGTCGGCTATCAGGGCGGCGACGCCGGGGCGGGCGGAGATTACCTCATTGTCCGTCAGTACGATGCCCACGCCTGGGTGGAGGTGTGGCTGGAAGGCCAGGGCTGGGTGAGGGTGGACCCGACAGCTGCCATTGCGCCAAGCAGGATTGAATCCGGATTGCGGGATGCGGTGGCCGATGAGGGCTCGTTCCTGGAAAATGATTTGACCTCGCCGCAGCGCTACGGTGATGTCGCGATCCTGCAATGGGCGTCGCTCCAGCTCGATCGCATCAATTATCACTGGCAGCGATGGGTGGTAGGTTACCAGGGGCAGAGTCAGATGGATCTGATGTCCCGGTTGCCGGGCAATTTCGGGCTCAAGGAACTTGGCTACCTGACGGCCGGAGTGGTTGGCTTCACCCTGCTGATCGCAGGTGTTGTCTCGGCTCTTTCGATTCGCCGCGGCGCCCGCAAGGATGCATTCGGTCGGGTGGTGTTGGCCTGGCATCGGCTGTGCGAACAGGTTGGCGTGCCGGTCCGTACCGGTGAAACCCCTGCGACGCTGGCAGAACGCCTGGCTAATGCGCGCCCGGAGGTTGAATCTTCGGTCCGTCTCTTTGCCCGGGCGGTAAACAGCCATTACTATACGGCCTCAACACAGGAAGCTTCCGCGCACGAAGCGCGCAGGCTTACCCGGCTATTGAAAACGATGAAACGACAGCTCCGTCGTAAACCTGAACCCGCTTCACGGACGTTCCGACATGACTGATATCGCGAAGGACATGCCCTGGCTCGGCCGCGCCTGGAGCACGGTGCAGCAACGTCTGGCCCAGGATCGGTTGCCTCACGCGCTGCTGGTCGTTGGTGAGCAGGGCGTCGGGAAAAGGGCGTGGGCAGAAGCCGTCGCTGGGCTGCTGTTGTGCGACCAGCAGGTCGGCCTCGACGACGGAGCACCGATTGCGTGCGGTCAGTGTCGTCAGTGTCAGTTGATCGCGGCGAACAGCCATCCTGATGTCCGGGTGTATTCACCGGAAAAGTCCCGGATGGTGAAAGTGGATCAGATCCGCGCGCTCTCGACGTTTGCCGTGGCCTCGCCACAGGTTGCACACCGCAAGGTGGCCATAGTCGACCGGGCGGATCAGCTCAACATCAACGCCGCCAACGCATTGCTGAAAACCCTGGAAGAGCCTTTGCCGGATGTGACCCTGTTGCTGCTCCAGGAATCCGGGCGGCCGGTACTTCCCACCATACGATCCCGCTGCCAGGCCCTGACCATACCGTTACCTGATGCCGAGGATGCCGGGCGATGGCTGTCTGCCCGGGTATCCGAGTTGGAGGAATCCATCCGCCCGTCGCCGGACACTCTGGCCAAAAGCCTGATGCTGGCGGGTAATGCTCCCAGGCTGGCGCTGGAGTATGCCACTGGCGAGTTTCTTGCGCAGAGGGATGAGGCCTTCGAGGCATTTCGACAGTTCATGAAAGGCCAGATGACGGTAGGGGACGCCGCCCGCCGCTTCAAAACGCTGGGACTGGACGATACATTATGGCTGTTTGAAAGCTGGGCCGCGGACCTGGCCCGGTGCAGTGCCGGGGGCGAAGTTCAGGACCCGGAGGCAGCAGACATGTTGGGCTATCTGGCCAGAGCCAACCCGCCGTGGCGCGCTCATCAATTGATGGAGCGGGTTCGGGAAAGCCGGAGTGCGGGCATATATAACGCAAGCCCGGAGCTTGAGGCCACTCAGCTTCTACTGGCCTGGCGGGAGTTGATGCCCCGGAAGCGGCAGACAACGTGAGCGTTGTTCAGGATCAACTGCTATCATTGCGAAATATCAGTAAATTTGCGTAAAAGGTATTTGATATGGGGCCCGGATTCGGAGCACGCAGCGGTATTCTAACCCTGACGATCAAGGACAAGGCGGTTCTCTATGCGGCGTACATGCCCTATATCCGCCAGGGAGGCCTGTTTATTCCTACCCAGAAGCAATATCAGCTGGGCGATGAGGTGTTTCTGCTGCTCAACCTGATGGATGAGCCGGAGAAAATCCCGGTGGCTGGCAAGGTGATCTGGATTACCCCCAAGGGTGCTCAGGGAAACCGGGCCGCAGGCATTGGCGTGCAGTTCAATGGCGATGACGAAACTGCCCGCACCAAGATTGAATCCTACCTGGCCGGCTCGCTGAGTTCCGATCGTCCCACCCACACCATGTAAGGCCGCTACCGAATGACGGAGACCTCGTTGCCCGGTAGCGTTCCAGAACCACAGGCCGGCTGCCATGAAATGCACTGGCCCCTGGATAACATAACTCTTTCGGGTCTGACCTGGCCGAGCTCCAGCGAGGAAAGCTCACGACCACCGGCTATCCTTCTGCACGGCTGGCTCGACAATGCCATGTCTTTTGCCCGACTGGCGCCGTTGTTGGCCGAGAGCACCACGATACATGCGGTGGATATGGCAGGGCACGGACACTCGGGCCATCGGCCACCGGGTTACAGCTATTGGCTGATGGACTACGTCGGGGATCTATCCGAACTGGTGGAACGGCATTTTCCTGAAAGCGAACGTTACCCTCTGGATCTTGTGGGGCATTCTCTCGGTGGGATTGTCTGCGCACTTTACGCCGCCGCATTCCCGGAACGGGTGCGCAGACTGGTGATGATTGACAGTCTGGGCGCGCTCAGTCGGCCAGCACGTGAGACGATCCCCCAGTTGCGGCGGGCATTACAGAAACGCAGGGCTGGTTCGGCTGCTCCGGCGGTCTATCCGGATATTCAGAGCGCGGCCCGAATCCGTGAGGGCGGGCTGAGCCCCCTGAGCCCCGAGGCGGCAAGAACGCTGGTGCCCAGAAACATGCGCACGGAAACTGGCGGGTTTATATGGCGTACGGATGCCCGTTTACGCCACCCTACACCGCTGATGATGACCGAAGAACAGGTGAGGGCGTCTTTGTCTGCCATCCAGACACCCACTTTATTCGTAAGGGCAGAAGAAGGGTTGCTGGTTTCCCGCGGCGGGCTCGATAGTCGTGCCGATCTGGTCCCCAACCTTGAAACAGTCGATGTGCCTGGTGGGCATCATTGTCATCTTGACGGGGAGGTGACTCCCGTTGCCGAAGCGATTAACAGGTTTCTCTTACATGATTGATCGTGGTAATTCCTCGATGGTCGGTGCGCTGGCCGGCCTTGTATGGTTATGTTTTACCATTCCTGCAATGGCTGCGTGGCCTGAAGACGCGCCAGCCCCTTTTCCGCAGTCAACGCTTGAATCCACGGTCGAGATACAGTCTGCTGGCCATCTGGTGCTTTTTAGTCCGGTTCGGGAAATCCGTGATGAAATCCGCTCCGAGACCATGGCTCGTTTGCCGGTGCAGGGGCAGGGCCAGCTGTTTGAAATCTCCAGGGATGCGAATCGTCAGGCTGCGCGGGCCCATTACTACCAGAAATTGTCTGCCGGTGGTGCGAAAATTCTATTTGAGTGTGCCGGCATCGCCTGTGGCCGCAGTAATGTCTGGGCCAACCAGATTTTCCAGCAATCCCGCCTTCTGGGGCGGGACGCCACTCAGGATTACCTGGTTGCCGCCACAACGGCAGAGGACGGACAGCAGTGGTTGACCCTTGTCTACACCGTGACAAGAGGCAACCTGAGAGAGTATGTCTGGGTTGAGCATCTGAATGTTGGTTTCGGTGCGGCCATTCCCGGGTATACCATTGGAGTTGGCCCGATTCAGGGGCCTTTGGTGATCCCCTGGTCCGGCGGAGTGACGTTTCGTTTTGAGTGGTCAGCGGATGATCGGCGAACCCTGAATGACTGGGCTGGCGATGATGCGGAAGTGGTGCTGGCCTCGTTCACCGATCTCGAGCAGGATGAGCCGCTCGAAGCGGCTTTGGAGCGTTCCCGCGCTGCGGCCGAAAGCCTGGCCGCGCTGCTGGGCAAGACGGGTATTTCGCTGAGTCAGATACGCATTGTTCCGGTTGGGCCGGCCGTCCCGATGAATGACCCGACTCGGCAGGGTAACCGGGTTGAGGTGCTGGTTATCAAGAGGTAAGGAAATGGCAGAAAAGGATAGCCCGGAAAAGGAAGCGTCCGGCAGAACCGCAGCCGCGCAGGACGGCGTCACGTCGGTAGTGACCAGTTCTGGTATTTCTGCGGCGTCAGCGCCGGCCAGTACCGAGCGCATGGAGTCATTGCCTGGTAAGGGCAAAACCGTTGCACTCACCCTTGGTAGCGGCGGCGCCCGTGGCTATGCCCACATCGGTGCGATTGAAGTCCTTCAGGAGCGTGGTTACGAGATCGTTGCCATCTCCGGCTGCTCCATGGGCGCCCTGATCGGTGGCATGTACGGTGCCGGTAAGATGAAAGACTACAAGGACTGGGTGACCGGGCTCGGCCAGTTTGATGTCTTGCGATTGCTGGATGTGACCTTCACTTCTGTCGGCGCTATTCGTGGAGAAAAAGTCTTTTCTGTGGTTCGGGATATTCTGGGCGATACGCGTATTGAGGATCTGCCCATTGCTTACACCGCCGTAGCAACAGATCTTCTGGCCCATAAGGAAATCTGGTTTCAGGAAGGCCCGCTGGACCAGGCTATCCGCGCCTCCATTGCCATACCCAGCGTGGTGACGCCTCTGGTGCTCAACGGCCGGGTACTGGTGGATGGCGCACTGCTCAATCCATTGCCTATTATTCCCACCATCTCAGCCCATGCAGATCTGGTGATGGCCGTTAACCTGAGCGGTGAGGATGATCAACAAAGGCGCATTCCAGACGCTGCGTTTGCTCCGGAAGAAACCAGTAGCGATATGGAGGAATGGGTCGATGCCATTCGCGAAAAGGCGTCCCGCTGGTTTGATTGGGATACCCTGAAAACGCTGGGTTCCCGAAAACCGGAAAGTGGTGAGTCGCCGGAACAGAAAATAAGCCGGGAAATGGCAAAAAAGACGGCGCCCGAGAAAAAGCGTGAAGACGAATCGGGGCGGTCCAGACATCGTGACGAGCACGAGACCATCGACTGGGACAAGCTGGGCATTGGCAAATTCGATGTAATGAACCTGACCATCGAGACCATGCAAAGCGCGTTAGTGCAGTACAAGATTGCCGGCTACCCACCGGATCTGTTGGTTAACATTCCCAAGAATGCCTGCAGAAGCTACGACTATCACAAGGCCCCGGAGCTGATACAACTGGGCCGGGAGCGGATGTTGGCCGCCCTGGACCGGTTTGAACAAAGCCGCAGCAGCTCCGGCCCGCTGGCTCTCTGAGCCACAAGAGCTGCAGCCCGCGCCGCAATGCGCGTATAATGCCGCGCACCATTAGCCAGACCAGGAAGCTAAGTTTTGACCAGTCCCGTTGACGACCTGCACTCCATCCGTGACCTGCTTCGGTTCACGGTTTCCCGTTTTGCGGCTTCGCCAATCTACTTTGGCCATGGCACTGATAACGTCTGGGATGAGGCCGTTCAGCTGGTATTGCGCAGCCTGCATCTGCCGCTGGAAAACAACAATCTGTTTCTGGATGCGCGACTGACCCGTTCAGAGCGGGAACTGATTCTCGAGCGCGTAGAGCGTCGGGTCAACGAGCGTATTCCGATTGCTTACCTGCTTGGCGAAGCCTGGTTTATGGGGATGCCGTTCAACGTTGATGAGCGCGTTCTGGTTCCCCGTTCGCCGATTGGCGAACTGCTGGAGAACGGTCTTCAGCCCTGGTTAGGCGCGACGCAGGTTCAACGAATTCTGGATTTGTGTACTGGCAGCGGCTGTATCGGTATTGGCGCGGCGACGGTTTTTGACGAGGCGGAAGTGGATCTGTCTGATATTTCGGCGGATGCCCTCGCCGTAGCTGAGTCCAATATTGAACTTCATGGGCTGGAGGGGCGCGTACGCGCGATTCAGTCGGATGTTTTCGACAACATTGAAGGTCGCTACGACGTGATCGTCAGTAATCCGCCTTATGTGGATGCGGAAGACCTTGCAGACATGCCGGCCGAGTATCACCATGAGCCCGAACTGGGCCTGGCCGCCGGAGACGATGGGCTGGACATTGCCCACCGCATAGTTGCCCAGGCTGCCGATTACCTCACCGACGACGGACTCCTGATTGTGGAGGTTGGCAACTCCTGGGGTGCCATGGATGATGCCTACCCGGATTTGCCGTTAACCTGGCTGGAATTCGAGAACGGCGGCAATGGCGTATTCCTGGTCACTGCCCGGGATCTGCGTGAATGGCAGGCCCGAAAAAGCTAAGATCGTAAATTACAAAACCTGTATAAAGTGCTGAATTATGTCGGGAAATACATTCGGAAAGCTGTTCACCGTCACCACCTTTGGTGAGAGTCACGGCGCGGCCCTGGGCTGCATTATCGACGGTTGCCCTCCGGGCCTGGAGCTGTCAGAAGAAGATATGCAGCGGGACCTGGATCGCCGCAAACCCGGTACTTCCCGGCATACGACCCAGCGTCGTGAGGCGGACGAGGTTCGGATTCTGTCTGGTGTGTTTGAGGGCAAAACCACCGGCACACCGATTGGTCTGATTATCGAAAACACCGACCAGCGTTCCAAGGACTATTCCAAGATTGCTGCCCAGTTCCGTCCGGCCCACGCTGACTACACTTACCACCACAAGTATGGTGTCCGGGATTACCGGGGCGGTGGCCGCTCATCCGCGCGGGAAACCGCCATGCGGGTTGCTGCCGGTGCGGTCGCACGGAAGTTTCTTGAGCACCGTCTGGGGATCCGGGTGCGGGGTTATCTTTCTCAGTTGGGGCCGATCAAGGCAGAAAAGCTGGATTGGGATCAGGTTCACCAGAATCCGTTCTTCTGCCCGGATGCCGACAAGGTTGCGGAAATGGAAGCCTACATGGACGCCCTGCGTAAAGAAGGGGATTCCATTGGCGCCCGTATCAACGTCGTTGCGGAGGGGGTTCCTCCAGGCCTCGGCGAGCCCATTTTCGATCGTCTGGATGCCGATCTTGCCCACGCTCTGATGAGCATCAACGCGGTCAAGGGTGTGGAGATCGGTGCCGGTTTCGATTGCATTGAGCAAAAAGGAACGGAGCACCGGGATGAGATGACGCCGGAAGGCTTTCTTTCCAACAATGCCGGTGGCGTACTGGGCGGCATTTCCTCCGGCCAGCCGATTGTTGCCAGCATTGCACTTAAGCCAACATCAAGCTTGCGCCTGCCCGGCAAGGGCATTGATGTAGACGGTAACCCGGTGGAGGTGATCACCACTGGTCGTCACGACCCCTGCGTAGGTATCCGCGCAACGCCCATCGCCGAGGCCATGATGGCCATCGTCTTGATGGATCACTACCTGCGCCATCGCGGCCAGAACGGTGATGTAGAAGTCACCACGCCGGTCCTCGGCCAGCTCTGATTTCGGGGAGGCGCTACCATCTACTGGCGGCTGTCGAACCTCTATTTCTGGTTTTTCGCCCTCCTTGGAGGGCTTTTGCCCTATTGGTCCCTCTATCTTGAGGGCCAGGGCTACTCCTATCTTCAGATCGCCACACTGATGGCGACCATCCAGCTTACCAAGATTGTGGCGCCCAGCGTGTGGGGTTATATCGGTGACCGGACCGGTCAGCGCGTCCGTCTCGTGCGTTTTGGTGCCATTTTCGGCTCGTTGTTTTTCGCTGGTGTGTTTCTGGAGCCTGGATTCTACGGTCTGTTGCTGGTCATGCTGGTGTTCACGTTTTTCTGGAACGCCATTTTGCCTTTGTATGAAGTCATTACCTTGCGGGTACTGGGCAAACATCGGGACAAGTACGGCAAGGTTCGTCTATGGGGCTCTGTCGGATTTATCGGCGCAGTGGCTCTGGTGGGCGGGCTACTGGAGCTGGTGGAAATTCAGTACTTGCCGTGGCTGTTATTGCCGGTATTTGCAGGGATTGCCGTCTCGGCATTTCTGGTACCGTCCGAGCGTGGCGAGCGCAAGCAGCAATCTGCCCCGGTTGGCAGCCTGAAAGCGATTGTCACCCACCCGGCAGTCGTCACTTTTTTCGCCATGAACTTCCTGTTGCAGGTGTCTCACGGCGCTTACTACACCTTTTTCAGTATCCACCTGGAACAGCATGGATACGGCAAACTGGCCATCGGATTGCTGTGGTCACTGGGAGTCATCGCAGAGATCGGCTTGTTTCTGATCATGCACAGGCTCTCCCGGCGTTTTAGTGTACGGCAGGTGGTGCTGGGGGCGCTGGTGCTGACAATGATCCGCTGGGGCCTGATTGCCGAGCTTACGTCGGTATTGCCGGTACTGATCTTCGCCCAGCTGCTGCACGCGGCTTCTTACGGCGCATTGCATGCAGTATCGGTCCAATACATTCAGGGCTTTTTCGGGAAGCACCATCATGGCCAGGGTCAGGCTCTATACAGTGGCCTGACTTTCGGAGCCGGAGGCGCGACCGGCGCCTGGTTATCCGGTTTCCTGGTGGATGGTTTCAGTACCTCTGCCGCGTTCTGGGGTGGTGCTGCCGCCATGGCCTTTGCCATTATTGTGACCTGGCGGGGTTTGCAGCCGCCACCACAGCCCCAGCACGATCATTGACTGGATTTCGGTCCCGTTTCTTCCTCTTCCACTATCTGCAGCAATGCCTGGGCGGCACTACCCAGTTGTCGTCGGGACAGTGCTACGGCACCCAGAACCCGGGTAACAGGGTGGGGCACCTCAAGCACCTTCAGACTGTTATCGAGCATGCTGACCGGCAAAATGCTCCACCCGAGGCCAACGCTTACCATCATTTTGATGGTTTCCAGGTAGTTGGTGGGCATCAGGGGTTTCAGGGTGAGGTTGGCTTCCAGAAACAGACGGCTGACCACCCGGTAGGTGGCGGTGCTGGTGTCCGGTAGCAACGCCGGGTGTGGCGCGAGGTCAGAAAGCGCAGGGCTCCCCAGTGTTGCCAGAGGATGTTCTTTCCCAACCACGAACGCCATGGGGTCTGGCCACTGGGCGAGGATGGAGAACTCCGGGTTCATGCTGTCGCTGAGGGTGACGAAGGCCAGTTCAGCATTGCGTTTGTTCATCTGGTCGTAGGCAGCATCGGATTCCATGAATTGCAGGTGCAGGTCCACCTGGGGGTATTCCCGGCGATAGCGGCGTAGCCAGTTGGGCAGGTGGTGTAGGCCGATGTGGTGACTGGCGATGGCGTGGAGTTCGCCTTCGATGCTGTCGGCGCTGGTGGTGAGGGCCATGCGGGCGTTGTGGATTTCATCGAGGATTTTGCGGGCATGGGGGAGGAGTCTTGTGCCGGCTTCGGTCAGACGGATTTCCCGGTTACTGCGGTCGATCAGTCGGGTGTCCAGTTGGGTTTCCAGGGCGGCCAGGCGTTTGCTGATGGCTGGCTGTGTCAGGTGCAGGGTTTCAGCGGCTTCTGAGAAGGAACCCTGGTCGACGATTGTCAGGAATGCTTTCAGGGAGTTTGCGTCCATAGTTGCTGCTCCAATTGATGGGTGGATTCCACGTTGGTGCAGGGATCAGATTCAGGAACCCCCTCCCAAAAACCGCTACAAGCACGTCCATGTGCGCTTCTCTCCGGCCATCCATGGCCTCCGACATTTTTGGGAGGGGGTTCCTGAATCTGCTCCTCATACTTGGGTGCAGGTTTCAGGACTTCCCGACTCATGTTGGGGGAGCGAACGGGCGGGTAAGGCTTTTCAAAACCGTTGAGGGCCAAGGACGGCCCGAAACGAGCCCACAGGGATGTGCTTGTAGGCGTGTTTTGAAAAGCCTTACCCGCCCGTTCGTGACCTGCGCCGAAGTATGGCTCTACTATTGTTGATTCCTGTTTGGAATGCAAAGCATAAAAAACATGAATTGAGGTTATTCGTGGCGCAGGGGTATGATGTCATCATTCGAAGCAGAAACAGAAACCCCCAGAGAGTGAGAGAGAATCATGGCGGGCAAGACCTTATACGACAAATTGTGGGACGACCATTTGGTCAAGCAGCGGGACGATGGTTCCGCGTTGATTTACATTGATCGTCAATTGTTGCACGAAGTGACATCACCTCAGGCCTTTGAGGGCCTTCGTCTGGCTGGCCGCAAGCCTTGGCGGATTGATGCCAATATTGCCACTCCGGATCATAACGTTCCGACCACGGATCGTGACAAAGGTATCGACGGCATTGTGGATCCGGTGTCCCGCACTCAGGTGGAGACGCTGGACAAGAACTGTGACGAATTCGGGATTCTCGAGTTCAAGATCAAGGATCAGCGTCAGGGTATCGTGCACGTGATTGGGCCGGAGCAGGGTGCGACGTTGCCGGGCATGAGCATTGTCTGCGGTGATTCTCATACTTCTACTCACGGCGCTTTTGGCTGTCTGGCTCATGGTATCGGCACGTCTGAAGTGGAGCATGTTCTGGCGACCCAGTGCCTGGTCCAGAAGAAGATGAAGAACATGCTGGTAAAGGTGAACGGCAAGCTGGGCGCGGGTGTTACCGGCAAGGATGTGGTTCTGGCGATCATCGGCAAGATTGGTACCGCCGGTGGTACCGGTTACGCCATTGAATTTGGTGGCGAGGCGATCCGTGGTTTGAGCATGGAAGGCCGGATGACCATTTGTAATATGTCCATCGAAGCCGGTGCCCGGGTGGGTATGGTGGCAGTGGATGACACCACCATCGAGTATGTCAAAGGTCGTCCGTTTTCGCCCAGGGGTGAGACCTGGGACAAGGCGGTTGAATATTGGCGCACGCTCCACAGCGACGATGATGCGGTGTTCGACAAAGTGGTTGAGCTTGATGGCTCCGCCATTCAGCCTCAGGTGAGCTGGGGCACGTCGCCGGAGATGGTGGTTGGTGTAGAGGGCGCGGTGCCGGATCCTGCGAAGGAAGAGGATCCCATCAAGCGCGAGGGGATCGTCCGCGCGTTGAAGTACATGGGCCTTCAGCCGAATCAGAAGATTACCGATATCAAGCTGGATCGCGTGTTTATCGGTTCCTGCACCAACAGCCGAATTGAGGATCTGCGGGAAGCTGCGGCGGTGGTAAAGGGTCGCAAGGTCGCGGCCAGCCTCAAGCAGGCGATGGTGGTTCCGGGTTCCGGTCTGGTCAAAACCCAGGCGGAGCAGGAAGGTCTCGACAAAATCTTTATCGAGGCGGGTCTGGAATGGCGTGATCCGGGTTGTTCCATGTGTCTGGCCATGAACGCCGACAAGCTGGGGCAGGGTGAGCATTGTGCGTCTACCTCAAACCGGAACTTCGAAGGTCGTCAGGGCTTTGGTGGGCGTACTCACCTGGTAAGCCCGGCCATGGCCGCCGCGGCAGCGGTGACTGGTCACTTCGTTGATGTCCGTGAATTGATGAACTGAGCCACAGGAGAGAGACCATGCGAGCATTTACGCAACACCAGGGCATTGTTGCCCCCATGGACCGTTCCAATGTGGACACGGACATGATTATTCCCAAGCAGTTTTTGAAGTCCATCAAGCGCACGGGCTTTGGCCCGAACCTGTTCGATGAGCTGCGTTATCTGGATGAAGGCAAGCCGGATCAGGATTGTTCCAACCGTCCGCTGAACCCGGATTTCGTGTTGAACCAGGAGCGTTACAGGAACGCCAGCGTGTTGCTGGCCCGGACCAATTTTGGCTGCGGTTCCAGCCGTGAGCACGCGCCCTGGGCGCTGGATGATTTCGGTTTCCGGGTGATTATTGCTCCGAGCTTTGCCGATATATTCTACAATAACTGCTTTAAGAATGGCCTTTTACCTATTGTTTTAAATGAAGAAGTGGTTGATAAGCTGTTCCGGGAAACCGAAGAGAATGAAGGCTATCAGCTGACGGTCGATCTCGAGGCTAAAACGGTGGCGACACCCGGTGGTGAGTCGTTCAGTTTTGATGTTGATGATTTCCGCCGTCATTGTTTGCTGAACGGTCTGGACGACATCGGCGTGACCCTGGAAGATGCGGATACCATTCGCGCTTATGAAGAATCCCGGCGCAAGACCGCTCCCTGGTTGTTTAATACTGCAAACTGATTAACAAGGAATTGGATTATGTCCCGTAATGTATTGCTCCTGCCGGGCGACGGCATTGGTCCGGAGATTGTGGCAGAAGCGGAGAAGGTTCTGCATAAGGTGAACGACCAGTTCGGGCTGGCGCTGAGTTTTGAATCTGCCCTCGTTGGCGGTGCGGCGATTGATGAGACTGATACGCCGCTGCCTGAAGAAACCCTGGAGAAGGCCCGTAAGGCCGATGCGATTCTGCTGGGGGCTGTAGGGGGGCCAAAGTGGGACAGCCTCCCGATGGCGAAGCGCCCGGAAAAGGGACTGTTGGGGCTGCGTTCCAACCTTGAGCTGTTTGCCAACCTGCGTCCGGCCATTCTGTATCCGCAGCTGGCGTCTGCTTCGTCCCTGAAGCCGGAGGTGGTTTCCGGGCTGGACATTCTGATCGTCCGCGAACTCACCGGTGGTATTTATTTTGGACAGCCTCGTGGTGTGCGTGAGCTGGAAAGCGGTGAGCGCCAGGGCTACAACACCTACCAGTACACCGAGTCCGAGATTCGGCGTATTGGCCGGGTTGCCTTCGAGGCGGCCCAGCAACGAGGCAAGAAGCTGTGCTCGGTTGACAAGGCCAACGTGCTGGAAGTGACCGTGCTGTGGCGGGAAATCATGGAAGACCTGAAGCGGGAATATCCGGATGTGGAGCTTTCCCATATGTACGTGGATAACGCAGCCATGCAGTTGGTCCGTGCGCCCAAGCAGTTCGACGTGATTGTGACTGGCAACATGTTTGGTGATATTCTTTCTGACGAAGCGGCAATGCTCACCGGTTCTATCGGCATGCTTCCCTCTGCGTCACTGAATTCCGAAAAGCAGGGTATGTATGAGCCGTGTCACGGCTCGGCGCCGGATATTGCCGGGCAGGGCATTGCCAACCCGCTGGCTACCATCCTCAGTGCTGCAATGATGTTGCGTTACAGCCTGAATGAGGAAAAAGCCGCCCAGGCCATCGAGGCGGCGGTCAGCAAGGTGCTGGACCAGGGGCTGCGTACCGCCGACATTATGTCGGAAGGCGGTCAGAAGGTATCCACTCGCGACATGGGTGAGGCGGTTCTGAACGCGCTTTAAAGCACCACTGGTTTGCTCAATCGAGACCCGACAACGGCAGGATGCAGCCGTTGCGGGATCATCCATCCTGTCCCTGCCAGCGATAACGGTAGCGGGCGGGCATAAAACGAGGTTCAAAGGTCGCACATGAAGCGAGTTGGACTTGTAGGTTGGCGCGGCATGGTGGGCTCGGTCCTCATGCAGCGCATGCGTGAAGAAAATGATTTTGCCGACATCGATCCGGTGTTTTTCACCACTTCCCAGGCAGGGAAGCCGGCCCCGGACGTAGGCAAAGACGGCGTTCCTCCATTGCAGGACGCGTTCGATATCGACATCCTCAAGGGGATGGATGTGATCGTTACCTGTCAGGGCGGCGATTACACCACCGAGGTTTACCAGAAGCTGCGTGATGCAGGCTGGGACGGTTACTGGATTGATGCGGCATCCACTCTGCGTATGGTCGATCACTCTGTGATCGTGCTGGATCCGGTTAACCGTAACGTGATCGATGCGGCCCTGGATAAGGGCGTAAAGGATTATATCGGCGGTAACTGCACCGTGAGCCTGATGATGCTGGCCCTGGGCGGCCTGCTGGAGCAGGATCTGATCGAGTGGGTGTCTCCGATGACGTACCAGGCAGCGTCCGGCTCTGGTGCCCAGAATATGCGGGAGCTGTTGAACCAGATGGGCGCGTTGAATGAGAGCGTCAAATCTGAGCTGGCTGACCCGTCTTCCGCCATCCTCGACATCGATCGCAAGGTGACTGATACCATGCGTTCCGGCGATTTCCCCACTGAGCATTTCGGTGTGCCGCTGGCGGGCAGTCTGATTCCGTTTATCGACAAGCAGCTCGATAACGGCATGAGCAAGGAAGAGTGGAAAGCGGGCGTCGAGACCAACAAGATTCTTGGTCGGAGTGACAACCCGATCCCTATCGATGGTATCTGCGTGCGCATTGGCGCCATGCGTTCCCATAGTCAGGCGCTGACCATCAAGCTGAAGAAAGACCTGTCAGTTTCCGAAATTGAAGGCATTCTGGCCAAGGCCAACGACTGGGTGAAAGTCATTCCCAACGATCGCGATGCCACCATGCAGGAGCTCACTCCGGCGAAAGTGACCGGCACGTTGAGTATTCCGATTGGTCGTATTCGCAAGTTGTCCATGGGGCCGGAGTATATTTCCGCTTTCACGGTGGGTGACCAGTTGCTGTGGGGTGCCGCAGAACCGCTGCGTCGGATGCTGCGAATCCTTCAGGAACGTTAAAAAGTGTTACACAGCGGTAATTAATGCCAACTGTGTCCGGTTTTTTGCAAGCCGGTCAGGGGCGGAGGCTGATTTCAGCGTCCGCCCCTGTTATTTTCAAGGGCGCTAAGGAGTTCCGCCCGATAGATAAAAAAACGGTGCAAGGATTGCAGCTGATTGATTGATAAAACGGGTTTTATCAACAATACTTGCCAAACCGAACGGTATAATTGCGATATAAAAACGAGAAATAACAAGGCGAAAGTCATCCAACCTCGTCCGATTCTGTTGAGATACGGCAGTAAAGAATAACGGAGACTGGAAAGGAATAAGCATGAAGGTACGCAAGCTTGCGGTTGCCCTGGCGCTGGCGGGAGGGCTCGGCTCTGGAATGGCTCAGGCGCTTGGACTTGGAGAAATTGAGCTCCAGTCCTGGCTGAACGAGCCACTGGATGCAGAAATATCACTGAATCAGAGTCGCGGTGTTGATCCCGGTGAAGTGTTCGTCAATGTGGCACCGGAGGCCGCCTATGAGCGCGTCGGCCTGGACCGCCACCAGTTTCTGAGTCAATTAAGGTTTGAAGTGGTTACCGGGACGGATGGCAATCTGGCCATCAATGTTTCCTCCCGGGCGCCGGTACGCGAGCCGTATCTGAATTTCCTCCTCGAGCTGACCTGGCCCAATGGTCGCCTGATGCGGGAATATGCCGTGCTGGTCGATCCTCCGGTTTACGCCGAGGAATCTGGTATTGAGGAGCAAGTCAGTGCTCCGGCCACGACAGCCACCAGACAGCAGCCGGCGCGCAGCCAGGAATCTGTCCGCCGCCAGGCGGCAGCAGAAGGCTCCGTGTCGCGTGGCTATCAGGCAGATACGTTTGGTCCGACAGGGCCATCCGACACACTCTGGACCATTGCCCAGCAGGTACGTCCGGATGGTTCGGTTTCCATGCAGCAGGTTATGCTCGCGATTCAGGATCAGAATCCTAACGCGTTCATTGGCGGGAATATTAACCGCCTGAAGCGTGGTGAGGTGTTGCGGATTCCCTCTCTGGATCAGATTCGGAGCCGTAGCCGCGCTGAAGCCAATCGGGTAGTTGCACAGCAGAACCAGGAATTCCAGTCTCCGAGAACCGTTGATGCAACGGATACCGCCCAGGCTGCGGCAGGACAGGGTGCTACTCAGGCGGCAGCGGGTGATGAGTTGCGCCTGCTGGTTGCCGATGAATCGGAATCCCGGTCTACCGAAGACGGTGGTTCTGCCGGTGGTGACGGCGATCTGCCGGGCGGTGTTGATGCCGGTTCCGCAGTTGCGATGGAAGAGCTGGAGGCCGCAAAACGCGAAAATGACGAACTCAATACCCGTGTCCAGGATCTACAGGACCAGGTTGAGACCCTGCAGCGGTTGCTGGAACTGAAGAACAGCCAGCTTGCGGATATGCAGGGTATGGTGTCGGAAGAAGAGTCTCCAGCTCCGACCGATACTGCTGAGACAGAGTCTGACGTTGAACCGGCGACAACACCAGTAGAAGGTGATCTGGGTGCCGGCACCGGTGAAGATCCGTTCGGTGGTGGTCAGGCCGATGAAGTCCTTGAAGGTGAAACGGCCGACACACCGATGGCGGAAGAAGATAGCGCCATGGTCCCGGACGAAGCCGATATTGCAGGTGAAGAACCGTTTGGTGGTGATGTCGAAGGGGGTGCTGCTGATGAGGTGGTGGCAGAGCAGCCTGCCGTTACCGAGCAGGAATCTCCATCTGAATCCGAGCCCGCGGCCGTCCCGCAGACCCAGCAGCCAAAGCCGCTGCAACCAGTAACGGCGCCTGAAAAGGCATTTCCGGGTAACATTATTGACGGTATTCTGAACAATCCGATGTATCAGATTGCCCTCGGTGGTGGTCTTATCCTTCTGCTTCTGTTGTTGTTGCTCGTGGCACGACGCAATGCCAATCGCGAAAAAGAATTCTACGACCAGTTGAACAGTGATGAAGGCGAAGGCGGTGATTCGTTCGACCTCAGTCTCGAAGATGAGGATGAGGCAGAAGCGGAAGCCGGTGATGCCATTGCCGAAGCAGAAACCTATGTTGCTTACGGTCGTCACGATCAGGCAGCCCAGGTGCTCGAGAACGCCATTTCACGTGAGCCCAGCCGTACTGATCTGCGCCTGAAGCTGTTGTCTGTGTATGCGGACAATCAGGACCGCGACGCGTTTGAAAAGCAGTACCGTGAAGTTGAAGCGCTGGATGATGAGGCAGCTATCCAGGAAGCTGAATCCCTCCGGGAGCGCCTTGCTGAAGCTGAAGCGATGCCCAGCATCGACGACCTTGAATCCCAACTGCGCTCGGATTCGTTCGGCAGTCAGCCAGAGCAAGAGCCGGCCACCGAGCATGCTTCGGATGACTGGGATATCTCTGACGAGCTGAAAGCTGACGAATTTGAAGCCACTTCAGAGCCCGCTGATGAAAACGAGTTCGGTGAGCTGGAGTCCGATGTCAGCAAAGAATCCGATGGCCGGGATGACATGATTGAGTACGATCTGTCCGGCATTGGTGAAGAACCGGAGTCTGAAGACGAGTCCGCCACCGAAACTGATTACGCTTCACTTGATCTGGATTCCGGTCTGGATGAGGCAACCGGGACTTCCGAATCCAAAGAAGAGGACTTCAGTCTGGATTTCGAGTCGGCCTTTGAAGACGACGCACTCGCCGGTTCAGATGAGCCCTCCTTGGAAACCGATGAAGCGGAGCCGGTTGAGGCGGATCAGTCTGGTACCGTTTCGGATCAGGAAGACGATCTTGAGCTGGGCTTCGATCTTGATGACGACCTTGAGCCGACGGAAGAAGAGCCAGTTAAGCAGGAAGACACCGAGGTATCGGATCTGGACCTGGAGTCTGATTCGCTTGACGAGTCCTTCCTGGACGAGCTTGATGCGGAGCTGGATAAGGTTGCCGGCGAGGACGATGAGCCTTCTGAACTGGAGCTTGGAGAATCCGATCTGGATGACCTGGAACTGGATGTATCTGATGAAGATCTCGCGCTGATGGAAGAGTTCTCTGATAACGGAGAACCTGCTGGTCCTCAGGAAGACGAACCATCCCTGGAAGATGAGCTTGGGCTGGAAGATGCACTCAGCGAATCCGAGGCTGATGAGCCGGGCGTTGACCAGCAGAATCCGGAAGAGCTGGCGGAGCAGACAGAAGAGGTTGCTGAGGCCGAACCGGCTCCTGAAGAGCTGGAGGACGAAGTCGTGCCGGTGGCGTCAGACTCTCTGGACGAAAGCTCCACTCGTAGTGATAGCGGATTGGATATTGATGAGAGCGCTCTGGACGACGAGGATGACTTTGACTTCCTCGCCGGTACTGACGAAGCTGCCACCAAACTTGATCTGGCACGGGCCTACATCGAAATGGGTGACAGCGACGGTGCCAGGGATATTCTGGAGGAAGTTGCTCTTGAGGGTAACGAAGAACAGAAGGCAGAAGCACAAGAGCTTCTTAAAAATCTCTCCTGATTCGTTATAATCAACTAACCGCGGCAAGCGCCGGCCATTGAGCCGGCGTTTTGCTTTTTCAGTGGACAGCAATCGGGTCAGCACTTGTTCCTCACGCCTCAGCCTCTCACCACAGATAACGCCATTGGTAATGGACGGGTTGCCATCATCTTTGAGTACGACGGTCAGGCCTTTCATGGCTGGCAATTGCAGAAGAGTGGCGTGCGTTCGGTGGAGGCAGAACTTTCCCGGGCCGCGGCCCGCGTTGCCGACCATCCGGTCGACCTGGTGTGTGCAGGCCGCACCGACGCCGGCGTGCATGCCAGTTTTCAGGTAGCCCATTTTGACACGCCATCGGTTCGAAACCTTCGTTCCTGGGTCATGGGAATGAACACGGCATTACCTGATGACATTTCTGTGCACTGGGCAGGGAACGGTCAGGGCGATTTTCACGCCAGGTTTTCCGCGATTTACCGACGTTACCGGTATGTGATCTACAATCATCCGGTGCGCCCGGGGATCCAGCGTGGACAGGTGTCCTGGACATTTCGTCCGTTGGATGCCGAAAGAATGCATTGTGCAGCCCAGGCACTGGTCGGCGAGCATGACTTCTCCTCATTTCGCGCTGCCGGTTGCCAGTCCCGGACTCCGGTTCGGTTTCTGGAGCAGATTTCGGTAACCCGATGCGGAGAGTTTATCGTAATAGATGTGCAGGCCAACGCCTTTCTTCATCATATGGTACGCAATATTGCCGGTGCCTTGATGGCGGTTGGTAATGGTCAGCAGCCTGAAGGCTGGATTGGTGATATTCTGGAACGCCGTGATCGCAAACTTGCCGGTGTGACCGCCCCTCCTTACGGGCTCTACCTGGTGGATGTCGGTTATCCTGAGTCCTTCGGGATTCCCAAGGCATTGTGTGGACCGGCGTTCGTTACTCCCTGGTTTGACCCGGCCAGCAACGCGCCGATCACACCAACTCACATACACCCGAAACAGGGAAAGGCTCCTGCATGACAGCCCGCGTAAAAATATGTGGCCTGACGCGCCCGCAGGATGTGGAAGCCGGGGTAGCCTGTGGCGCCGATGCCATAGGTCTGGTGTTTTATGCGCCGAGCCCTAGAGCGGTCGATCTGGAGCAGGCCCGAATCCTGGCCGCCAAGGTTCCTGCGTTCGTGGCGGTTACTGGACTGTTCGTGAATCCTGAGCGGGATTATGTCGAAGCAGTTCTGGATGCTGTGCCACTGGATCTGCTGCAGTTCCATGGCGATGAGAGTCCGGAGTTCTGCCAGTCTTTTGGCCGACGCTGGATCAAGGCCGTCAGGGTGCGTGAGCCCGGACAGATCGAACAGGCGTTTGCCGATTATCATCAGGCTTCCGGTTTGTTGGTGGACGCCTGGGATCCAAACCGCTATGGCGGTACCGGCCAGTCGTTCAACTGGTCACTGATTCCTGAAAGCAGGCCCTTGCCCCTGATATTGGCCGGTGGGTTGTCATCTGATAACGTAGCCCGCGCGATTGAGCAGGTACGCCCCTGGGCTGTTGACGTCAGCGGTGGGGTGGAAGAGAGCAAGGGTAAGAAAGACACCACCAAATTGTCTCAATTTTTCAAAGAGGTTCACCGTGTCTGTAAAACTGACTGAAGAAATGTTGAAGGCGCTTCCTGATGCGAGAGGTCACTTCGGTGCCTTTGGTGGACGGTTCGTTTCAGAAACCCTGATGGATTCTCTGATGACCCTGGAAAAGGAGTACCTTCGGTTGAAGGAGGATCCGGAATTCCAGGCGACTTTTGATAATGACCTCGCCGATTATGTTGGCCGTCCCAGCCCGCTGTATTTCGCAGAGCGCCTGACTCGGGAAGCCGGTGGCGCACAAATCTGGCTCAAGCGCGAAGACCTCAACCACACCGGTGCCCATAAGGTGAATAACACCATTGGCCAGGCCCTGCTGGCCAGTTTTCTGGGCAAGAAGCGCATCATTGCAGAAACTGGCGCCGGTCAACATGGTGTAGCCACCGCCACGGTTTGTGCCCGTCTGGGCCTTGAATGTCACGTATTCATGGGGGCAGAAGACGTCAAGCGTCAGTCCCTGAACGTGTACCGCATGAAACTGCTGGGCGCGACCGTCCATGCCGTTCAGAGCGGTACGAAAACCCTTAAGGATGCCATGAATGATGCCATGCGCGACTGGGTCGCGAATGTGGATGATACTTTCTACATCATCGGCACTGTGGCAGGGCCGCATCCCTATCCTTTACTGGTGCGTGATTTCCAGTCGGTGATTGGGCGAGAAATCCGTAAACAGGCCATGGAAAAAGTGGGTAAACTGCCGGACGCACTGGTGGCCTGCGTCGGTGGCGGTTCTAACGCCATTGGTATGTTCTATCCGTTCCTGGCGGATGAGTCCGTGGAGCTTTATGGTGTTGAAGCCGGTGGTCTGGGGATTGAAACCGGACAACATGCGGCGCCGCTTTGTGCCGGTCGCCCCGGAGTGCTGCATGGTAACCGGACCTACCTGATGGAAGATGAGAATGGCCAGATCGCCGGAACACATTCCGTTAGTGCTGGTCTGGACTATCCCGGAGTGGGGCCCGAACATGCCTGGTTGAAAGACATTGGTCGAGCCAATTATGTGTCAGTGACTGATGACGAGGCCCTGGATGGCTTCCGTAAACTGACACGCGTGGAAGGGATTATGCCGGCGCTGGAAACCGCGCACGCCGTGGCTTATGGCGTGAAGCTGGCCGCAACCATGGACAAGGACCAAATGCTGGTGATCAACATCTCCGGTCGCGGCGACAAGGATATTCACACCATTGCCCAGCTTGATGGCATTGAGATCTGAAGGTATCAGGAGCAGGCATGAGCCGAATTGAAGGCGTATTGAAAGCATTGAAAGAGCAGGGCCGCAAGGCGCTGATTCCCTATATTACAGCGGGCGATCCACATCCGGATCAGACGGTCAGCCTGATGCATACCCTGGTCTCTGCCGGTGCTGATATTATCGAGCTGGGCGTGCCGTTCTCGGACCCGATGGCTGATGGTCCGGTGATTCAGCTGGCCTGTGAAAGGGCGCTCAAGCACGGTACGTCGCTGCGTCAGGTGATGGCGATGGTCAAGGAGTTCCGCAAGACCGATCCGGATACCCCGGTGGTGCTGATGGGTTATCTGAACCCGATGGAGGCCATGGGCTATGAAGCGTTTGCAGATGTGGCAGCGGACGCAGGTGTCGATGGCGTTCTGACGGTTGACCTGCCTCCCGAAGAGGCTGATCAGGTAGCACCGCTGTTTGCCGACCGCCATCTGGATCCGGTTTTCCTTTTGGCGCCGACAACCACGGATGACCGGATCAAGGCGATCAGTGAGCACTCATCCGGCTATGTGTACTATGTTTCTATCAAGGGCGTGACCGGGTCCGCAACCATTGATGTTGATGAAGTCGCGAAGAAAGTGGCCCACGTGCACGAGCTCACGGCGTTACCGGTGGGTGTGGGCTTTGGTATCAGGGATGCGGAAACTGCCGCTGCAGTAGGCAGAGTATCCGATGGTGTAATTGTTGGCAGTGTTCTGGTCGATACAATAGCCCGACATCAGACAGATCCTGACGCTTTGCGTAACGCACTGACGGATCTGCTGCACCCGATGCGCGAAGCGCTGGACAGCCTCGCTCACTGAGCGGGCATTATCCAGGCATCAAAGGACAGGACGAGAGCATGAGTAACTGGCTGGACAAAATCATGCCGAGCAAGATTCGCTCGGAATCACGGCAACGTACCGGAGTGCCGGAAGGGTTATGGAAGAAATGCCCCAAATGCGGCGCATTCCTGTACAAGCCGGAGCTCGAGAAGAACCTGGACGTTTGCCCCAAGTGTAATCACCATCTGCGGGTGTCTGCACGTCGTCGACTGGATATCTTTCTGGACAAAGACGGGCGTGAGGAGCTGGCAGCTCACCTCGAACCGTCAGATCGGCTGAAGTTCAAAGACAGCAAGCGCTACAAGGACCGACTCGCGGCGGCGCAGAAAGCGACCGGCGAAAAAGATGCGCTGATTGCCATGCGTGGCACAACCATGGGTGTCCCTTTGGTTGCCTGCGCGTTCGAGTTCAACTTCCTGGGCGGTTCGATGGGTCAGGTGGTTGGCGAGAAGTTTGTCCAGGCAGCGAATGTGGCTCTTGAGCACCGGATTCCCTTGGTCTGCTTTTCCGCCAGTGGCGGTGCCCGCATGCAGGAAGCCATACTGTCTTTAATGCAGATGGCCAAGACCGCGGCGGTGTTGGAGAAGCTCAAGCAGGAAGGCATACCATACATTTCAGTGATGACCGATCCGGTCTTTGGTGGTGTATCGGCCAGCCTCGCTATGCTGGGTGACCTCAATATTGCTGAACCTTACGCTCTGATCGGTTTCGCGGGCCCACGGGTTATCGAGCAAACCGTGCGCGAGAAACTGCCGGAAGGTTTCCAGCGCAGCGAATTTCTGCTGGAACATGGTGCGATTGATATGATTCTGCATCGTCATCAGATGCGTGAGCGCATCGCCCATCTGTTGGCCAAGTTTACTGCCCAGGAAAAGCCCGGCACCGAAGCCCCCATCGAATTTGAAGTTACTGAAAAGCCGGACGTTGATGAACCAGAAGGGCACTGAATCCTCCTCAGCCCCCGTTGGGCCTCCGGCCCTCGGGGCGTCTGTTCAAGAATGGCTGCACTGGCTTGAAGCCATTCATCCCACAGAAATAGATCTCGGCCTGGACCGGGTACTGGTGGTTCTGCGGCGGTTGTTCCCGCGCAAGCCTCAGGCTCGCATCATTACCGTGGCAGGGACCAATGGCAAAGGCACCACGGTTACGGCACTTGAGTCGATTTTGCTGGCAGCCGGCAGGAGCACCGGGGCTTATATGTCCCCCCATCTGTTCCGCTATAACGAGCGGGTTCGGATTGGTGGCCAGGAGATTTCCGATGCGGCCCTGGTGACCGCCTTCGAGCGGGTGGAGGCGGCTCGCCGCGGGGTGACTCTGACCTATTTTGAATTCGGAACGCTGGCCGCTTTTGTCGCATTTGCAGACGCCGGCGTTGAGAATTGGGTGCTGGAAGTCGGGTTGGGAGGTCGCCTGGATGCAGTCAACGTGCTGGACCCGGACTACGCGGTGATCACGTCAGTAGATATCGATCATATTGGTTTTCTGGGGGATAACCGGGAAGTCATTGGTTTTGAAAAAGCGGGGATCCTCAGGCCGGGTATACCCGCCGTTTGTGCGGATCCAAATCCTCCATCCTCGGTCCTTCAACAGGCCGCGGCGCAGAAGGTGGCGCTGAAGCTCACCGGCCGCGATTATACGCTTGCGCCCGGTGCTCCCGGACAGGTTGTGCTCACTATTGGCGACGAGAAGATAGAGTTGCCAGCCGGCCCCTTGCCTGTCCAGAGTGTGGCGGCTGCGGCGGTGCTCTCCCGGCAACTCGTACCGGAGCTTTCACTGGAAAGCCTTCAGCATGCGATACATAGCGTGCGGGTTCCAGGCCGGTTTGAAACCATTCATCACGATCCGGAGGTCATTATAGACGTTGGTCACAACCCCCATGCTGCTGCCTGGCTCGTTGACAACCTCCGTAGCCTTCGATGTGATGGTGATGGCCACGGGCGTATCCTGGCTGTGTACGGCGCGTTGGGAGACAAGGATGTGGAGGGTGTGGTCGGTGCCATGTCGTCCGTCGTTGATCAGTGGTACCTGGCGGGCCTGAATGTTGCCAGAGGGCTTGATTCCGACAGCCTGATGAAGCGTATCGCAAGCGTGCCATTTCGGGGAACGCCCGGCGTTTTTGATTCTGTGTCTGAGGCTCTCGCAGCGGCCATGGGCGAGGCAGTGTCCGGTGATCGGGTCGTGGTGTTCGGTTCGTTCTTCACGGTTGCTCTGGCCAGGGAAGAGCTTCTGCCGGCTTCGGAAGCGTCTTAAAGTTTGTCCATAGGCCCCTGGGAAGCTTTGAGTTCTGGCGAGTGGCCGGTTAGTATCGTGATCAAACAGGTTGTTAACGGGAGCCCTCTCAGGTGGATGGACTGAAGCAGCGGATCATTGGCGCACTGGTGCTGGTTTCACTCGCGGTTATTTTCGTGCCGATGATTTTTGACGAGCCCCATTCCCAAAGACAGTCAACCCCCATCACCATTCCCGAGGAACCTCCGTTCCCCGAAGTTGAGATGCCTGAATCTCAGTATCCGGATAACAAGACCGTCGGCGCAGAGGCACCCAGGAGTTCCGCGCCGCCCGTTAACGACGAGCCGGCGGCCGGTTTTCGGATCATCGAGGAAAACGCTGTTGCCGAGGAGGAGCCCGCCCCGGAGCCAAATTCCCAACAGGTGGAACCAGTACCGGCAGAATCCTCCGCTGAGCCGGAGCCTGCGGCGCCAGCCGAAAAACAAGATGCTGCCTCCACAGGCGCTGCAGAACCTGGCGATAAGGCCGAGTTTACGGGTTCACTTGAAGGTGCGTGGGTGGTGCAGCTTGGCAGTTTTGGTAACCAGGACAACGCCCGGCGTTTGCGGGACAAGGTTCTCGACATGGGGTACGGCGCCCACCTGCAACAGGTTGATCGCGGCGATAGCACCCTGACCCGGGTATTCAGCGGCCCGTTCGTCAACAAAGACGATGCCCAGAAAGCCAAGGCGGCCCTTGATAAAGCCTTCGGCTTGAACAGCCTGGTCACCACCG
The DNA here is from genome assembly GCF_016464145.1 of Marinobacter sp. bablab_jr008. Lineage (NCBI taxonomy): Bacteria > Pseudomonadati > Pseudomonadota > Gammaproteobacteria > Pseudomonadales > Marinobacteraceae > Marinobacter > Marinobacter sp. bablab_jr008. The sequence goes on from NZ_JACDWW010000024.1 coordinate 83,138, forward strand.
GCGACAAATAACTGGCCGTTGCCGGATTTAATCTGGCTTCGGCAGTTTGGTGTCACCCGGTTTCCTGTTAGAATCCGCCTTTCGTTTTCTCCACCGGGTTTTCCATGGAAGCGCTGATCTGGATAGACTGGGTCATCATTGCCCTCATTGCCGTCTCCACGCTTATCAGTCTGAAGCGGGGCTTCGTCCGTGAAGCGCTGTCGCTGGTTACCTGGGTTGGTGCATTTATCATCGCCCGGACGTTTCACCCCCAGATGCAATCTCTTCTGGAGTCCACCGTGGAAACACCGCTGGTGCGGTTGATTGCAGCGTTTGCCATCCTTTTCTTTGGCACCCTGATCGTTGGCGCGATCATCAACAATATGATCGGCCACCTGGTGCGTGCGACCGGCCTGTCAGCAACGGACAGGGTGCTCGGCATGGGGTTTGGTCTTCTCAGAGGGGTTGTGGTTGTGATTGTCGCCATTGCCTTCACGCGCTACACGCCGCTGGCCGAGGATACCTGGTGGAGAACGTCGGTCATGATTGAACGCCTTGCGGTAGTTGAGGATTGGTCCAGGCGCACGCTCGGCGACGAATTTGCCCGCTTCCTCGGTCCGGAGCAGGGCGCACAGACAGCCCCGGAGGCGTCCGCAGAACCTGAAGGCGTGGAACCCGCGTCTGCATCCCGTTAACATTCAGTTTTAACACTCGGAGATATATCCAGCCATGTGCGGCATTGTCGGTATCGTCAGTACTTCCAACGTCAATCAGCTTCTTTATGATGCACTGACTGTTCTTCAGCACCGTGGCCAGGATGCGGCGGGTATTGTTACCTTCCAGGACAACCGATTCTTTTTACGTAAAGACAATGGACTGGTGCGGGATGTTTTCCATACTCGCCATATGCGCCGGTTGGTGGGTAACGTGGGCATCGGGCATGTGCGTTATCCCACGGCGGGTAGCTCAAGTTCAGCGGAGGCCCAGCCGTTCTATGTAAACAGCCCCTACGGCATTACCCTGGCGCACAACGGCAACCTGACCAATGCCGATGAGCTGAGCAGCGATCTGTTCCGAACCGATCTGCGCCACATCAACACCAACTCGGATTCTGAAGTTCTGCTGAACGTGTTCGCCCACGAACTGCAGAAGCTGGGTAAGCTGAACCCCACCAAGGACGAGATCTTTTCCGCTGTGCGCGCAGTGCACAAGCGTTGCAAAGGTGCCTATGCTGTTATCGCCATGATCACCGGTTATGGCATCGTCGGTTTCCGGGACCCGAACGGTATCAGGCCCGCCTGCTACGGTGTCCGGGAAAATGAAGAGGGCCAGAATGAATACATGATCGCGTCGGAAAGCGTCGCCCTTAATGCTGCCGGTTTCAGCATCGTTCGTGACATTGCTCCGGGCGAGGCCGTCTATATTGAAACCGATGGCACCCTGTATTCAGAACAGTGCGCCGAATCACCCAAACTCTATCCGTGTATTTTCGAGCATGTCTATTTTGCCCGTCCGGACTCGATCATGGACGGCGTTTCCTGTTACAAGGCCCGGCTCCGGATGGGCGAGGTGCTGGCAGACAAGGTCCTGCGCGAGCGACCCGACCACGATATCGACGTGGTCATTCCCATTCCGGACACCAGTCGTACGTCCGCCATGCAAATGGCCCATCAGTTGGGCGTGAAGTACCGCGAAGGCTTTATCAAGAATCGATACATTGGCCGTACCTTTATCATGCCCGGCCAGAAAATGCGTAAGAAATCGGTACGCCAGAAGCTCAACCCGATTGACCTGGAATTCCGTGGCAAGAACGTCATGCTGGTAGACGATTCCATCGTACGGGGCACTACCTGTAAGGAAATTGTTCAAATGGCTCGTGATGCCGGAGCGCGCAATGTCTATTTTGCGTCAGCGGCTCCCCCCGTGCGCTATCCCAATGTGTACGGCATCGACATGCCCTCGGCCAGCGAGCTGATTGCCCACGACCGCACTGTAGAAGAAGTACGTGATCTGATCGGAGCTGACTGGTTGGTGTATCAGGATCTGGAAGACCTGATTTCCTGTGTCAACGATGTCAATGAAGACATCGACGGTTGGGAATGCTCGGTGTTCACCGGGGATTACATTACCGGCGACGTGGATGAAGCTTACCTGACCAGGCTGGAAGATCTTCGCAAGGATGAGAAGCGCTCAACCAGTCAGGTCGCGAATGACGACAACGCCATTATTGACCTGCACAATGATGAAGACTGACACCCGCAATTACGCCAGGAGACTGTCATGACGTTCGGCCGAGAAGAACACGTTTGGATTCCCGAATCGGACCTGGAAGGCATGTCGGTCGATACCCTGGCCGTGCGGGCAGGGCAGATTCGTACCGGGCAGCTCGAACACAGCGATGCAATCTTCCCGACCTCCAGCTTCGTCTATGGTAGCGCGGCCCAGGCGGCTGCCCGTTTTGGCGGTGAAGAGCCCGGTAATATCTACTCCCGGTTTACCAACCCGACGGTTCAGGCATTTGAAGCCAGAATTGCTGCCATGGAGGGGGGAGAGCGTGGTGTTGCGACTGCTTCAGGTATGGCTGCCATTCTCAGCACCTGCATGTCTCTGCTGAAGTCCGGCGACCATGTGATCTGTTCCCGAGGTGTGTTTGGGACGACCAACGTACTGTTTCAGAAGTACATGGCCCGGTTTGGCGTGGAAACCAGCTTTGTGAGCCTGACGAACACCGATGAGTGGAAGGCTGAGGTTCGCCCCGCCACCCGGATGCTGTTTTTGGAAACCCCGTCCAATCCGTTGTGTGAAGTGGCGGATCTTGCGGCCTTGTCGGCCATCGCCCGTGAAAACGATGCTTTGCTGGTGGTCGACAACTGCTTCTGCACACCCGTGCTGCAGCGGCCACTGGAGCAGGGCGCCGACATCGTTATTCATTCAGCCACCAAGTATCTCGACGGCCAGGGCCGTTGTGTCGGTGGCGTGGTGGTTGGGCCGGCGAGATACCTGGACGAGATTTATGGTTTCCTCCGTTCCGCCGGCCCGACGATGAGTCCGTTCAATGCCTGGGTGTTCCAGAAGGGCCTGGAAACCTTACCGATTCGTATGCGCGCCCATTGTGACAATGCGTTAGAGTTGGCGTTGTGGCTGGAACAGCAGGACTGTGTGGAGAAAGTTTACTATGCAGGCTTGCGGAGCCATCCGCAGCACGAGCTGGCGAAAAAACAGCAGGACGGCTTTGGTGGCGTGCTCTCCTTCCTGGTAAGGGGTGGCCGGGAACAGGCGTGGAAGTTTATTGACGCGACCCGGATGATTTCCATCACCGCCAATCTGGGGGATGTGAAAACCACCATCACTCATCCGGCGACAACCACTCATGGACGCCTCTCTCCCGAGGACAAGGCGAGGGCAGGCATTACCGAGAACCTGATTCGCCTGTCAGTCGGTATCGAATCCATCAAGGATCTGAAAACCGATCTGGACAGAGGTTTCCAGGCGTTGAAAGATTAACAACCGGACGGTTTGAGCATTCATGGCGGAATCCGCGAAAGCGAAGAAAGCAGTAGCCACAGAACTGACCGACAAGCAGAAGCGATTTCGTCGCCTGATGGCTCAGGGGGCCAGGGAAGGCGCGGTCATTGCGTTGATTGTGCTGTGCATCTATCTCGCCATGGCCCTGTTTACCTTCAATCCGGCTGACCCTGGCTGGGCCAGCATTGGCCACGATATCCGTGTTCAGAATTACGCAGGTCGCACCGGTGCCTGGCTGGCGAGCCTGTTCATGGATTTCTTTGGCCATGTGTCCTGGCTGTTTCCCGTGATGGTTGCCGGTTACGCCATCATGCTGATTCGTCGCCGGCATCAACCGCTGGATATGCACTGGCCGCTGTTCATGGTCCGCTTTGGCGGTTTTGTTCTTATACTGCTGTCTGCCACCAGCCTGCTTTCTCTCTACTCCGTATTTGGCTTGGGCGCCTCCTCTGGCGGCGTTTTGGGTACTGCGGTGTCTGAAGCCATGGTGCGGTTTTTTAATCTTCCGGCGACCACGTTGCTGCTGATTGCCATTTTTCTCTTTGCCCTGACGGTGACTATCGGCCTGTCCTGGTTCCGGTTGATGGATCAGGTGGGCGGCTTGACCCTGAAGTTTGCCCTGGCCGCCAAATCGCTATTCGCCGGGGCAGGGAAGAAGGCTGAAAAGACCGCCGGCCAGGGAACCTCGGCAGCCAGGGTGGAAGCACCAAAGCCGGAACCGGAACCCCCGGTTGTGCGTGACAAAGTCCGGGCTCGCGAGAAGGGTAAAAATGACCAAAAGTCAGGCCAGCAGAGCTGGTGGCAGCGGATATTTGGTCGTCGTGCAAAACCCGCAGAGGATATCAGGGCTCGGGAGCCCCAGCGCGAACGGAAAGAGCCGGCTATCGAAGGGCTGCCTGCATCCATAGCGGAACCAGACCACCTGGAGAGTTTCAGCTCTCGGGATGTAAAGGCAGAGCCATCGCCTCCCCCGGCTGAAAAGGCAAAGGCCCGTTCCCTGAAGATATCGCCGTTCAAGAAAGAAGAGCAGGGCGGTGCGCCGAAAAAGGGTGATGACCGCCAGGGCTCTCTGCTGGAAGACATTGAAAGCCCGATTCCGCCGATTTCTTTGCTGGATCCTCCCGAGGAGCACAAAGAACGAGGTTATTCGGAAGAGTCTCTGGAGCATATGTCCCGTTTGCTCGAAGAGAAGCTCAGTGATTTCGGGGTATCGGTTGAGGTGGTCGAGGTTAATCCCGGCCCCGTGATTACCCGTTTCGAGATCAAACCAGCGCCCGGGGTCAAGGTCAGCAAGATCTCCAACCTGGCAAAAGACCTGGCGCGATCCCTGGCCGTGCTCAGCGTGCGGGTGGTCGAGGTGATTCCGGGCAAATCCGTGGTCGGCATCGAGATTCCCAACGAGGAGCGTGAAATTGTACGCCTGAGCGAAGTGCTGGGTGCCAAAGTGTTCACCGAATCTTCCTCGCCACTGACGCTGGCTCTGGGGAATGACATTGGGGGCAACCCCATGGTTGCCAACCTGGCCAAAATGCCCCACCTGCTGGTAGCCGGCACCACCGGTTCCGGTAAGTCGGTGGGGGTGAATGCCATGCTGTTGAGTATGTTGCTGAAGGCAACACCGGATGAAGTCCGATTCATCATGGTGGACCCGAAGATGCTTGAACTGAGCATCTACGACGGCATCCCACACCTGTTGGCACCAGTGGTCACAGACATGAAAGAGGCCGCCAACGCTCTGCGTTGGTGTGTGGCCGAGATGGAGCGCCGCTACCGGCTGATGGCCAGCCTGGGGGTGCGCAATATCGCCGGCTACAACAAAAAGGTGAAAGATGCCCGGGCGGAGGGAGAGCCGCTGCTGGACCCGCTCTGGAAACCGGACGAATACCTGGCCAATGATGAGCAGGAACGCCCGGAGCTGGATACCCTGCCGTTCATTGTGGTGGTGATCGATGAATTTGCCGACATGATGATGATTGTCGGCAAGAAAGTGGAAGAGTTGATTGCCCGGATTGCCCAGAAGGCAAGGGCGGCCGGTATTCATCTGGTTCTGGCAACCCAGCGTCCGTCCGTGGATGTGATTACCGGCCTGATCAAGGCCAACATTCCCACCCGGATGTCGTTCCAGGTATCGTCCAAGATTGACTCCCGTACCGTTCTCGATCAGGGCGGGGCTGAACAGTTGCTGGGCCACGGCGACATGCTGTATCTGCCACCAGGCTCAGGTTTGCCGGTGCGGGTTCACGGTGCCTTTGTCGACGATGACGAAGTACACCGTGTGGTCAGTGCCTGGAAAGCGCGGGGCGAACCAGAGTACGTGGATGATGTACTGAATGGCGCCGAGGGCGAGCACCTTCCAGGCGTACCCACGCTTAGCGAAGGCGGCGCCGGTGGTGGCGAAGAGGGTGATGCCCTGTTTGACGAAGCGGTGGCTTTTGTCACTGAAAACCGGCGAGTGTCTATTTCGTCGGTCCAGCGTAAATTCAAGATCGGCTACAACCGTGCCGCCAATCTGGTGGATGCCATGGAAGCTTCGGGGGTAGTCAGCCCGGCGGGCCACAACGGTGCCAGAGAAGTTCTTGCACCGCCGCCTCCCAGAGACTAGGAGTTATCAGATGATCAGAATGTTTTCAGGAATCCTGTTGGTACTGGCAGCAACGTGGTCTGGCGTGTCCCAGGCTGATAGTGCACAGGCATCCCGGGGCGCAGCCGAACAGTTGACCTCGATTCTGAAAAGCTACGAAACCTATCAGGCGGACTTTATACAGATTGTGGTCAATGAGAATGGCAGCCAGGTTCAGGAAACCCGTGGATCGCTCAAAGCCAAGCGGCCTGGTTTGTTCTACTGGGAGACCGGAGCACCCCTGTCCCAGTTTATTGTCAGCGATGGCGATAAAGTGGAGGTGTACGATCCGGATCTGGAACAGGTAACCATTCATTCCCTTGATGAGCGGGTTCAGACCACGCCGGCACTGCTGTTGAGCGGCGAAGTGGAGAATCTGGACGAGAGCTATGAAGTGAGTGTCCGCGAACTCGGTGAAAGCACTCGTGAATTCACTCTGGTACCCCGCAGTCAGGATTCTCTGTTTACCTCTCTGCGGCTAAGCTTCTATGATGGCGAGCTGCAGGAAATGCGCATGCAGGATTCACTGTCCCAGATGAGCATTCTCAGCTTCGACCATATTGAACTGAATCAGGCCCTCGATTCCAGTGTCTTCCGCCTCGACTATCCGGAGGGGGTTGATGTGATTCGGGATGGTGCCTGATGCAGGACAGCCTGTTTCAGACTGAGACCGGCTTTCAGCCCCTGGCCGCGCGTATGCGGCCGACCTCTCTAGAAGGTTATGTCGGCCAGGCTCACCTGGTCGGCCCCGGTAAACCTTTGCGCCGGGCCGTGGAACAAGGTCAGCTGCATTCCATGATTCTCTGGGGGCCACCCGGAGTCGGAAAAACCACTTTTGCTCGCCTGCTGGCCAATGTCGGCGACCTGTCCTTCGAAACCATCTCTGCAGTCCTCAGTGGAGTTAAGGAAATTCGCGAGGTGGTGGAGCGGGCCCGCAACCGTAAACAGTCCCAGGGCAGGGATACGCTTTTGTTCGTGGATGAAGTGCATCGTTTCAACAAAAGCCAGCAGGATGCTTTCCTCCCGCACATTGAAGATGGCACCTTCATTTTCGTGGGCGCAACCACCGAAAACCCATCCTTCGAACTGAACAGCGCCTTGCTGTCCCGTACCCGTGTTTATGTCCTGAAAAACCTGGAAGCGGCGGATATACGACGGCTGCTGGACAGTGCCCTTGAGAGCGAGCAGGGCTTTGCCGGCCAGTTGCGGGTAGATGAGGGGGGGCTGGCGACCATGGCGGAAGCGTCAGGTGGCGATGCCCGGCGAGCGCTGAACATTCTGGAGGTGGCCGCCGACCTGGCAGAGCCGGATGATGACGGTGTTAACCGGGTTACCGCTCAAACTCTCGAACAGGTACTGCAGACCAGTCTCCGCCGTTTCGATAAAGGCGGGGATGTGTTCTACGACCAGATTTCGGCATTGCACAAATCGGTGCGGGGCTCCAACCCGGACGGTTCGCTGTACTGGCTGTGCCGAATGCTCGACGGCGGTTGCGACCCGTTGTATGTCGCCCGGCGCCTGGTTCGTATTGCCAGTGAAGACATCGGTAATGCCGACCCGAGGGCGCTCCAGATTACCCTGCAGGCCTGGGATGCTCAGGAACGTCTTGGCTCCCCGGAGGGCGAGCTGGCGCTGGCACAGGCGGTCACCTATCTGGCGCTTGCGCCGAAGAGCAATGCGGTTTACAAGGCGTACAATCAGTGCATGGCCGACATCCGCAGCGATCCGGACTATGAAGTTCCGGTACATCTGCGCAATGCGCCCACCAAATTGCTGAAAAGCATGGGGCATGGAGAAGAATACCGCTACGCTCACGATGAGCCGGACGCCTATGCGGCAGGAGAAGCCTACCTGCCGGAGGCGATCCACCAGCGGCGCTATTACCAGCCGGTACAACGGGGACTTGAGATCAAGCTGGCGGAGAAGCGCGAACGCCTGGATTCGCTGGATGCCAGCAGCCCGAAAAAGCGGTACTAAGCCCCATCCCTCGCCAATTTTGCTGCCTGTGTCCGGCCGGTGGTGGTCAGCGCATTCACGGCAGGTATAATGCCCGCATACCATTCATTCGTTAACCGGAAATCAGGAACAACATGCTCGATCCGAAACGTGTCCGTACACAGACTGAAGAGATCGCCCGTCGGCTGGCTATCAAGAATTTCGAGTTTGATATTGCCACCTTCGAGCAGCTTGAGGAACGCCGCCGGGCCATTCAGGTTCGTACGGAAAACTTGCAGAGCGAGCAGAACAAACGGTCGAAATCCATCGGCAAAGCCAAGGCGGCCGGTGAGGATATCAAACCGTTGCTGGAAGAAGTCGAAAGCCTGAAGCAGCAACGTGGTGACGCCGAGGACGAACTGCGTTCCGTGCAGGAATCCCTGAATGCCTTCTTTGCCGGTATTCCCAATCTTCCCGACGACGACGTGCCACCGGGCGCCAGTGAAGACGACAACGTCGAGACGCGTGTCTGGGGTACGCCCCGTGAATTCGATTTTGAGCCTAAGGATCACGTGGCCCTGGGTGAGCAGCTGAAAGGCCTGGACTTTGAGAAGGCCACTCAGCTGGCCCATTCCCGTTTTGCTGTTATGCGCGGACAGCTGGCGCGCCTGCACCGTGCACTGGCTCAGTTCATGCTCGATCAGCATACTCTGCAGCATGGTTACACCGAGGCCTATGTGCCTTATCTGGTGAATGCCAACACTCTGTTTGGTACCGGCCAGCTGCCAAAATTTGAAGAAGATCTTTTCCGCACAGCCGGCGACAATCCTCTGTACCTGATTCCGACCGCGGAAGTGCCGGCCACCAACCTGGTGGCGGATACCATTCTGGATGATGCCGAACTGCCGCTGCGTCTGGTTTGCCATACGCCGTGCTTCCGGAGTGAGGCAGGGTCTTACGGCCGGGATGTGCGGGGCATGATTCGTCAGCATCAGTTCGACAAGGTGGAGCTGGTGCACATTGTTCGCCCGGAGGAATCCACTCAGGCGCTGGAGGAACTGACCGGACACGCCGAGAAGATCCTGCAGCTGCTTGAACTGCCTTACCGTGTGGTCACCCTCTGTGGCGGCGACATGGGCTTTTCCGCCGCCAAAACCTACGACCTGGAAGTCTGGCTGCCGGGGCAGGGCAAATACCGCGAAATTTCTTCCTGTTCCAACACCCGTGATTTTCAGGCACGGCGTATGCAAGCCCGCTGGCGTAATCCGGACACCGGAAAGCCCGAACCGGTCCATACCCTCAATGGTTCCGGCCTGGCCGTAGGTCGCGCCATGATTGCGGTGATGGAGAACTACCAGCAGGCGGACGGCAGTATTCTGGTGCCCGAGGTACTCAAACCCTACATGGGAGGCGTCGAGCGTATTCAATGAATGATCAATCCAGGGATGCACCAGTAAAGGGCGTACCCGTCGGCTCTGCACCGACGCGGTACAGGGCCAATCCGGTTACGGATAACCCCAACAACTCGGCCGGTGAAGTAGCGTTGGTCGGTGCCGGCCCCGGCGATCCGGAGTTGCTCACCCTCAAAGCCTGGCGCCTGATCCAGTCGGCGGAGGTGGTGTTGTACGACCGCCTGGTTTCTCCGGAGATCATGGCCCTTATTCCGGAAAGCACCCAGAAGATCCACGTTGGCAAACAGCGTTCGAACCACACGCTGCCGCAGGATCAGATCAATCAACAGTTGGTGGATCTGGCCCGGGAAGGCTATCGGGTGGTACGTCTTAAAGGCGGCGATCCGTTCATCTTTGGCCGTGGCGGCGAGGAGATTGAAACCCTGGCCTCGGCCGGCGTCCGTTTCCAGGTTGTGCCGGGTATCACCGCCGCCTCAGGTTGCGCTGCCTACGCCGGTATTCCTCTGACGCACCGGGATCACGCCCAGTCAGTGCGGTTTATCACCGGTCACCTGAAGAATGACACCTGCAATTTGCCGTGGAAGGACTTTGTTCAGAATAATCAGACCCTGGTATTTTACATGGGCCTGGTCGGTTTACCGATCATCAGCCGGGAGCTGATGGCCCACGGCATGCAGGCGGATATGCCCGTGGCTCTGGTGTCCAGGGGCACCACACCGGAACAGGAAGTGATTACCGGTACTCTGGAAACGATTGTGGATCGGGTTCAGGAGGAGGGCGCACAAGCGCCGACGCTGGTGATCATCGGCAATGTGGTTTCTCTTCGAAACCGTCTGGATTGGCTGGGAGCAGAAGCCGGGCGGTGAGGCCCGGCTTCAGGATTCAGGCAGAGGCGGTCCGCTTGGGCAGAACGTCTTTCAGCTTTTCACGCATGTCGCGAATGGCTTTTTCGGTGGTTTCCCAGTCGATACAGGCATCCGTGATGGATACACCGTATTTCAGGTCAGCCAGGTTTTCCGGAATAGACTGACTACCCCAGTTGATGTGGCTTTCCACCATCAGGCTCTGGATAGACTGATTGCCTTCCAGAATCTGGTGTGTCACATCCTGCATTACCAATGGCTGAATAGCCGGATCCTTGCTGGAGTTGGCGTGGCTGCAATCCACCATGATGGATTTGCGCAGCTTGGCCTTATCCAGTGCCTGTTCGCACAGGGCTACGCTGACGGAGTCGTAGTTTGGCTTGCCGCCACCACCACGAAGTACGACGTGGCCGTAGTTGTTGCCCTTGGTGCGAATAATGGCAACTTTGCCCTGCTGGTCGATGCCCAGGAAGCTGTGGGGATGAGAGACTGACTTCATGGCGTTAACCGCAACGTCGAGGCTGCCATCGGTGCCGTTCTTGAAGCCGATGGCCATGGACAGGCCGCTGCTCATTTCCCGGTGGGTCTGGGACTCGGTGGTACGGGCACCGATAGCAGACCAGGCTATGGTGTCCTGAAGGTATTGGGGAGATATTGGGTCCAGGGCTTCAGTGGCGGCCGGAAGGCCCATCTCATTGATGTCCAGCAGCAGCCGGCGACCAATGTGCAGTCCCTGCTCGATATCAAAGGTATCATTCAGGTGCGGATCGTTGATCAGGCCTTTCCAGCCTACGGTGGTGCGTGGCTTCTCGAAGTACACGCGCATGACGATCAACAGTGTATCGCTGACTTCATCGGCGAGCTTTTTCAGTCGGGCGGCATAATCGCGGGCAGCTTCTACATCGTGAATCGAGCAGGGGCCTACGACAATGAACAAACGATGATCCTTGCCATCCATAATGTCGTAGATGGCTTGCCGACCATTGGCAACGGTTTCGGCTGCCTTGTCTGACAGTGGCATCTCTTGCTTCAGTGCTTCAGGAGTGATCAGTGTTTCCTGGCTGGCCACGTTCAGGTTTTCCAGTTTCTTACCCGACATCTTGTTGTGCTTCCCCGAATCTTGTCGTTACCTCACCCGGTATATTCATTCTTTTGTCCGGATGATTGAATAATAAGTGCGAGTGGGATACTAGGTTGCAGTAAACCCCGGCGAGTTGGTTATACTGCGTTATTTGCAGGCCCTTTTCAACGCTTCTCAACGCTTCAGGACAACAGGTAACGGATGTCGCCCTCATCAACGAAACCACAGGCTGTCGCTCCCTCCCGAAAGGTGGTTTCAGAAAGGATTACCCAGGTTCTGTCCGGGATCCGGGTGCCCGATCTGCCATACCCCGCCAGTAAGTCTTCTCCGGAGCAGGAACCGGACTGGCGTCCCTTATTGATGTCCTGCTGGACGGAACAGCGGGATGAGCGGGTAACCAAAGTGCTGCGTTCGGTTCAGATTGAGTGGACCGTCCGACAGGTGAATGCGGCCTACCTCTCCGACCGGATCATGGATGTCTTCCTGAAAACCTCAGGCCTGCATGCCGCCCTGGTGGGGCGCATAGCGCGCTTGCGGTTCTGGCTGGCATGGCAACTGGATTTGTGTGGTGCGGAGGTGTTCAGCGGGGTGCTTCTGGACTGGCTTGATAACCTTCAGGAATGGCGTGGCTGGAGTGATACCGGTGGTCGATCATCCCGCGTATTGCTGGATCAGCTTGATAGCCTGGTTATTACTGTATCCGGCAGCTTTGAGGCCGGCAGCCGCGATCCGCTGGAGCACTACTGCAGCCAATGGCTTGCCGATACCCGAAAGCGGGATGATCAGGTGGCGCGGCTCCGGGAACGGTTGTTGGAAACCGAGCAGGGGGCTTCACGCCAGCGTTTGTCAGATCAGGTGGCCAGGGCTCTGATTGGCCGCGCCTTGACGGGCCGTCAGCTACCACCGCCCATTACCCGCTTTATCCTGACCGACTGGCACAAGGTGTTGAAACAGAGTGTCTGGGCCGAAGGCGCGGACAGTGAAGTGCATCGGCACGCCAACAAATTACTGGAATGGCTGGTCTGGGTGGGAGACCCCCAGCTTTCTGATCGGGATCGTAACCGGTTGTACCACGTTGGGGAACAACTCGGCGACCGTGTGCGCGAAGTCTGGACTCGCGCTCTGGGTGAGGATGCTCCTGAACAGGCATTACACGAGATCCAGGCGGTAATTGTGGCTCGAATTCGAGGAGAGACACCAGAACTGGAGCCCGCGCTCGCCACCGGTTCAGATTTTGCCTGGGACAGCACCTGGCTGGCAAATGAGCCGGTCTCGGCCGACCACGCCAAACCTCTGGTCGGTCAGTGGTTTGTAGAGGGTGAAGGGGCAAGGGAACAGCGACGTTTTTTCTTTGCTTTGTTGTCTGATAGCGGGGAAGTGCTCTGGACCAATGGTGCCGGCGTTAAACTCGGGCTGCAGCCGTGGGTCGAGTTCCAGGCCGAGCTTGGCCGCGGCGCGCTCAGGCCGCTTCCGGAACCAACGGCCTTCGGTCAGGTACTTGCGGAAACCCTCGAAGTGCTATCGAAAGTCTGTGCCAGACAGCTGGAACAACGGGAAAAGGCGGCCAAGGAAGCCCGTGCCCGGGCCGAAGCGCTTCGGAAGGAACGGGAAGCGGCCGAGCAGCGCCGTCGGGAAGAAGAGCTCGCACGCCAGCAGGAACTTGAACGGGAGCGTGAAGAGGCGGAGCGCCAACGGGTGGCGGATGAGAAGGCGGAGCAGGAGCGTTTGCGAAAAGAGGCCGCGCTGGTGGCCACCAAACAGGTTGAGGGTATCGCTCTCGGTGGCTGGATTGTGCTTACTCAGGAAACCCGGGATGACGATCCTGTCCGGCTCAAGCTTGCCGTCAAGATTTCTGCCTCGCGGAAATATGTGTTTGTGGATCGTCTGGGGCTCAATCGCCGGGAATTTCTCCAGGACGAACTGGTTAACGGAATCGTGGGAGGTCGAATTCGCGTGCTTGGCAGTTCGGCCGAGTTTGATGACACCCTGAGCCGCGTTGTCGGGCGTATCCGTGTTGGTCGGAACTGAGGTGAACGATGATCGATGATGATTATGGGTTCGGAATAGAGGACGACTTACCGTCAGGGAAAGACCTTCGTGAGGACTACCGTCTAACGGCCCGGGCGCGTGCCTGGATACTCCTGGAATCGGCCGAACCGGAGTCGGAGCCGTCGACACTGGATGGTGTATCCGACAGGCTGGAATGTCAGGTGCGCGACATATCGGCCCGTGGAATCAGTCTGTTGTGCGAGGCATCGCTTAGCATCGGGTCGATTTTGGTTGCGGAGGTAAGTCTCGGGGAACACGCAGAGCACTTCCGGCTGAGTGTCGAGGTCATGTGGTGTCGCGAGGCGGAGTGGGGGTATCTGATTGGCGTCCGGGTACTTGAGTCAGATGAAACTGACTATCTGGACTGGATCGAGGCGGTTGCCAGGGCACTCTCGGAAAGCTGAACGAAAAGAGCCGGCATCGCGCCGGCTCTTTTGCTATGGCTGACGTAGGGAACCTATCAGGCGTCCATCTCCGCCATGCCGGTGATGTTGAAACCACCGTCCACATACAGGATTTCACCGGTGATACCAGAGGCCAGGTCGGACGACATGAAGGCGGCGGCGTTGCCAACTTCTTCTGTGGTCACGTTACGACGCAAGGGGGCCTGCTTGGCGTTCTCGGCCAGCATGCGGCGGAAGCTCTTGATGCCTGAAGCGGCCAGGGTCTTGATCGGGCCCGCTGAGATACCGTTCACCCGGATGCCTTCCTTGCCCAGGCTGGCGGCCATATAGCGTACGTTGGCTTCGAGAGACGCCTTGGCCAGACCCATCACGTTGTAGTTCTGCAGCACCCGCTCGGCGCCCAGGTAGCTCAGGGTCAGCAGACTGCTGCCTTCGTGCATCATCTTGCGCGCGCCCTTGGCGAGGGCCACGAAACTGTATGAGCTGATATCGTGGGCAATCCGGAATCCGTCACGGGTGGTGACGTCCACGTAGTTTCCATCCAGCTCATGGGCCGGCGCATAACCAACCGCATGGATGATGATGTCGATGTTGTCCCAGTGTTTGCCCAGTTGCTCGAATACTTGGTCAATCTGCTCGTCGCTGGCGACGTCACAGGGGAAAGTCAGTTTGCTGCCCCACTGTTCCGCAAACTTCTCAACGCGGGACTGCAGTTTCTCGTTCTGATAGGTGAAGGCCATTTCGGCGCCTTCACGAGCGAAGGCCTCGGCAATGCCGTAGGCAATGGAATGTTTGCTGGCGACGCCAACAATCAGTGCTTTTTTGCCACTGAGGATTCCCATGGGTTTCTGCTCCCTGTGTTCCGTGGTTTCGGCGCATTATCCCCGACCTGTCAGGGTCGGGTAACGCTCAATTGGTCGTAGACTGATAGAAAAATGCGGCATTCAGCAGTTCCCGGGTATACGGCTGTTGTGGTTCCCGGAAAATGGTCTCTGCATCGCCGTATTCCACAATCCGGCCTTGCCTGAGTACCAGCAGTTTGTGGCTGAGTGCGCGAACAACGGCCAGATCATGACTGATAAAGATGTAGCTTAGCCTATATCGGGCCTGAATTTCCCGTAAAAGCTCGATCACCTGCTTCTGTACCGTTCTGTCCAGGGCGGAGGTGGGTTCATCCAGAATCATCAGGTCTGGCTGGAGAACCAGCGCGCGTGCTATGGCAATACGCTGACGCTGGCCGCCCGAGAACTCGTGTGGATACCGATGCCGTGCGGCCGGATCCAGTCCCACATCCTGAAGGGCCTGGATAACCCTGGCTTCGTGCTGCCCGGAACTCCCGGGCTCGTGGATTTCCAGTCCTTCACGGATGATTTCTTCAACGGACATCCGCGGGCTGAGGCTGCCAAACGGATCCTGGAAGACAATCTGAACGCGCCGGCGCCATGGCCGGAAAGCCTTCTGGGAAAGGGCGGACAGCTCTGTGCCGCAGAGGCTGAACTGGCCTGTGCTCGGAGTGAGTTTCAGCAAGGCGTGGCCCAGTGTGGTTTTGCCACTGCCACTTTCGCCGACAATACCGAGGGTTTCACCGGCACGCAGCTCGAAGCTGGCATCCTGTACCGCGTGGAAGCTTTCTTTTACCTTGCCCAGCAGGGTCTTGCGAATGGGGAAATGCACATTCACGTTGTTTACGGTCATCAGGGTTTCGGTACCACTACTGGCTGGCAGAGGGTGCTCCGGTGGTTCCGCGTCAATGAGTTTACGGGTGTAGGTATGAGAGGGCGACCTGAACAGCGCTTCTGTCGCGCCTTGTTCGACCATTTTTCCCCGTTCCATCACCACCACGTAATCGGCATACCGGCGGACGATGTTCAGATCGTGGGTAATTAACAGCACTGCCATGCCCAGCTTCTGCTGCAATGATTTCAGCAACTCCAGCACCTGTTTCTGAACCGTCACATCCAGTGCCGTGGTGGGCTCATCCGCAATCAGCAAATCGGGTTCATTGGCCAGAGCCATGGCAATCATTACCCGCTGTTTTTGCCCACCCGATAATTGGTGTGGGTAGCTCGTCAGGCGGGTCTCCGGGGCCGGAATCCCGACCAGTTCCAGTAATTCCAGGCAGCGTTTCCGGGCCTGGGGGCCGCGCATGCCTTTGTGTAGCTCCAGGGTCTCGCCAATCTGCTTTTCGACGGTATGCAACGGATTGAGCGAGGTCATCGGCTCCTGGAAGATCATGCTGATGTGCCGGCCACGAATCTGGCGCAGGCGCTTTTCCTTCGCCTGCAGCAAGTCTTCGCCCTTGTAGAGGATCTGTCCGGCGGGATAAGCCGCATGACGTTCATCCAGCAGCCGAAGTATCGACAGGGCAGATACCGACTTGCCGGAGCCGCTTTCGCCAACCAGCGCGAGAGTCTGGCCTTTGTCGATGCTGAATGACAGCCCGTCAACCACCCGTGGGCCGTTATCGAAGGTGATGGACAGGTCCGAGATGGAAAGCAGGTCACTCATATCAGTTCTTTCTCGGGTCAAAGGCATCGCGCACCGCTTCTCCCACAAACACCAGCAGCGTAAGCATGACGGCCAGTGACACGAATGCGGAAATACCCAGCCAGGGGGCATGAAGGTTGGCTTTACCCTGGGCAATCAGTTCACCCAGTGATGGCGATCCCGAGGGCAGGCCGAACCCCAGGAAATCCAGAGACGTGAGCCCGGTTATGGCGCCGGTGAGAATAAACGGCATGAACGTGAGGGTTGCCACCATGGCATTGGGCAGAATGTGCCGGAACATGATTCTGCGATTATCCAGGCCGAGTGCTCTGGCGGCTTTCACATACTCGAAGTTACGGGCGCGGAGAAACTCAGCCCGCACGACATCCACCAGCCCCATCCAGCTGAACAGCAGCATGATGCCCAGCAACCACCAGAAATTGGGCTGAACAATCGAAGACAGAATGATGAGCAGGTACAACATGGGCAAACCAGACCAGATCTCGATAAAGCGCTGGCCAAACAGATCGATCTTGCCACCGTAGTAGCCCTGAAGTGCGCCAACGGCAACGCCAACGATGGAACTGGCGATGGTGAGCGTCAGGCCGAACAACACCGAAATACGGAAACCATAGATCACCCTGGCAGCCACATCCCGCCCCTGGTCATCGGTTCCCAGCCAGTTCTCGGCACTGGGTGGCGCAGGTGAGGGCACGGTGAGCTCGTAGTTGATGGTGTTATAGCTGAAGCGGATGGGCGGCCAGAGCATCCAGCCATTGCTCTGGATTTCGCTCGCAATGAAGTCGTCCCGGTAATCAGCTTCCGTGGGTAGAAAACCACCAAAGGTTTCTTCGGGCACTTGCTGAATGACCGGAAAGTACCAGTCTCCGTTGTAGGAAACGACCAGGGGTTTATCGTTGGCTATCAGTTCCGCACACAGCGAGAGGCCAAACAGCACCAGAAAAATCCAGAGGCTCCAGAAGCCGCGCCGGTTGGCGGTAAAGTTATTGAGTCGTCTGCGCTGAATCGGCGAGAGGGTTGCCACGATTACGCACCCTCCCGGCTTTCGAAATCGATGCGCGGATCAACCGCGACATAAGTGAGGTCGCTGATCAGCTTCATCACCAGCCCCATCAGCGTCAGGATGTAGAGAGTGCCGAAAATGACCGGATAATCCCGGTTGAGGGCAGCCTCAAAACCAAGCAGGCCGAGGCCGTCCAGCGAGAAGATTACCTCAATCAACAACGACCCGGTAAAGAACAGCGCCACCAGAACGCCGGGCATACTGGCAATGACAATCAGCATGGCATTACGGAACACATGGCCGTAAAGCACCTGCTTCTCTTCCAGGCCCTTGGCCCTGGCGGTGACCACATACTGCTTGCTGATTTCGTCCAGAAACGAGTTCTTGGTCAGCAGCGTGAGGGTAGCGAACCCGCCGATCACGTTTGCGGTCACTGGCAGGGCGAGATGCCAGAAATAATCAGCAACCTTCTGGTACCAGGTCATCTCGTCAAAACCCGGCGAGGTCAGGCCCCGGAGCGGGAACAGATCGAAATAGCTACCGCCGGCAAACAGTACGATCAGCAGGATGGCAAACAGGAATCCGGGAATGGCGTAGCCGACCACGATCGCGGAACTGGTCCAGACATCGAACCGGGAGCCATCCGTGACCGCCTTACGGATGCCCAGTGGAATGGAGACGAGGTAGATAATCAGCGTGGACCAGAGGCCGAGGGAAATGGAGACCGGCATCTTGTCCAGAATCAGTTCGACGACGCTTCTGTCCCGGAAAAAGGAATCGCCGAAATCGAAGGTGGCGTAATCGCCCAGCATTTTGAAAAAGCGTTCGTGCGCAGGCTTGTCGAAGCCGTACATGGCCTCAAGTTCTTCAAGAAGTTCGGGCGGCAGGCCCCGGGAGGCCCGGCTGTCTCCGGAACTGCTCGCCACTTCACTGCCGACATCGCCACCACCGGCGCGCGCCAGAGCGCTGCTGCCGTGGCCTTCCATCTCCGCGAGAATCTGTTCAATGGGGCCACCGGGAGCGGCCTGAACAATGACAAAATTCAACAGCATGATCCCCACCAGGGTGGGGATGATCAGGGCGAGGCGGCGGAGTATGTAAATGCCCATTCAGGGAGCAGTCCTTACTACAGCGTCGTGATAGCGAACGGTATCAGCGTTCACTCCACCAGTTGTTAAGGTCGATGCCGTTCTTGGGCGTGTTGGCCGGGCGTTTCAGGTGGTTCCAGTAGGCCACCCGATCCTTGCGCAAATGCCAGTGCGGGATCACGTAATGGCCATTCAGCAGCACACGATCCAGTGCGTGCACCCGGCGTACAAGCTCTTCCCGGTCCGGCGCCTGAATGACCATGTTGACCAGCTCATCGATGACGGGATCGCTAACGCCCATGAAATTGCGGGAGCCGGGTACATCGGCATTACTCGAGTGCCAGTAGTCCCGTTGTTCATTACCCGGAGAATCAGATTGAGGCAGCACCTGGGTGATCATGTCGAAATCAAAACTCCGAACCCGCTGAACATACTGGTTGCTGTCGACCAGGCGCACCGACACATCGATGCCCAACTTTCCAAGATTCTGTTTGAAGGGTAGAACCACTCGTTCAAAGCTTTTCTGGAACAGAAGGATCTCGAATGCCAGTGGTTTGCCGGTCTCCTGATGGACCATTTTGCCATTCTTGATCTGATACCCGGCTTCGGTCAGAAGTTTCATTGCGGTACGCAGATTGTCCCGCAGGCTGACGCCGTTACCGGTATCCGGTGGTACATAGGCCTCTGTGAAAACGTCGGGGCTTAGTTGATCCCGATAGGCTTCAAGAATTTCAAGCTCTCGCCCTTCAGGCAAGCCCGACGAGGCAAGATCGCTGTTCTCAAAATAGCTGCTGGTGCGAGTGTACTGGCCAAAGAACAGGTTCTGGTTGGCCCACTGGAAATCAAAACCGTAGGCCAGCGCCTCCCGAACCAGGGGATCCTGAAACACCGGCTTGCGGGTATTGAAGATAAAGCCCTGCATGCCGGTGGGGCGGTGGTGCTCAATGGCTTCTTTCTCAATATCGCCGCTCTCGAACTGACGACCGGTATAGGCAGTGGCCCAGTTCTTGGCGGAGGTTTCCTGGCGGAAATGGAAATTACCGGCTTTGAAAGCCTCCAGGGCGACGGTGTCGTCGTTGTAGTACTCGTAGGAAATGGTGTCGAAGTTGAACCGGCCTTTGCGTACACCCAGATCTTTGGCCCAGTAGTCGTCGACTCTTTGATAGGTAACCGAACGGCCGGCATCAAAAGAGGCAATCCGGTAAGGGCCACTGCCCACCGGGATGGTCAGGCCGCTGCTTTCAAACTCTCGATCCTGCCAGAAATGTTCTGGCAGGACGGGCATCTGGCCAAGAATCAGGGGCAGTTCCCGATTGTTGGTTTGCGCAAAGTCAAAGCGGATCCGGTGACTGTTTTCAATGGTGACCTTGTCTACATCCGCGTAGTAGTTGCGGTAAAACGGGTGGCCTTCGGTGGTCAGAATCCGGTAGGAAAACTCCACGTCTTCAGCGGTGATTGGTTCACCGTCCTGGAAGCGGGCCTCTTTATTCAGATTGAAGATGACAAAGCTGCGGTCTTCCGGCACTTCAACGGACTCGGCAATCAGCCCATATTCGGAAAACGGCTCGTCGGCAGAAGACTCCAGAAGGGTATCGTACACGTATGCGTTAATACCCGCCGCAGAGATGCCCCGGATGACAAAGGGGTTAAAACTATCGAAGCCGTTGGCAACCACAGATAACTTCAGTTCGCCGCCTTTCGGGGCCTCCGGGTTGACGTAGTCGAAGTGACTGAAATCCGCAGGGTACTTCAGTTCACCGTGCATGGCGATGCCATGCACAGGAGTGGGGTTTTCGGTGACGCCTTCATCGGCTGAGGCGAAACAGGCAGACGCTGCCAGAGCCAGCGTCGCGGTAATTCTGGTCAGCAAGGGTGCTTCTGGTTTTTTTGTCATGGTTCTCGCACGTTACGGACTGTTTCTTATGTCCACGTAGAGTACCAGACTTTGGCCGGGTTGGAGATAACGGTCCGTATTAAGATCGTTCCATGATGCGATGTCACGCACATTCACCGAAAACCGGCTGGCGATGGCGGACAGGGAGTCGCCGCTGCGAACCCGGTATCCTACCTTGCGCACCATGGCCTTGCCCCGGGTATTCGAAGCTACCATGGTCGGCTTTGAAGTTTTCGACCAGATCACCAGCTCCTTGCCTGGAATCAGGGGGTCTCCCGGTGCCATGCCATTCCAGGCAGCCACTTCCCGAACCGAAACCCGGTGCTCCCTGGCGATATCCCAGAAGGTATCGCCCCGGCGCACGGTGTACCGTATCTTGTTGCCGCTGCGCTTGCGATCCTGTGTTCGCTCCAGTCGCTGGGCCTGGCTTAGCGCATAGGCGTCGGAGCCCTTGGTGGAAGACGGAATCAGCAGTTGCTGGCCAATCCGGATCAGGTCACTGTTGAGTTTGTTGACCTGTTGAATGACCGATGGGGTAGTGGAGAACTTGCGGGCAATAGTGTTCAGGCTGTCACCCTTGCGGACTTTATAGTTCTGCCAGGATACACGCTGTTCGCTTGGGAACTCTGCCAGTGCGGTTTGGAATGCCTCGGCCTGTTGCTTGGGTACCAGCAAGCGATGGGGGCCATCCGGATTGGTTGCCCAGCGATTGTAGGACGGGTTCAGCAGATAGATTTCATCAATATCCACGCCGGCTAATTCTGCGGCCTGGGCCAGATCCAGCTGGGAGCCGGTATCCACCACTTCGAAATACGGTTCGTCTTTTAATGGTGGCAGGTCGATACCGTGGGCTTTCGGATCGTCGAAAATTTTTGCCAGGGCAATCAGTTTGGGCACATAGTGGCGGGTCTCCGTCGGTAATGTCAGAGACCAGTAATCTGTGGATTTTCCGGCGTTGCGGTTACGACGCATGGCGCTGGATACGGTCCCGCCCCCGGAATTATAAGCGGCCAGGGCCAGGGTGTAATCGCCATCGAACCGGTTGGCCAGGCGCTCCAGGTAAGTCAGGGCAGCATCGGTAGCCGCAATCACGTCCCGTCGGTCATCATGCCACCAGCTTTGGGTCAGCCCGAAGTATTTGCCGGTAGACGGGATGAACTGCCAAAGCCCGGCAGCGCGACCGTGGGAGTAGGCAAAAGGATCAAAGGCGCTTTCTACCACTGGCAACAGAGCCAGTTCGCTGGGCAGGCCGCGTTTTTCGGTTTCATTGATAATGTAATGCAGGTACCGGGAGCCTCTTTCCACCACGCGATCGATGTAACGGGGGTGGCGCACGTACCAGTCCAATTGAGCCTGTACCCTGGCATTGTCGACGGAGTGGTCCATGGTGAAACCGGCGCGAAGTCGTGACCACAGATCGTCTGTTCTGGTGGATGCGTCGGATTGTCGGGCGGGATTGTCCAGTTTTTCCCGAGCTTGCTGGGCCTTGGCCTGAAGTTCCGGGGAGATGGCGTCATCTAATGGTGCCCCGCTGGCACTGTCCTCTCCATTGCCGGCAGCGACGTCAGCCTTGAGGTCCTCATCGCCCTTGGCAACAACCACTTGCTGTGAGTCCAGGGGGTCTTTTTGCTGATTCTCTTCCTCGGTCCCGAACCAGGCCGAAGGTGTATGCCAGTTTTCGGCGATCTGACTGGTACTGCAGCCGCTGAAAAGGGTTGACGCGAGAAGGATGAAGGGCAGTCGTTTTACCGGCATAAACACAGGGTTCCGGGTGGAGCCGGCGGGTATCTGTAAAAATAGCCGGCATATTTAACAGGTTACGTTCGATAATTGCTCGAAATTCTATGGGAGCGTTTTCCGGGCGGTCAAGCCGAGCCATGTTACGGCTGTGAGATAAATTGTTAAGCAGTGACCGCCCGCACGCTCAGAAGTTATCCTTGCCGTGGCGCACGGCTGCAAAAACCGCACAATCCGAGCCGGTGGCAAGGCGGTGTGTGGTGCTGTAATTCTCGGCGGCCTCTATGACCATGGCATCATCCCACCGAAGGAATGGATTCAGCTGTTTCTCCTGGCCGATCGTGGTCGGCACGGTTGGCTTACCCCGTTCCCGAAGGTCTTTGCAGGCGTTCTCAAACTCGGCCAACGCCTTATCTTCGGGTAGCCAGTGACGGGCGAAGCGAAGGTTTGCCAGGGTGTATTCATGAGCACAGTATACTGCAGTGTTATCCGGAAGGTCCCGCAGGGTCTGGAGCGAGGTATGCATCTGCTCCGGTGTGCCTTCGAACAGTCGTCCGCAGCCGCAGACAAACAGTGTGTCGCCGCAGAATAGAACGGGGTTGTCATTTACCTGGGTGTCGCTGTAATAGGCAATATGATCCAGTGTATGGCCGGGAACTGCCAGGACATCGAACGTGATGCCTTCCCAGACGACTTCATCGCCGGCATGGACCGTGTTTGTGGCACCCTTGAAGGGTGAATCCGTCGGCCCAACAATACGGATGTCCGGATACTGTTGCTGAAGCTCTTTCACGCCGCCGGTGTGATCCGGGTGGTGATGGGTGAGCAGGATGGTGTCTGCTGAGAAACCGCTGTCACTGAGATAGTCCAGTACCGGCTTTGCCTGGCCGGGATCGACTATCAGGGTCTTGCCGGACTCAAGGTTGGTAAGGCACCAGATATAGTTGTCTGAGAATGCCGGAACCGGATGAATGCGCAAGGTGGCCACCCCATGTGTTCAATGAATGTGCCTGTTATGATAATGCAACAACGGGTACAGCCCAAGGAGCGGCAGGTTGCGCGAGCAATCAAGCCTTTAGTGGATCGGGTAGGGGAGCCAGCGTGACAACCAGCGGCGTGATTGACTATTCAGCACGACATGAGAGCTTTGAGCGTTGGGTGCAGACCCCCCTCGGCCGCTCCCTGCTGGCCAGCCAGAGAGCGGTGCTTGATAAGGAACTGCAAGGCCTTACGGGGGCAAGACAACTTCAGGTCGGCCTGAGTCACCGATTGCCTTTGGCGAGTGGTACCGATTTTGCCCAGAAGATTATTACCTGCCCGGCCTGGCATGCCCATATGCCAGAGGGCGTGGCGGTTTGTGACGCCGACGAGCTGCCGTTTCCCGGTGATTCCATGGATCTTGTGATCCTTCATCATACGGCCGATTTCTCTCCGGATCCGCACCAGGTACTTCGCGAGTCCGCCCGTGTATTGCGAGGTGAGGGGCGCATCGCTCTGGTTGGGTTCAACCCCCTCAGTCTCTGGGGCGCACGCAGGCTGGTTTCCCGCCATCGGTTTGGCCCCTGGGGTGGTCGGTTCCTGATGCGATCACGAATGGAGGACTGGCTCAGGTTGCTGGGGTTCGAGCTGGAAAACAGTGGCACCTATTTCTGTACCCTTCCGCTGCAGCGAAAACACGGGGCATCCGGAAGACGGCAGCGTTTGGCCGCCAGTAGCCGCCCTCATTTACTGCCCACGGGCGCCTATTACTGTATCCTTGCGCGCAAACGCGAATACGCCGGGATCCGGACCAGGGCATCCTGGCGCAAGAGCAAGGTGATTTCTTTGCCCGGAACCGTGGGGGTATCCAGTGGCTGTGCCAGCCATAGCTCAGGCAGGGTGGACAGGCGTGGAACAGAACAGGAGCAGTAATGGCTGGTAAGGTAGTGATGTATACCGACGGAGCCTGTAAAGGTAACCCGGGCCCCGGGGGGTGGGGTGTTGTGTTGCGCTATGGCGATGCGTGCAAGACCATGCACGGTGGCGAGTTGCAAACCACCAACAACCGAATGGAGCTGATGGCGGCCATTCGAGGCTTAAGGGAGCTCAAGCGCGCTTGCCAGGTGGAGTTGTATACGGACTCACAATACGTGCGCAAGGGCATTACCGAATGGATGAGCGGCTGGAAGCGCAATGGCTGGAAAACCTCGGCAAAGAAACCGGTCAAGAATGCGGATCTGTGGCAGGAGCTCGATGCTGAAACTGCCCGGCACACCGTTAACTGGCATTGGGTGAAGGGTCATTCAGGGCATCCTGATAACGAGTTGGCGGATGAGTTGGCCAACCGCGGAGTCCGCGAACTGAACGGGGCCTGAACCCTGGCCCCTGGAAAACCGATTAATGAGCAGTGAGTGAGAGCGCAGTTGCATGAGACAGATCGTACTGGATACCGAAACCACGGGTATTGATCCGAACGAAGGTCACCGCATTATCGAAATTGGTTGTGTGGAAGTGATCGAGCGCGAGCTGACCGGTCGCAACTATCACGTATACATTAACCCTGAGCGGGAGGTAGAAGCGGAGGCTATCACCGTTCACGGTATCACCAATGAATTTCTGGCCGACAAGCCAAAGTTTGCGGAGGTTGCCGACGAGTTCTTTGAGTTCATCAAGGGTGCAGAGCTGGTCATCCATAACGCCGCGTTCGACGTGGGCTTCATGGACTCCGAATTCGCCCGTCTGAAACCGGTTCGGAAAACAGCAGACCATTGCGGCATTGTCGATTCACTGGCCATTGCCAGGAAAAAGCACCCGGGCCAGAAAAACAATCTCGACGCCCTGTGCAAGCGTTATGGAGTGGATAACTCCAACCGTGACCTTCACGGGGCATTGCTGGACGCCGAGATCCTGGCAGACGTCTATCTGCTGATGACCGGCGGCCAGACCGCGCTTTCCCTGGATGCCGGCTCCGGCGATGAAGGTGGCGATGGCGGTATTCGCCGAATCTCCGGTGAGCGCGCGCCTTTGGCGGTGGTTCGGGCCTCCAGTGATGAAGCCTCGGCCCATGATGAGTTCATGGCGATGATGGAGAAGCAGGCCGGAGAAACGGTGTGGTCCCGGTTGCAGGCAACAGAATGAGAACCACGTTCAGCTGTACCATTTGTTACATTCCGGCTTTCTTGAGCTACTTGAGTTTTGTGTTATAAGTAATGATAAGTTCGCCAGTTTTTTGCGAACCGTTCAGGTATGGGCAAGGGCTGCCTCGCTGAACAGGAAGGACCTGCCCGTATGCAGGCTGCAGTTCATGAACAGGATGCGGTAGTCTCCGCAAATTAACAGGAAGCGTTTATGGTTCAATCGTCTCTGGCGACGAAATCGCAGTCGTTTGATCTGGTCAAAAGTGAAATCGAACAGACCATCAAGCAGGCAGAATCCAGCCTTGAGCGCTTTCAGGAAAACCGCGAGAGCGGGGAAGATCTGCAGAACTGTGTTGATTACCTGAACCAGCTTCGGGGAATCTTCATTCTGGTGGAGCTCCGGGGCGGAACCCTGCTTTGCCAGGAAGCGGTTAATCTCGCCAATGATGTTCCGGTTGGTGCCAACGACGACAAGAATATACTGCTGACAGCACTTAACAGCGCGCTGTTCATTCTCCGCCGTTACGTCGAGTACTACCATCAGCAACGTGAAGATCATCCCGAGCTGCTGCTGCCCGTGATCAATGATCTGCGTGAAGCCCGTCGTGAGAAACCTTATCCCGAATCCTGCTTCTTTGATATCGACATCAAGGAGCGCCCGGACTTTTGCAGCGATCTGGGGCTCAGGCCCATGGATGATGCAGAGTCTGAATATGAAATCCTGGCCCGTCGCATGCGCCTGACCTTCCAGGTGGCACTGCTCGGCATTCTCCGCGAGCGCAACGAAGCGGTTAGCAAGAAGCTCATTGCCAGGGCTGCCCGTGGTCTCGCACGGCTGTGTCAGGGAGCGCCTATGGGGCAGATGTGGTGCCTGCTGGCGTTGGTCTCCGATACCATGCTGGATCGTGCCATGGGCTTTAGCAAGGCCCGCAAGCGTCTGCTGATGCGAATCGAGAAATACGCTCGGGAAGTGGTATATGTCGGCAAGGTAGCTACCGCCAAGGATGCCCCCGAATCGCTGATCAAAGATCTGATCTATCTGCTTTACCGCAGTGGCTCAGCCAACCCTGAGGTGACGCGGGTACTCTCTGCTTATCAGCTCGGTCCTGCCGAATTCCCGGACGCACTTCTTGAGGCTCATTCCCGGCGCCTCTATGGCCCTGGCACGGACGTGCTCAAATCCCTGTCTGAAGCCTTGCAGGAAGAGCTTAATCAGCTGAAAGACAAGCTGGACATCATTGAGCGCGGAATAGAACCGGATCTGGCCGAACTTGCCTCGATTGCCGATACTCTGGAGCGCCTGGCCAATACGCTGGTGATGCTCGATCTGAACCGCCTGGCCAGTATTTCCCGTGAAGAAGCGGCCAAACTGCGTAAATGGGAAGAGGAAAACCGCCTGCCGGCGGAGGAGGAGCTCTATCGTCTGGCGGATTCCGTGCTGGGGGTGGAAGATGCCGTCATGCAGATTGTCACTCGCGGCATCACCTCAGAGACCGACGCCCTTGCCGGCGCAGAACGGAGCCGGGACGAATCCGTGTACCTGCAGGAAGCCATCTGGGTTGTGGCGGATGAGGCCCGTAGTGCGTTGACCCTTGCCAAGCGAGCGATCACAGCATTTATCGAATCCGATTACGACAAGCTTCATCTGGCCAATCTGCCGGGGACACTGCGCAGTATCTGGGGTGGCTTGCAAATGGTGGACGACCCGATCGCAGCGGACGTCATTGCCAGGGTCGCGACGTCTATTCAGGAGCGCCTGCTGGATGCGCGCGAAGCCCCTGCGTCTCAGGTTCTGGAAGCGCTGGCGGATGCGCTCACCTCGCTCGAGTACTACATTGAAGGCGTCGGTCGGCGGGAAGACAGGAATGTAGACCTGCTCAAGCTGGCTCAGAGTTCGCTGGATGACGTCGGTCTGTAGACGCCAGGGTGGCCCGAATTTCTGAATGGCATAAAAAAACCTGCGGTTTGCGCAGGTTTTTTTATAGCTGGTGTTTAACCGGGCTCAGCCCATGTTGAACAGTTCACCCAGCTTGGTTGCCAGCATCATGTCGCCTTCGGCGCGTAGCTGACCAGCCATGAACGCCTGCATGCCGTCGGTCTCGCCAGAGACGATACCCTGCAGGGTTTCAGAGTTCATGATCAGGGTAACAGAAGGATCGTCGTGTGCGCCTTCGTGCAGCTTGCAGGTGCCGTCATTGATCACGAGGTGGTAAGTCTTGTCGTCTTCGATGTCGAACTGGAATACCAGGTCCAGGCCCTGTGCTGCGTCTGCGTTGAAGTTCTGTTCGAGTTTTTCAAATACCTGAGCTACAGACATTGTTTTACCCTTTTTGATGGTTGTCTTGTCATGGTGGTGACGACTAGTGATCCCTGGCAGAGGCAGCCTGTACAGCAGCCGGGGTAGCGCCAACCTCGCAATCCGACTTTATGGTTAGAGCCGGTTCGTGTCAAGCTTGATCGAACGCTTGTTTTAATTTTATCGCGGGCTTATCAGGCCTGTGCCGAGGCGGTACACTTCGGGGTTTGCAAATACGTGTGGAGACTGCATTTTGGAATTTCTGACCGAATACGGCCTGTTTCTCGCCAAGGTGGCGACTTTCGTGGTGGCGGCGATTGTGCTCGTGTCCATCATTGTCTCGGCAACCCAGAAAGACCGGGACGATCACGAAGGTGAGGGTGAGCTGAAAATACGCAAGCTGAACGATCAGTATCGCCGGCTCAGAGAGTCAATCCAGGCCAGGTTGATGACAGACCAGGAACGAAAGGCTTGGCAGAAGAAAAAGAAAAAAGAGGACAAGGCTGAAAAGAAAGCCGCGAAGAAGCAGCCAGAACCTGACGCTACCGAAGAGAAAACGGCGCGGGTTTACGTGCTCGATTTCGACGGTGACATTAAAGCCAGCGATACCGATACCCTGCGGCGTTCAGTGTCGGCGGTTCTCGGTGTCGCCAATCCGGAAACGGACGAAGTGGTTATCCGCCTGGAGAGCGGCGGTGGTCTGGTTCATGCCTATGGCCTGGCGGCAGCCCAGCTGGACCGGATTCGCAGCAAGGGCATCAAGCTGACTGCTTGTGTCGACAAGGTTGCGGCCAGCGGCGGCTATATGATGGCCTGCGTGGCTGATCGCATTATTGCTTCGCCGTTTGCCGTGCTCGGTTCCATCGGGGTGGTGGCGCAACTCCCGAACTTCCACCGGTTCCTGAAAAAGAACGACGTTGACTTTGAGGTGCTCACCGCGGGTGAACACAAGCGAACGCTGACAGTCTTTGGTGAGAATACCGATAAGGGACGCCAGAAATTCCTCGAGGACCTGGAGGATACCCATGTCCTGTTCAAGGAGTATGTGAGTGAGCGGCGTCCGGATCTGGATATTCAGGCGGTTGCCAATGGAGATATCTGGTTCGGCAAGCGCGCTCTGGACGTGAAGCTGATCGATGAGATCAAAACGTCTGACGAATACCTGATTGAGGCTTGTGAGCGGGGAGACGTGATCTCAGTGTCTTTCCAGCGCAAACGTACACTGCCGGAAAAGCTCGGTTTGGCTACCAGCGCGGCGCTGGAACATACCGTCTGGAAAGTGTTGAGTGCGTTTCGGAATCAAAAAATGCAGTAAACCAGAACTGAACACCAGCGCATGACGACTCATGCGCTGGTGATTGGTCTCAGGAGGCCCGGCGGCGGAACAGGGGCTGGTCCGTGTCGGTCGCAGCCTGGTAGGTCTGGGTGAAGAAGCTCAGGCACTTCGGTGCCTTTGCAATGTCCTTGTCAGCGCGCAGTACGTAGCTGTCAAAGCCACAGCGCTTCATGAACTGAAGCTGGTCAAGCAGAACATCGCCAATGGCTCGCAGCTCGCCGCGGTACCCGAACCGTTCACGCAGCAAACGGCCAATGCTGTAACCACGGCCATCGACAAAGCGCGGGAAATTCACCGCGATCAGTGGCAATTCATTCACTTTCTCGCCAAGCAATTCCGGCTCATCGTGGCTGTCAAACCAGACACCCACTGAGGGCTTTGCGGCAAAGTGCTCATGGCCGGCCAGCCACAGATCTGCCGGAATCAAGACCGGCTTATCTTCAGGAATATCCATGGATTCACCCGCCGCAGGGCGGGGCACCACAACCCAGTCGTCATTACGAATCGTGCCGTCAGCGGCAATTACATCAGGCATATACCCGCTCCTTGAAAGGATCCAGACCGACCCGGCGATAGGTGTCCAGGAAGGTTTCCTCTTCCGTCCGGTTTTCTACGTAAACATTGATCAGCTTGGCGATGACCTCTGGCATTTCCTCACGAGCGAAGGACGGCCCCAGAATCTTGCCGATGGTGGCGTCGTGGTGTGACGATCCACCCAGGCTGATCTGATAGAACTCTTCGCCTTTCTTGTCGACGCCCAGAACACCAATATTGCCCACGTGGTGGTGGCCACAGGCGTTCATGCAGCCTGAAATGTTCAGGTCGATGGGACCGAGGTCGTACAGGAAGTCCAGGTCATCAAAACGACGCTGGATTGCTTCAGCCACAGGAATCGACTTGGCGTTGGCCAGGGCGCAGAAATCGCCGCCGGGGCAGCAGATAACGTCGTTCAGTGTGTTCAGGTTCGCCGTTGCGAAGCCCAAAGGCACAAGCTTTTGCCAGAGCTCAAACAGCCGATCCTGGCGGACGTCTGCCAGCACCACATTCTGCTCGTGAGTGGCCCGGGCTTCGCCGTAGCTGTACTCATCCGCAAGGTCGGCAATCTGCTCCAACTGGAAGTCGGTGACATCCCCCGGGGGCGTACCGGTCTTCTTGAGTGTCAGGGTCACAATGGCGTAGCCGGGCTTTTTGTGACTGTTGACGTTGTGGGTCAGCCACTTGTCGAACTCACGGTTCTCAAAGCGCTGCGTTGCCAGCAGGTCGGTGGCATTGTCCAGTGCATCATAGGACGGCTCAGTAAAGTAGCCCTGGAATTTGGTCACCACCTCCGGTGTCAGCCTTGAAGGAGAGTCCTTGATGTGGGCCCACTCTGCTTCCACTTTCTCGGCGAAGCCTTCCGGGCTCAGTGCCTTAACGAGAATCTTGATACGCGCCTTGAACTTGTTGTCACGGCGGCCGTAGCGGTTGTAAACCCGGACAATGGCTTCCAGGTAGGTCAGCAGATCCAGTTCCGGCAGGAAGTCGCGGATGACCGGGCCAACCATGGGGGTACGGCCAAGTCCGCCACCGACGTGCACCCGGAAGCCGAGTTCGCCCTGGTCATTGCGCACCAGCTGCAAGCCGATGTCATGGACCCGGATAGCCGCACGATCCGTGTGTTCAGAGGCATTCACGGCAATTTTGAATTTACGTGGTAAAAACGCAAATTCCGGGTGGAATGTCGACCACTGGCGAATAATCTCGCAGTAGGGGCGAGGATCAGCAATTTCGTCCACCTGGACACCGGAGAACGGGTCCGTGGTGGTGTTCCGGATGCAGTTACCGCTGGTCTGATTTGCGTGCATTTCCACTTCCGCCAGCTCAGCCAGGATATCGGGCACGTCTTCCAGGTTCGGCCAGTTCAGCTGGATGTTGGTGCGGGTGGTGAAATGAGCGTAGCCTTTATCATAGTCCCGGGTTACGCGTGCCAAACGGCGGAGCTGCTCGGAGCGAAGCATGCCGTAAGGGATACAGATACGGAGCATGGGTGCGAGACGCTGAACATAAAGCCCGTTCTGCAGTCGAAGTGGAAGGAATTCCTCTTCAGACAGCTCACCAGCAAGGGCGCGCTCGGTCTGGTCACGGAATTGGGCAACACGCTCTGCGGCTATCTGCCGGTCGTGCTCATCATAAACGTACATAGTGGAACGTCCTGCCTGCTACATCAGAAGAGCTAAAATTTACGGCCGGGTTTCATGGACCGGGCCTTATTCCTGCGAGGCAGGATACCATCGTGTTTTTATTCTCAAAATGATTATTTCAACATAACATTATCGATTCAGGTGATAAGTGATCGCCGCCGGAACTGGACGAATGTCAATTTGCTGCTTTACTTGATCGGGAAAGCCAGAAAAACAACAACTTCGGGTAGGAAGGAGGAAGTGCCATGAAAAAATCCGTGCAATCAGACAGTCAGGCCGATGCAGTGGCGGCGGTATTGCTCGTGCTGCTGGCAGTGGCCTTTGCGGTGGTCTGGGTATCCGGGCAGTAGGCTACTGCCCGGCCAATACCAGTTTGACCACGATGATCAGCCCGCCCACAAACGCGACGGTAAACAGAACGCCGGCAACGATATAGGGCAGCGGGCTGTGGTGTGAAAAGTCTTCCTGGCGGCGCTTGTCAGACTGCACACCGAAAGCGCCGGCAAGGATGCTTTGCATGATCTTCAGAACCCCCGGGCTGCGGGGGCGTTCATTGTTATTGTTGTTTTCGGTCACGTCATTCATGGAATACGCCTCAGGTTATTCCGCCGGATCGTACGCCAGGCTTGGCATCAACCAGCGTTCAGCCTCAGCCTTGGTCAGGCCTTTGCGTTCAGCATAGTCCTCAACCTGATCAACGCCAATTTTGCCAACGGCAAAGTATTTGGCTTCCGGGTGGGCGAAGTACCAACCGGAGACCGCTGCGGTTGGATACATGGCGAAATGCTCCGTTAGCTGGAGGCTGGTGTTGGCGGTGGCATCCAGCAGTTTGAACAAAGTGGCCTTTTCGGTATGGTCCGGGCAGGCAGGGTAGCCGGGGGCCGGGCGGATACCACGGTAGCGCTCCTTGATCAGGTCCTCGTTGGCCATCTGTTCATCGGTGGCATAACCCCAGAATTCCTTGCGCACCCGTTCGTGCATGCGTTCGGCAAAGGCTTCGGCCAAGCGGTCTGCCAGGGCCTGCACCATAATAGCGCTGTAGTCGTCGTGGGCGTTTTTGAACTCAGCGGTCAGTTCGTCCACGCCGATGCCTGTGGTCACCGCAAAGCCTCCGACATAATCGCCCAGGTGCAGACTCTCCGGCGCCACGAAATCTGACAGCGCCATCATTGGCTTGCCCGGAGCTTTCTCATCCTGCTGACGCAGGTGGTGCAGGGTAGTGAGCTCTTCGGTCCGGGATTCATCGGTGTACACGACAATGTCATCACCCCGACGATTGGCGGGCCAGAACCCAACAACGCCTCTTGCCGAGATCCGCTGATCCCCGATCATCTGTTTCAGTAGTTTCTGGGCATCGTCAAACAGGGTACGTGCGGCTTCGCCTCTTTTCGGGTCGTCGAAAATGGCCGGGTATTTGCCGGCAATGTCCCAGGAAATAAAGAACGGTGTCCAGTCGATGTAGTCCACCAGTTCCTTCAGATCATAGTCCTCGAAGACCCGGACACCGGTAAATGCGGGCTTGGGCGGCTGGTAGTTCTCGAAATCGATTTCCGGTGCACGGGCACGGGCTTCTTTCAGCGACACCAGCTTGGTGCGGTCACCACGGTTTTTACGGCGTTCACGAATTTCGTCATATTCGGTGCGAGCTGCTTCAACGAAAGCGGGCTTCGCGGTCTTGCTCAACAGCTGGGACGCTACGTTCACGCAGCGGGATGCATCAGAAACGTAAAGGGCGATGTCGTTCTTGTACTGGGGCTCGATTTTGACTGCTGTGTGGGCTTTCGAGGTGGTGGCACCACCAATCATCAGCGGGATATTGAAGTCCAGTCGCTGCATTTCACGCGCTACGTGCACCATCTCATCCAGTGACGGTGTGATCAGGCCGCTCAGGCCAATCATGTCGACATTTTCTTTTCGGGCTGTTTCCAGAATCTTTTCACAGGGCACCATCACGCCAAGGTCGATTACCTCGTAGTTGTTGCACTGCAGGACAACGCCAACAATGTTCTTGCCAATGTCGTGTACGTCGCCCTTGACCGTGGCCATCAGTATCTTGCCCTTGGCCTGCTGGTCTTCAGTTTTCTCTGCTTCGATGTAGGGAATCAGGTGGGCCACGGCCTGCTTCATTACCCGGGCGCTCTTGACCACCTGGGGCAGGAACATCTTGCCGTCACCGAACAGATCGCCGACCACGTTCATGCCGGCCATCAGAGGGCCTTCGATCACTTCAATGGGATGGCTGGCGTTCTGACGGCAGGCTTCCGTGTCGTCGATGATGTAACTGGTAATGCCTTTAACCAGGGCATGCTCCAGGCGCTTCTCAACGGGCCACTCACGCCAGGCGAGATCTTCTTCTTTGGCCTGGCCGCCTTTGCCTTTGAACTTTTCGGCCGCCTCAAGCAGGCGATCGGTGGAATCATCCCGGCGGTTCAGAACCACGTCTTCCACCAGTTCTTTCAGGTCCGGCTCTATTTCGTCGTAGATCACCAGTTGGCCCGGATTCACGATGCCCATATTCATGCCGGCCTTGACCGCGTGATACAGGAAAACCGAGTGGATGGCCTCACGTACCGCATCGTTGCCGCGGAATGAGAACGAGACGTTGCTGACGCCGCCGGAGATAGAGGCGTGGGGGCAGTGCTCCCGGATCCAGCGCGTGGCGTTGATAAAGTCCACCGCGTAGTTGTTGTGCTCTTCAATGCCGGTGGCAATGGCAAAGATGTTGGGATCAAAAATAATGTCAGCCGGGTTGAAGCCGATGCCGGTCAGCACATCATAGGAGCGTTTGCAGATTTCAGTCTTGCGTTCGAAGGTATCGGCCTGGCCGTCTTCGTCAAAGGCCATCACCACCACGGCAGCGCCGTAGCGCATACAGTCCCTCGCACGTTTGATGAACTCTTCTTCGCCTTCTTTCAGGCTGATGGAGTTCACCACGGCTTTGCCCTGGATACAGCGAAGACCCGCTTCGATCACATCCCACTTGGACGAGTCGATCATGATCGGCACGCGGGAAATGTCCGGTTCAGAGGCCACCAGGTTCAGGAAGATAACCATCACCTCCCTGGAATCCAGCATGCCCTCGTCCATGTTGATATCGATGATCTGGGCGCCATTCTCAACCTGGTCCCGGGCAACGCTCAGGGCTTCTTCATACTGTTCTTCCTTGATCAGTCGCAGGAAGCGCTTGGAGCCGGTTACGTTGGTGCGTTCACCCACGTTGATGAACAGGGTGTTTTCGTCACCGGTAAACGGTTCCAGGCCGGAGAGCCTGAGTGCTTTCGGGCGATCAGGGATCTGTCTGGGCGGATACTTGGCCACGGCCCTGGCGATGGCTTCAATATGGTCCGGGCGCGAACCGCAACAGCCGCCAATGATGTTGAGAAAGCCGTCTTTGGCAAAGCCTTCAATGATCTCGGCCATTTCCTCCGGGGTCTGGTCGTATTCACCAAACTCGTTGGGCAGCCCGGCGTTGGGGTGGGCCGATACGTAGGTTTCGGCCTTGTTCGACATTTCTTCCACATAAGGCCGCAGCGCGTCCGCGCCAAGTGCACAGTTCAGGCCCACGGAAATCGGTTTAGCGTGGGCAACCGAGTTGTAGAAGGCTTCAGTGGTTTGGCCGGACAGGGTTCGGCCAGAGGCGTCGGTGATGGTGCCGGAAATCATGATCGGCAGCTCAATACCACTGTCTATAAAGAACTGCTGAGTCGCGTAGATTGCTGCTTTGGCGTTCAGGGTGTCGAAAACAGTTTCAATGAGAATAAGGTCTGAACCACCTTCAACCAGGCCGGAAACTGCCTCGTAGTAATTGTCGACCAGAGTCTGGAAATCCACGTTCCGGTAACCGGGATTGTTCACATCCGGTGAAATAGAAGCGGTGCGTGAGGTGGGACCCACGGCACCGGCTACAAAACGTGGCTTTTGGGGATTCCTCGCGGTGAACTCGTCGGCAATTTCCCGTGCCAGCTTTGCCGCAGCCACGTTCAGTTCCCTGGCCAACTCTTCCAGACCGTAGTCGGCCTGCGACAGCTTGGTGGAGTTGAAGGTGTTGGTCTCGATAATGTCGGCGCCTGCGTCCAGGTACTCTGCATGGATGTTGCGGAGCAGGGCAGGCTGGGTAAGGTTCAGCAGATCATTGTTGCCCTGAACCTCCCGTTCGTAATCCTTGAACCGATCGCCCCGGAATGCAGCCTCATCCAGTTTCTGGTTCTGGATCATGGTGCCCATGCCACCATCAAGAATGACAATCCGCTCCTTGAGGGCTTGGTGCAGCTGTTCCAGGCGTGTATTGCGATCGGTCATAGAAAACTCTTCCGGGTGTCGTTATTAACGTCGTGTTTTACGTTTTGGCGCGGGATCATAGCAAAAATGCTGAAAGGCGTCTTAGTACGGATGATCATTATCAAGTTCCGTTTTGCCTGTCCGCCGTTGGGATAAGGGAAACTGATTACCCCATTAATGCCCGACTATTTTACTTGGTCTTTTATGTTCCGGCGATCTTTCATAAAATGTCAGTCACACTTGATAACAGGTAGGAAGCATGGCTCTGGTAACTGTGACTAATTCCGCAAGGGATTATCTTGCGCAACTGATTGAAAAGCAGGACGTTGAAGGTATGGGCGTACGCATTTTCGTGACCCAGCCCGGCACCCGCAACGCAGAAACCTGTCTGGCATACTGTCCGCCCAATGAAGTTGTGCCAACCGATGAGCAGGTCAACCTGGAGAAGTTTACTCTGTATCTGGACCATAATTCGGTGCCGTTCCTGGAAGACGCCTATGTCGACTATTCAAAGGATCAGATGGGCGGGCAACTGACCATCAAAGCGCCTAATGCCAAGGTGCCGCAGGTGGCTGATGATGCGCCCCTGCCGGATCGTGTGAACTACGTGCTGGCCTCTGAAATCAATCCCAACCTGGCAGCTCATGGCGGTGATGTTTCGCTGGTTGAGATTGTTGACGAATCGGTTGCGGTGTTGCGCTTTGGTGGCGGGTGCCAGGGCTGCTCTGCGGTCAGCCTTACGCTGAAGCAGGGTGTCGAGAAGACCCTGAAGGAACGCGTACCTGAAATCTCCGCGGTGCGTGATGTGACAGACCACTCGAATACCGAAAACGCTTACTATCAGTAAGTTGCACCCTTCCTCCGGCAGTCGCCCCTTCTCTGGCGGCTGCCAGAAACACCCGCCTTGTCTGGCTACACGGCCAATGGCCTGTTAAGCGCAATACTTCATTATCGGTCACATAAACAGAATCAAAGCCCGGGTATTATCCGTGCCGTGTGAGCGAACGCTTTTCTTGATTTCGGGGTAACGCTTGACTGACCTTGCTCTTGTGTCCGTGCCTGTAATGGCTGCCGTGGTGGGATGGTTCACTAACTGGCTCGCCATTCAGATGTCCTTTCATCCTGTCCGGTTCATCGGCGTTGGGGTTATTGGCTGGCAAGGGGTGATTCCGCGCAAGGCCGAGAAAATGGCCCACATCTGCATTGATCGCACACTGCAGAAGTTTGGCGACCTGAATTCTGTGTACCAGAAGCTGGAGCCCAACCGCATTGTGGAACAGGTGGTGGCTCAGGTAACGCCCCGTATGGATGAGTACATTGACGAGGTCATGTATGAAATCCAGCCAGTGCTCTGGGATAACCTGCCGCTGTTTGTTCGTGCCCGGATCTATCAGTGGGCACGGCAACAGTTACCCAATCGGGTAGAAGAACTGGTGGAGGATTTTGGTGACGACCTGGATGAGCTGGTCGATCTCAAGGCTCTGTTGAGTCGGGAGCTTCAGAACCATCCGGACCTGATGAATCGTATATTCCAGCAGGCCGGTGCGGTTGAACTCAGGTCGGTCATTAATCGGGGCGCGATTATCGGTGCCTTGATGGGCGCGGTGCTGGCGCCGGTTTCGGTGTTCTACCCCCAGCCCTGGTTACTGCCGGTAGGCGGCTTTTTTATTGGCTTTATCACTAACTGGATTGCCATCAACCTGATCTTTGCACCGGTGCGCCCGCGCCGGGTATTGTTCTGGCAGTTGCAGGGGCTGTTCCTGCGTCGACAGGATGAAATCAGCGATATCTGGGCGCGCCTGGTGGCGGAGGAATTGATCACGGTGGAGAAAGTCGCCGATGCCATGATCAACGGTCAGCATGGTGACCGTACCCGCGCCATCATCCAGAAACACCTGCGCCCCATGCTCGACAATTCCATGGTCATGAAGCTGGCGGCCCAGGTGTCTGTGGGCATGACCGGTTACACCGAGCTCAAGCGCGTGATGAATCAGAAAGCGGTGCTGGCAACCCGGGATGTATTCAGTGATCCCGCTTTCAATCGGGAGCGTGCACCCGTCGTGGCGGGGGTGCTGGCCAGCCAGATGAAAGCCCTGCGCCCGGAAGAGTTCCAGGACATCCTCAGGCCAGCGTTCCGGGAGGAAGAAATCCAGCTGATGTTCGTAGGTGGCTTGTTTGGTGCCGTGGCCGGGCTCGTTCAGTTTCTTGCCATGACCGGCTTGCCCCAGGCCGTACTGGGCTGACCACACCAGGGAGAATAGCGTATGCCAGTTTGGGCACAGATCCTCACGCAGGTTTTACTGACAGCGGCCACCGTAACGGCCGTTCTCTTCGGTTTCTGGTTCTGGGTGGTAAAGCCATGGCTGGCTGAGCGCATTCAGGAACTGATTGATACCGCCAATGAGATTGAGCCGAGGGTGACCAGTGGCGTTCAGAAAGGGGTTGCTGAATCTATCCGGCAGATACCCCAAAGCGCCTGGGACGGTGCCACCAGGGAATCCACTCGCCAGTTCCTCAAGTTTGGTTCGAACCTGTTTGAAAACGGGCTGAGCACCTTTCTGGGGGCCGCTGCCGAAGAGCAACAAGCCAATCAGGCGCGGTCAGCCGAAAAGCGGGACAGGTAACAGCGCGACATCTTCCACTGGCTCAGAGGCAATTCGTAGGGCGAGGCAGTCCGGCAATCCTGCAGGCTGTTTTGGCGGGGGTTCCGGGGAACAGTGTCATCAGATAGATGCTGTCGCCTTTCTCGTCCCCCAGCGCTTCTCTTACGGCCTTCACGAACAACCGGTTCGACGGTGGCGACATCTCATGCTGTTTATAAAAACCCCTTAAAAAGTATATGATTTCCCAGTGTTTTTCCGTTAACTCAATGTCGTCTTCCTGAGCGATTTCCTGGGCTACCTCATTGGTCCAGGTGGCCGCGTCCTCCAGAAAACCTTCGTTGTTTCTCACAGGCGAATTAGAAGCACTCATGGTTTACCAGTTGATGATTCGTGAATGATTGACGGTCAGCTGCACAAAACCGGCGTAGTCGACCAGTTGCTCCGCGGGCACGCGGTTAGCCACGGCGCGCGCATTCGCGTCTGTCTCCAGGCCATAAGACGCCCCTGGCAGCTGTCTTTCCCGATCAAGCAGTGCGAGCACCGCATCCTCAATCAGCAGTAGCGTGTCACCCTGCTGAACAGATGCCAGACAATGCCGGAACCTGGCGTGTTCCGGAGCCTTGTTGATGATGTGCAGGGTAGTGTTGACGTTCTCAGGCATGACAGGGTCCTATCCGGCAAAAACGACGCGGCTATACTGGCCCAGGGTTTCGGAAATTGACTCCGCTGCCGTAGTCCCTGGCAGTAAATCGCTGGTCTCCAGCCCGTACTTCGCGCAAGCCCGGGAATCCACCAGTATCTGTTCAACGCCGAACAGGGCGGCCGCAGCGAGATTCTTCTCCACAGATTTCTGGCCGACGGCGTCGGCGGCCTGGCCTTTGCACAGCCAGTTGACGCCAGCCCCCAGAAACAGCATAGCGGCAGGCTGGTCGAAGGCTGCCAGAGAGAAGGTCATGTCCAGCGCTTCTCGTCCAGTCCAGGAGCCATAGGGTGGCTGATCGATCACAATCAGGGTGGTCATGGTCAGTGTGCCCCGTGAAAATAAAGAACCCGGTTGGACTTCAGGTTACCCTCTACCCATTCGCCAAGACCGGCAATCTCGAAGGGTGCCCTGAGATTGCTGGCGGTCAGTTCGTAACGGGCCTGTTCGGTCTTATCGACAATGCCACGGCGCAGGGCTGAAGCAATGCAGGCGACCGCTGTGATGTTGTTCCCGGAAAGGAATTCAGACCACAGTCGCGGCCAGTGTTGCTCATCGGAGGGAGGAGCGCTCAGGGCCGACGCCAAGTGTACGCCATCACCATACAGGAACACCCGGTCGATACGGTGGCCCGCTTTCAGCAGGGCCTGAGCGAATGACAGGGCAGTCTGGGGAGCCTGTGTTGCCCAGGGGGCACCGGTAATCACGAGTGTGTAACTGAGTGGCTGAGGCATGGAACTGGATGCTGACTGATGGAAACCCTGCAAGTGTACCTAAAGCAAAAACCCCGGCATAGGCCGGGGTTTTCCAATACATCAGGTTTGCGATGATCAATCGTCGCCACTGAATGCGGACAATAAGTGCAGCAGAGCCACAAACAGGTTGTAAATGTTCAGGTACAGGCCTGTGGTGGCAATGATGTAGTTCTGTTCGCCACCATTTACGATGCGGCTGGTGTCGTACAGGATAAAGCCTGACATCAGGAACACGATGGCAGCACTGATCGCCAGGCTGAACGCTGTAATCTCAACGCCAAACATGGCCGCGACAATAGAGCCCAGAGCAGCAACCAGCACAACAACCAGGCCCGCCACGAGAATGCCTCTCATGAAGCTGAAGTCTTTTTTAGTGGTAAGGACATAGCCTGACAGGGCAAAGAAGACCAGCGCGGTTCCTCCGAGAGCCTGCATCACAATCTGGCCACCGTTAGCCAATTGCAGGTAGTAGCTCAGTGTGGGCCCGAGTGATAGCCCCAGAAGGCCGGTAAACCCGAAGACGACGCCGATACCGGCACTGCTGTTGGCGGTACGTGGCAGGACAAACCAAACAAGCGCCAGGGCGCCCAGGCTGCATACGAGGCTCGCGCCGCGACCAAGCCCGACGGACATGGATACAGCTGCCATGACCGCACTGAAAAGCAGCGTCATGGCCAGCAGGGTGTAGGTGTTGCGCAAAACCTTGACCGCTTCCGGCCTGATGGCGTCCGTGGCAGAGCCACGAGCGATCATGCCGCCGCTCTGGTTCTGCGAATAATTGTACTGTCTGTTCTCCATTGTCATCTCCGTTTAATGCGACTGGATACTGTAGACCATGATAGTGTCGAAACCACAACTTTCAATCATTTACGACAGTAAATGAGGGAATGGATTCCATTAAAGCGCGGTAACCTTGTATAAGCTCTGATCAGAAGTTGCGGAATTTGCTTTGTTTTTATTTCAGGGCGTTGACAGAGGGGGCAAATCCGGTATCATTCCTCCCGCTGTCGACAAGGCAGCAAGCCGAAGCGTTTCCCGATGCTTCGACAAGACGGTGGGCTGGCAGAGTGGCTGAATGCAGCGGTCTTGAAAACCGCCGACGGTTAATAGCCGTCCCGGGGTTCGAATCCCTGGCCCACCGCCATTTTTCCTTTCAAAACAGTCTCTTATCTCCCGAAAATCCAAAAGGCCTACAACTTGGCCCACATGCCTGATTCGCTTGTTTTTCACCAACAATCGAAAAGGAATGTGACCATGAACAAATTCTCAAAAGAACTCGTTGAAGCCATTGCGGCCCTCTACTCCGGTGATGCCATGAAAGGCGATCCTACCGAGATTCAGATTACTGGCCACGTTGTTTGGCTTGCCCAGCAGGCAAAAAAGCAATCTGCAGCGAGTGATTCAGAAGGGAGCAAATTTTCAGACTACCTTACCGATTGCCGTTCGCGCCTGTTGGATGCAGACGCATTGCTGAATTATTTGCACAAACCTGAAAACCTGAATCATATGCTTGAGAGTGACTCCCCAGAGGTCACCCTGGCCGCAATGATTGAGCGCACGTTCGATCTTGTATCCGATGCCTGCGGAAAGACTGAGTTGCTTTGTAAGCAATACGAGGCTGAACCAAAGTCTCTGCCCACACCAAATGATGCACAAGCCACGCATGAGTCAAGGGTGGAGGATGCCGGCGCCGAGCATTTCAACAACATCGACATGATCCATGAACACACCCGATCCATGTTGCTCATGATGCTGGTATACCTTGAGCAAGCCAGAGATGGAGGCTCAGAATTGAGCGGTCTCATTGTTGAAAACTATGTCGGCCAGATGATTGATAATATGGACCGAGCGGGTCAGGAAATGAGGGCGCTCGCTGAAGTTGGGCGCTGAGCTGCGATTGCGACAATGAGGAAGGTGAGAAAATGAAAACACCAACAGAATACTATTATGTCTGTCGTCCGGACCAACCAGCTTTCCCGCTGTCGCCTGAGTTCGAGAAGATCGAGCAGGCGCAAGAATGGCAAAGAAAACAAGGCGACCCAACTTTAAAAATTGCCCGGGCTGGGTTTTGCTGAAAGTTGACGCAGATTTGCGTCAGTACGGTTATCGAACGTTCCCCGCTGAGGGGTGTTGATACTCTGAGTTTTGCGAGTAGTCCGTGAAAGCCCCGGGGAACTCCCGGGGCTTATGATTTACTGTGTTTTGTCGGACAATTGACCGGTTACTGCTTGGTGGCCGGCGCTGCCGCGTTGGTTTTCTGAAGCCTGTCGTAATTCCGTTTTGCGTTGCCTTTGGCGGCCTCTTTCAGAAAGTCGTGGTCCTTTTTCGATAACTTTCCCTGGAATTCCAGAAGCATAATCATTCCGTGAGCCATGCTGAGATAACGCTCTAGCTGAAGCTCGTCGGTTGCCACCTCCATTGTTTGGAAAACGTAGCCCAGTGGGTGGTGTTGAAATCTTTCTTTAAACTCTTCGCTGGTCATGCTGTATGCCTTTTTCAGTGGGGGGTTAGTTGCCTTTCAGGCCCAGGAGCATTTCTTCACCTTCGGCGTTCACCTTTGCCTGCAGCTTCTCGAGGATCTGCCACCAAATGGCTTCCAGGTGGGGCTCAAGGCCGTCTGCTTTAATCGTAAGCTGGGCATCGCCGTTTCGGAGTTGTCGTGTTTTTTCCTTAACCCACTCCACTTCAGCCTCGGTCAGTTTCTTCTGTAGCTTCATCTGGTCGTCACGAAGCTCGTTCTCTTTCTTGATTTGCTTTTCGATACCCCACTTATCCCGGAAGCTGTCGGCATCGCCAAGGAGCTCGAAAAGGTCACCGGCAAACTTCGTAGAATCTCCAAATGTCGATGAAATGGAATCCAGTAGGGCCTCCACCTTTTTAGCGTTGGCTTCTGCCTCGGCAATGTTCAGGTCTACGTTTGCCTCAATGTTGGCTATCCGTTCATTGCTGGCGATTTTCTCCATCTGAACGTAATAATCTTCAGACTTGGCGATGGCCTTTTCCGTTTTGGTGGCGTTGTCGTCCATGGCGTCACCAGATCGCACGATGGCGCCGGACCAGCTGTTAACCTTGCCGGTGGCCTTGTCGTATCCGAGAACCAGAGTTTCGTTGTTCTCCGCCAGCTGCTTGGTGGCCCGGCCAACGTTGCCGAGTGCGTCCCCGCTTTTGCTGGCCTCACCCTGCAGGCGCTCTACTGCGTTGGCGGAACGGTTGAGGTTTTCCCCGGTACCGCTCATGGCTTCGTTGAGGTCGCCATGTTTGTTGG
Source organism: Marinobacter sp. bablab_jr008 (assembly GCF_016464145.1). NCBI lineage: Bacteria > Pseudomonadati > Pseudomonadota > Gammaproteobacteria > Pseudomonadales > Marinobacteraceae > Marinobacter > Marinobacter sp. bablab_jr008. The sequence goes on from NZ_JACDWW010000024.1 coordinate 125,765, forward strand.
CGGCGTTTACCAGTTCGTTGGCGTAGTCCTGCCAGGCCCGCTGGGTGTCCTTCGTAGCTACTTCGGTTTTGCCCAGTTTTTCAGCCAGGCTGGCGTTCATGTCGCGCAGATCTTGGGTGTCTTGAATCAGTTTCTGCTGGGCCTCGGAAACTGGCGCCATCGCCTTGGCGATTTTCTCCAGCTCATCCTTGTTGAATTGCTCATACAGCCAGCCGCCGATAGAGTTGCCGAACTTTTCCTCCAGCGGTTTGATGATTGTCTCGTTGATGATTTCGCCGATGGCATAGCCGCCAGCCAGAGCAAAACCGATGAGGCCGCCTTTCCCGACTTTACCCATCTTTTCAAGTTCGCCCAGGTTGCCCAGTAGGGCCTTGAAGCCTTGTGCACCGGCCAGGGCGGTTAACCCAGAGCCAACGGATTGCAGGCCGCCAGCCAGACCCCCCAGAAGGGGCAGAACTGTGTCAATGGCCTTGGCAATACCGAGCAACTCTCCAACGCTTTTCTGGGTAGCGGAATCCAGATTCTGGAATTCCTCAATGCCGGCGCCAATGGCGTCGAATAGCGGCTCCAGGCCGTTGATGATGCCGGCTGAAACGTTGGTCAGTGCGGTGAAAGCATCCACTACTTTTTGCAGGGCTTGCTGCAAGCCTTCTGCTGTGTCCAGGTCGATATCACCGAATACCGCGGTTACCGCGTCCCCGAGTTCATCCCCCAGGCCGTCGAAGGCCGCCAGCAACTGCGAGAAGTCCAGGCCCTCGAAAGCTTCCGGCAAATTCTCGGCAATGATGTTGACCTGTTCGGAGAACCGTTCCAGGCCACCCCGGAGGGCGTCAAACAACTTATCCGCGTTGTCACCCTGTAGGGCTTGCTGGAAGGCTTGAACGAGGCTTGTGGTAGCCTGGGTGGCGGCTTTCGTTTCCTCGATGTACTCCATCCCGGTAACTTTGGCTGCCGTGGTGAATGCGGCCCGAAGTTGGTTCAGGGCGAACTCTGCGGACTGGGTGCGGACCTCGAATTCTCGGAGCGTGGAACCGCTGGCCTCCAATGCTACTTTGAGAATTTCCTCGGAGCGTTCCGCGCCATTCAGAACCGCCAGGAACCGGCTCATTTGCTCGGCGCCGGCAATGACCGTTGCCACGCGCTGTTTCTCGTTGTCGTCCAGGCTCTGGGTGGCTTCAATCAGGTCATACAGAACATCTTTGGTGTTCCGGCGCTGGCCGTCGATTTCAAGCTGAATGCCCAGCTCATCCTCCAACAGTTCCTTTCGCTCTTTGGTCGGTTTGATGAGATTGGAGATTGCCGTTTTCAGGGCGTTGGCCGATTCGGATCCGGAGCGGGTCACTTCAACTACCGGTGTCAGCAGGGCGGCGGTTTCCTCGAAAGTCAGCCCGAGCGTTTTGGCCACCGGCGCCAGGACCTTGAAGCCGTCCCCGAGCTGAGCCACTGAGGCGCCGGCATTGTTGGAAACGGCGTTCAGCACGTCCAGCAGGTTGGCGGCATCGGCAGCCGGAGCCTTGAAGCCCGCCAGCGTACCAATCAAAAGGTCCGCCGATTGCTGGGTGGTCAGATCCGCAGCGTTAACCGCCAGCAACGACTGTTCAACGAGTGTTAACGAGTCGTTGATATCGAAACCGGCCTGGCGGAAATCTGCCGTGCTCTGAACAATGGCTCCGGCGTCCACCCCAAACTGGTTGGAGAGGTTGCTGAAAGTGTCCGCGTAATCGGCTGCAGCTCCCTCGTTTTCGCCCATGACTTTCTGAAGGTCAATCAGGGCCGCCTCAAAGCTAACGGCTTCCTTGGCAGCAAAGGTGAGGGCGGCGGCCCCCAGGGCAACCAGTGAAGTCTGCAACTTCAGAATACTGTCGGCAGCATCCGCCAGCGGGCCGGTGATGTTGCCGGTTTTATCGACGAGTGTATCAAGGTTCCTGCCAACGGATGAGATAGCGGGGCCGGTTTTATCGACGCCACCAAAAATCAATTCAACGGTTTTTTTCAGGTCAGCCATGATGTTTACCCTCAGTGGTAGCCGCTTGTCTTTGCGGCGGTGATAGCGGTTTTAAGTAACTGTGCTGGGTTGTCCATGTGTTGAATGAGTGGGCTGGCGTCAATGCCTGCGGCCTGGGCGATGTCCCTCAGTTCCCGGGCAAGCTCCAGCTTTTCTTTAACCGCCTTTCGAGGAATCGGGCGTTGGCATAGAGCAACGAACAGATCATCTTCGGAATTGGCGATGCACAATTTCAAAATGTCATCCTTCGTGGCCAGGTCGTATTCCTGGCGTAGCTCCTGCTCGATCGCTTGAAGTTTTTTCAGCTCCGCTTTGAATGCAGCGGAGGCCCGTTCAGCTGCGGCCAGTCGGCTGTTCAGCTTGGCGAGGGTGCTCTGGGTAGTCATTGGTTCTCTCCTGTCTCTGGAATCATCAGATGAATCAAATCTAGTTTATTGTTTTTTATAGGGTTTCCCGTCCAACTGGTGAGGCCCCATGTAGCGCCAAAAATTTTCCGAATACCGGGTGGTTGCCCCGTCCCCGCGGAGTTTTTGAGGTGCCAGGGTCCCCCGGGTTTTTCAGGTGGTGTAAGTGACTACCGTTTGTGCATACTGAACAGCCAATGTGTTCACTGGTGGCCGTGGGTGATTTCTCACTGAATCCACTGCAAAGAGAGAACTGAATAAACACCCCCCTTGGTAAACTATAAGGTGTACACATAGCGACTAATGAGCGCGCCCAAAACTGCATGACTGATACACATAGCGACCAGTGGAAGGGGGAGGGAGGGCGCAAAACCCCTGACTGATACACATAGCGACTACATTGATACGAATAGCGACTACAGTTTTTAATTTTCATGCTGCAAGTTTCTCCAAATTCAGATAGCGGGCGCTGGGGGCCTGGGTTGGTTTTATGTCGAGCTTGCCTTTGCACTCGTCGATAGGGCGCCACGTAACGGCGTAGAGAGAGCACCGGTTCCGGCCTCCCTGCCTGGTCTGCTCCAACAGGCCGGCTTCAGTCAGCGCTTTGAGGGCCTTGTTCAGGGTTCCCGGTGACCGCCACCCCTTATCCCTCAAAACGCTCCATGAGGCCGTCAGATCGCCGTTGTTGTTTCCGCAGAACTGGCCGGCAACATCAACCAGCAATTTCACCGCCCAGCCGTCCAGGTTGAGATAGGCCTCACTCTTCAGAACATCGCGGGGTATATGGAGGTACCCCGCTTGTCCTTTCCGGCCCTTGTGCTTTGCCCTGGGGTCTTTGGCCGGCATCCGTTCAGGCTCCCTGGCAGGCGATAGCGAGAAGCTCTCGGGCGAGGGGAATGGAGTCCCGGGACAGTTGGTAGATTCCAGGCCGGCACAGAGTTCCATCCTCGTTGATGAGGGTTCGCCTCAGGCAGGCGATGGTCAGGCCCCGGCTCCGTAAAGTGGCAATGTACTGAGGCGAGTTGCTCACACGACCTATTCTGTCGGCTTGCTCACGACTGACCGGGCCCATGAGGAGGGCGGTTAGGATTCGTCGTTCTCGAGCTAACAGTGGGGTGGAGATTCGGACTCTATTTTGTTCGGGCAGGGGTGTGCTAAGATTGTTCATGGTTTTATTCCTCCAGGAAGGCAGCTCACCAAATGGGCGTGGTGAGCTGCCTTTTTTTCAGCTCTTGCGAATGTCCGCCAAAATTCTCGCAACTCTCTCAGAAACCAATTCCTCATCGGCGCTGATTGTGCTGTTGTCGATTCCGTAATAGCTCCCCATATCAAGCTTGATGCGCCCGCTTAACCGGCTGAACTCATCCCCATCGCCGTGGGTGCCCGATAGCTTATTGGCTACCAAAATCTCGTGGAGTGCTGCCCCGACCTCATCGAAGGCCTTCAGGATCCTTTGAAGCCCCGCATCGTGAATTTCCTTGGCGTACAAACTCAGCTGACAACGGAATTCCTGCTCTGCCCGTCGCTTGGTTTCTGAGAGATCCGCCAGCCGTTTCTCGTAGCCTCTTTGGGTGGCGCCGGCCAGGCTGGCGGTCTCCTCCTGTTCCGCCAGCTGTTTCCTCAGCTTGGTCAGGTGGGTAGTTGCTTTCTTGAGGTCAGCTTCAGAGCCTTCGCCCAAGTCCAGGTCAGCCGCCAGCAGATCACGGTCAGAAGCTGCTTGGGCGATTTCATCTTTCAGAGATTCAATACCCTCTGTCGGTGTCCGGGCTGCAGCTTCTTCCCGGGCCTGCTCAATTCGGTCTATCTGTGTTTCGAGTTTTGTGATTTCGGCTTGCGTCTGTTGAAGGTCTGCCAGTGACACCGCGGGAGGGTTGTTGATGAGCCGTTCTTCCTCTTTGTCCAGGTCATCCAGCTGTTTCTGGAATGGGCGTATTTCTTCCTGAAGCTGTGTGGTGTTCTGCGTTGCCTGATCCAGCTTACGACGAACCTGAGCTATGTCATCTGACCGGCCGGCATTCCGCCAGCCGTGCTTGGGGGGCGGTGAGGTGAGCTCCTGGAGCTGTTTCTCAAGATTCGCTTGGCCGCCTTGAGCATTTGCCAGCCGGCTCCGAATGTCGCTGAATTCTGGCATGAGCTCTTCACGTTCGGCCGCGATTTCCCGGAGACGATCGGCGCGTTGTGCTGCGGTTAGTTTTTTCATGCAACGGCCCTCCCTGTCGGTTCCCAAGCATGTTGGGGCATTTGATCGCGTTCGGCGATGCGGGCCTCAATCCAGGCGTTTACCTCTGATTCAAGCCAGCCAACCGCGGAACCGTGACGGTGACGGGTGAGCTTGATGGATTTGGGGAATTCCCCGGCTGTTTGCAGATCGTAGAGCGTGCTGCGAGAGAGGCCGGTTCGGCGGAGAGTTTCAGCGAGTCGAATGATGGTTTGATTGGCAGCGGCCATAACATACCTCTGTATTTCAGGTGTAGTTATGCCGTTGAAGGGCAGGCCCCAGGATACAAAGCGAAATTGTAGAGACGCTAACGCCCTGTTATCGTTCGGGGGCTATTTGGAGTCGCATCTTAATAGCGCCCATCCTTCAACGGCTCTGGGTTCGGGCGGATACGGTTGCCTGGTACGCTTCCGTATCCGCTCACTTCCGAACACGTCCTAACCCTGCCGCTTTAATCCAAAGTCCGCAAGCTGATCTTCCCGAAAATGCCCGCACTCCCTCGCCTGTGGAGAACTTACCCAAGATTCAACTGGTTACGGTATGTTATTCGTTGCTATCCGTAGACGTCCGCCAGCGGCTGCTCACTATGCATGTGGCGATAGCGTCAGCAATCTTTTTTGAGTTGCTTTATTGAAAAATACAATGATTATTCAGGCTTCTTTCGCTTTGAATGGCAGAATTGAGCGTCCAGATTTCAGTGAGTCGAGGTATTCCGCCCGCTGCTGTAACATCGCTTTTCGCTCTTTCAGCCTGGCCGCTCGGTTTCGTCGTATGCGGCGGCTACTTAGTTTCGCTGGCGGTGAACAAGTTGCAGCTCGATGACTTCCGGCTGCCAGCCCATTTCATGCAAAAGTGTTGACGCGGTTGCCCGGAATCCATGACCAACCATAACCTCAGTGTCATAGCCATGCTCCGGAGCGTGGTGTTGATCGTGTTTTCCGTGAGTGGCCTCCCGGATCTGATTGCCTCGAATACGAAGGGACGACGGCCTGTGATTTGTTACAGTGGCTTGAGGATCTCGACTGCTTGGCGGGGCAGGGGGATGATGTGGTTCGGTACCTGGCTCGCCCGCTTGGCTTTCAGTGTGCCATTCGTCTTTTCGCCGGGAACAATCCAGGTGCCGGCATGAAGATCAATCTCCCAACTAAACCGCCTTTCTGAGCTCCTCGGGCCGCAAGAAATTCATGGGCGCCAACTTCAGTGCAGCGCAAGCTGTCGGCTGGCCTGCATAGGCCTCAATGGCCCGTAACAGCCCGCCGAGTTGATCCGACTTTGTTATGGAAACTCTGATTTTGCTGGCATGGATTTCAGGAGGCCGCGAAGGTCGGCTGCAGGATCTGTTTCAGCCCAGCCATCTGAAATAGCGAACCTGGATACCTGGCTGATTCGCTGTTTTATTCTGTGCGCGGTTTCGTACTTGCCCTGTGCTTGGATCTTTCGGAGCACCAGTGCCGGCTCAATACCAGTGATGGGGGTATTGCCAGGTAGAGGTAATTCCATTCTGCGAGCAGGTTTCATTAACGCTGCTGTTTTGTGGGCAGGCCTGCAGTGTTTTCTCCGCGTATAACAAACCGGCGCACGGCAGGGCCTCTTCACTGAGTATTTGTCTCAGTTACAGTCTCGTTGAACCTCTCGCTCAGCTTCTCGTTTCCAGGACTCCAGCTGATCTTTTTCCCACTGCTGATATCCGCGCCTGCCAAGCTCTCGCAAGCGCACTTCGTACTCCTCTACCCGATCCTTGGAATACTTGCAGGCCCAGCTTTCTTCAGGCCCTCGTGCTGCCTCAGCTCTGGCAGCTGCCTCGCGGCGATCCACCTTCCGCTGCAATTCCTCACGCTTTCGTTTCAGCTCTAACCGTTGGGCTCGCAGCTCCAGGTCTGAGGATGCAGGGTTTCCCTTGCCCATGGCGCCCGGAGAGCTTTCCCGGATATGAACAGATTCGTGTTGGCCAGCCGGCGGCTGAGTGCCAAAATGAGTAACGCCGTTTTCATCGGTCCATTTGTAGACCTGGGCAGCGGCGGAAAATGAGAGTGTGGCCAGAAGCAGAGCAAGAAAGCGCATGAGATTTACCTCCCTGTAACGATATGTAACAGCCTAGCATAAGGACTTTGGCTGCGTCCTCCAGACAGAGCCATCTACACATCGGCCAGTTTCTTGGCCCCGGCTTCAGGCAGGCAGGGCGGGGTGTTCGGTCGTGTGGAGGTGGTCGTGGCATGATGCCTCGAAAATTAGGCGGTCTGCGCGGTCCGCGTCCCCAGTATGGAATGGCATTCTTTAGGGGCCCGGCGATCCGCCAGCGCCATTACCTGTCTGTTCCGGTGTCATCGGGAGGCTGTGTTTGCCGGTGGCCTGCTGGCGGTCTGAAGGCGCGTTGCTCGGTAGGCTTCCAGCAGTTCCGCCAGCAGTAAGACACCAACATCAAGCGGTAGGCCATCCGAAGATCTCCCGGCGCTGGCGGTTCCGCGCCCCCGTGGTGAGTTGTTGCCGGTAGTACCTTTCGGGGTTTGTCCGCCAGCAGGGGCCGGCCTGTACCAGTTGCCGCTGGTGTTGTTATGGCGCGGTGCCGTTGGCGTGCAGCAGGTTATAGAGCACGTAGCTTGCCGCGCAGAGGGCCCCGTATTGTTCGCTTGCATCGTGTTCAGGGAAAAACAGAACATCATGCAAAACCTGTTCAATATCGGCGGCTATGCCCTCATGTTTCAAACCTTCAGCCAGGGCGCGGGTAATGTCCCCGGCCCTGTATCGGTAGGTTGTCGTGGGAGTAGGGTGCAAAGGCGTTACGTTGGACATGGACATTGCTCCGGCTGGTTGGCGTCCTGGTATGTCTGAAGGTAAGCCCGCCTAAGTTTGGCCCCCGTGTCACAGTAGCGGCTTTGTGGTGCATTGCAGGCAGGGCAGGCCATGGCGTGATTCAGGAATGATTCATGGGCGGCCCGCCATGCCCGCTCATGCTCTTTGGCTTGCTGGGCCTTCTGGCGGTTTCTGGCGGCGCCCTGGCGTACCACTTGGGTAAGGTGGTGTTCTATGTCGTGTAGGGGCATGCCGTGGGTCTCCATCAGCCTGAAGTAGTCCGCCAGCCGGGCCTGGTCATAACCGGGGCAGTTCTTGGCTATGGCCTGCATATCGTCATCAGACAGCAGGGCCCGCAACATGTGGGCGTCAGCTTTCAGGGTGCGGGCAATCTCCAGTAGTACGGCGTCAGGGTTCTGCCGTTCCTTCCCCTCAAGGGGCTGCGGATTTTGCGGATTTGCGGAAAACTCCGGGCAGCCCTTTGTTTTCGGGGGTTCGCTGGCTTTTGGCGTTTGCGGATTTTTGCGGAGAGTTGCGGAAAAATCACGGGCCCGCAGCTATCCGCAGTTTTCCGCAATGCTTCCGCAAGCTCTCCGGCCCGTGGTTGTGGGCTTTCCGCAGTTTCCGCAGAATCCGCAAGGGGTGGCGTTTGTGCCTTCTGCCGTTGCCTTATCGCTCCCATAAGATCAAACATTGTCTGGACCCTCCCTCAGCTTCCAGGCGCGGGGTTTGTTGTTGGGGCCAGTGACAGAGACAACGGCGTGCCCGTAATCCACCAATAGGTTTAGAAGTTCTCGGGCTTTCGTCGCTTTGCGGTAGGCAGCTGGTAGTTTCTTGAAGTGATCGGCTATCAGCTCTCCCCCGTTCTGCCTGATCCAGCCCGCCAACTCTCGTGCCTCGTGTTCAGTTGTGCTCTGTGCCGCTTCCTGCGTTCGCTGGATCATGGTTTGCAGGTAGTACTGCATCAGCTCGGCGGCCCGGTTTATATGTTCCGGGGTTGGTGCTGAACGGCTTTCAACATAGGACAACACGGCAGCAATCCGGGCGGCGTTATCGGCCGCTTTGGCGGCGAACTCCCGTATTACGGCTAGCTCTCCATGCGGTGATAGTTGTTCCTCTATGGCATCGTGAACCGTTACCCAGGCATCAAAGGCGGGCCCGGTGATGGGCAGGGTTTCCGGTTCCAACTCCCCGGCTTCATCGGTGGGTAAGGGCTGGCGTATAAGTTCCCCTAGGGCATCCCAGAAACGGGTAATAGCCGGGTCACTGGCGACGTTTTCATCGTTGGCGCGGCCCGATAAGAAACGACTACCCACCAACGACCGGTCACTGCATACCAGGAAGCGGGCAAGAAAGCCCTGGCCCATCATCAAACGGTCTGACAAAACTTTGTCAGCGATAACCGGCTGAATCATCAGGTGGGTAGCCAGGCGGCGGCCTGCCAGTACGCCAGACTCCCCGGCCCCCGCTCTGGTGCGGGTGATGGGTTTCCCGTCCCATAGTTGGGAGAGCATGGTAATAATCCGGCCTTTGGCCTCATCTGCCATGCCGTGCCCGTTGAAGAATGCCCCGCCTTCATCTGAAAACAGGCCAGCGATAGCCAGGGCGTCAAGAAAGTGCTTATAGATTCCCTCTGCCGTGGGTTCTTCCATCAGGATATGGGGGCGCGGTGGTTGGACTGGTCGGTTTTTTTCCAGCTCCGCCAGCTCAGCCGATAGGGCGTTTTGCTCGTCATGGGTCAGCGGACGGGGTTTCTTGCCGCTCCCCTTGTAGGTTCCCGTAATGCTTTTGTAGCGCATTTCGTGGGCTTCCAGATCGGCCCGGTATTCAGCCATAAGGGCGTCATACTCAGCCCGGCGCTCTGCCTGATATTCATAGATGGGCTTCATAGCCTGGCTATCGAGTGAACTCTTACGCTCCCCGCTGGCGGCTATGGTCAAACAGTACAAAGCTGTGGGGCTGGTCCCTACGTTGCCCTTTTTCACGTTGGCGTGGCCCTGTACCGCCAGCGAAGTGACCGCCAGCACAGATTGAGCGGCCATCCCCAGCGGGGTTTGGACGTAATAGGCCAGGGCCTTTGCTGCGTTGCCCAGCAGCTCTCCCAGGGCATCCACCGGGTAGGGTGGCGGCGGGGTTCTTCCCGCCAGCGGTATAGGGGCTGTATCAATACCGGGAAGTGGGGCGCTTAAGTTGGTTCTTGGGTCTGTTGCAGTAATGGGCGGCTGCTTGGTCATTACCGCCCCCTTTGCCAGTTTTGCAGGTCGTTGAAGTCTGACAGGTGCAGCGGTGCAGCTGGCGGCCATTCCGGCAGGGCGAACCGAGCCCCAGCAGCCAGCGCGGCGGCCCTTGCGGCTGTGGCTCCGGGGTTGCCCGGTGTTTGCCGGTCATCATCTCCGCAAACAATCAGGTCAGCACAAGGCCAGCGATTACGGGCCCTGGTTGCCACAGCTTGAAGGTTGCCGCAATCCACGGCGGCCAATACCAGGGCGGCGGGGTCTATCTCCGCCAGGGTGCAGCCGGTGGCGTAGCCCTCACAAATCAGAACGCGGGTGGGATAGTCCGGGCCATCCACTACGATGAAATGACCGGCCTTCTTGCCGCCAGCCATCAACCGCTTGTCCCCGGTCTCGTCTATCGTTTGCAGGCTCCATGCTTTGCCGGTGAAGTCCGCCAGCAGTAACACAAGCTCCCGTCCCTTCTGGCGGGCCCGGTGCGGCTGTATGCCTTTGCGTTGCAGGTAGGGGTGTAATGGGTCTGCCGGGCTGCATGAATGCCAGTGGCGGGCGGCTGCGGCGGCTCTGGCTTCCCATTGCCGGGCCTGTTCTTCCTCCCTGGCCCGTTTGGATTCCGCCATCCGGCGTTTCAGTTCCCGGCGCTCGTCAGGGTTCAGGGTATCTCCGGTTCCGGCTACCCACTTTGTTTCAGCTCCGGTGCTCCAGTCTCCGGCAATAACGACAAACGGCAGGCCCCGGTCATGGTAGGCGATCAGCCATCCGTTTTTACTGCGGGGCTTGCTGGCGGTGCCAAACCGTACCGGCTTGCCTTCAGCATCAGCCAGGCGGGATAGCAGGGCGTCAGGGTTGGCCGGTTCTATGCCAGCTTCCAGAAGGGCGGCGCGAATGGAATCCAGGCGCTCTGCATAGTTGGCGGGGGTGCTATACTGACTCTGGGTTTGGTGCCTTGCCCCTTCGGGGGCGGGTGCCTGTTTCATGCCTGGCCCCTCCCGCTTTCTTGCATATCAATCCAGTTGAACAGGTCCTCGATTGCGACGACTTTGCAGCCGTTCACTCTCTCGATTCTGAGCTGCCCCAGGGATACGGCATCGGTGACTGCAGAGTTCGTCAGATTGACTGTGCGTGGCACTTCGGAAACAGCCAGGTACTGCCGGCCATTGCGGAAGAACCAGCCAGGCTTAACTGGTTTATCCACCCTCATGCTGTGGCCCCCCTGCTGGCTTCCCAGGCTTCAATCTCTGAGAGTTTCCAGCGGGTGCAGCCAGGTCCGAGTTTTACGGGGGAGGGGAAAGAGTCTTTTTTGGCCCAGCGCCAAGGCGTAACCAAAGATACTTGATAACGAGAGGCAAGCTCTCGGGCTGAAAGGTATTTCTCTGTCTGATCTGATTTCATTTCATGACCTCGGGTGCTTTCTGATAACAACGAGGTCAGTAAATCAACGCGGGCCATTGATTTGGCGCAGTTGCGTTATGTGGTTGCGCAATTGCGCTTAATCTTCTAAATCGCGGGCCTCTTTCAGCAGGGTTTCAAGTGTGCGCTTGCTCGGAATCGTCAGGCCCATAGTGTCCGCCATTGCGATTATTTGGCCGGCAGCTGTTGAATGTTGGCCAAGGTCAAGATGCTTGTGATTCTCGCATAGTGTTCGGATGATTTTGAGGTAGGTTTTCTTTTCTTTGGTGGATAGGCCTGTTGCCTGAGGTTTGGGCTCATCTTCGAAAAGTTCCTTAAGAGCAAGAGATCGAACGCAAACAATTGAGCCCTCCGCCAACGACTCAAGCGGGATACTTACTTCCCACCGGGGCGAATCAGGCTCTGTATCACCGCCAATCATATCGAGCTTCAATAGATTTATAGGGTGCATTTGTTTGTCTTTGTCAGATAACTCCGAAATGATTTCTGAAATGACTTCTGGAGTAATGGTGTGGCCTTGTATGGCGCGATGAAGCATCTTGCTAATTATAGGGTTGCCAATAAAAGAACCGTTTACGTCCCATAGTCCAGAAATAGAGTATTCGTCTCCAAGGGTCATATTTCCGGCGCCTGGCGCCCCTTTAAGGAATCTGAGAGAGGGTCTCAGCGGACTACCAGATCTTAAGCGGTCATAGTCTTGATAGAAGTTAAGTTCGCGCATCTCCTCACAAGAAAGCCTTCTGTGGTCGGTCGCAAACTCCATTGTGTCCCTGGTAACCAGTTTCTTCTCTGAAAAATGAATGGCCGCCGCCAGGTGTCCAGTTGAGATGAACTGAATAATGTCAGCTTCCGTTATGGTTTGATCTTGCACCGTATCGGTTAGATATTTCGCTGCATCAGCCAGGGTGAACCACTCTTTCTGTTTCAGCTTTAGTTTTGCCATGATTTATCCCTTTCCCTCGCCAATGGCTACCACCTTGCCGGATTCCTTTTTGGTCTCGCCGTGCATACAGAACTGCTCCCAATCCGCCATCATGAGCCGGCGCTTGTCTATCAGCTCTGAGCGGGCGTAGGCGGCCCGGGTGGCGTCACTGTTTACGTGAGCAAGGGCCAGCTCGGAAACTTCGTCAGCGTATGCTGTGCGCTCACGTGCCCAATCCTTGAACGTCGAGCGGAAGCCGTGTGCGGTGACTTGCCTTTCCATTCGCTTCAGGAGGGCGGTTAGAAAGTTGTTTGACGGAATCCCGCCTTTTGGCCCGGGAAAGATCAAATCTTCCGGGGCTCCCTCTCCCATCCCTTTGAGAAGCTTAATGGCTGAGTCAGTCAGAGGGACGCGGTGGACTTTTTCGGACTTCATGCGGTCAGCTGGCACTGTCCATACTTTGCGGGCCAGGTCAATTTCCTGCCAGGTAACTCCGGCCTTGCCAATCCGCTTATCTCCAATGACCTCGTTTGTGCGGCTGGCGGTCAGAATCAGAAACTCCAGAGCCCGGGCCGCTGTACCTGTCCGCTTTTTCAGATCCTTCATAAACTCCGGCATATCGTCCACCGGGAGGGCGGCAAAGTGGCCACGTTTTTTGATTTTCTCCGGAGATGGATAGACCTCATCCAGATAGCCCTGCCATCGAGCGGGGTTTTCCGCTGAACGGTAACCGTGGATCGCGCACCAGCCGAGAATGTTCTCGATTCGGGCGCGGACGCGATTGGCGGTTTCGGTTTTGGTTTCCCAGATTGGGTCCAGAACTTGTTTAATGTGCGGGAGGTCGATTTCACGAACCGGCAGCTTGCCGAGATGCGGGATTGCGTATGTGTTAAGACTGTTCGTCCACTGCGTTTCCTGTCGGGGGTTCCGGAACTCCTTGGCCTTCATCTTGATGTATTTTTCCATGGCCTTCTGGAATGTCAGCGTGCTGATTTGTTCCGCCAGCAGGGCGCGTTTCAGGGTGCGCTTTTCTTCCAGGGGGTCTATCCCGCTCCGGATTTTTTCTTTCAGCTCCCGGGCTTTGTCGCGGGCCTGAGCCAATGAGATTTCCGGGTAGGGCCCCAGGCCCATATCCGGGCGCCGATTGCCAACTTTGGCGCGCAGAATCCATTGACGGGAACCAGAGGGAGTTATTCGGAGTAGCAGGCCAGACACACCACCTACCGGATAGCGAACTTCCGTCGCCTCTCCGGTTTCCGGGTCTATCCTGCAAGTGAGGCGCTTAACCTCAAGGGCGGAAAGTTCCTTGGCAATCTTCGGCATCGCTTGGCCCACATCCTGTCACACAAAAAGTATTGTTATTTGATGTTATACAGTGTTACGGTAAGACACAAGCGAAACAGGTAATCTTTGATTTTTCGGGTAGTTAGGAGTCGGAAGGCCGCGTGGTTGGCGGGTTTTGTAAGGTCTGGCCCACCGCCATTTTTCTTCTTGTTTTTCCTCTTGATACCCCAATATCCTGGTTACACCAATCCCTCCGTTGGATTCCAAACACCACGCTTCATATCCGGGAGATTTCATCCATGGCTGAAGAACCGGAAAGTCAGGAACAGTCAGATCGCAAAAACCGCCGCTTCGCAGTGTCAGCCAATCGAGGCAGGGCGAGCCATCGCGTGCGTTATGTCGAGACCGGTGGCGCGGCCGTAGATACGGAAGAGTGCACCTTTTGTCAGGCCGTTCCCGACCTTGAACATGCCGGGGGAATCAAAGCCACTCAAGTGCCTGGCCATTCTGACACCAGCGAGTGTTCTGGTAGTGAAGCTCAAAAAGCCGGCGCTGATTCTGCGCCGTAGCCAGATCGCATAATTCAAACCGGACACGGTCACCGGGTAGTTGCTGGGCCAGGCGGCTGCAATCCAGGATCGGTACCACGCCAGGCTTCGGGTAGCCACCAATCGTCTGGCCATCGTTCAGCAGCACGATAGGCTGACCATCGCCGGGAATCTGAACAGATCCGTGTGCAATGCCTTCGGAGATGATGCCGGGCGGAGGGCAGTCCAGGGCTTCACCCTGAAGCCGGAAACCCATACGGTCAGATTGATCGCTAACGGTGTAGCCGCTGGTTGTCAGCCGCAGGATATCTGACCGCTGAAACTGAGTGTACTGATAGCCCGGTATCAGGCCGAGAACCACCTCTGAACTGAAATCAGGGCGCTGGTGCGCGGGCACTTCCCGGCTTGGCACTTTTCGTTGCGGTTCCCGTAGTACCAGTTTATCTCCTGCCTTTATCGGGCCCCGGCCCTCAAGCTTTTCCCGAACAACCACCGTGTGACTGCCGAACTGCTGCGGCGAATCCAGTCCTCCCGCCACGGCCAGGTAGATAAGCCGGTTGTGAGCCGAATGGCTGATGGCCAGCTCGTCGCCGTCGTTCAGGTTCAAGGTTCGCCACATTTCAACGGGTTCGCCGGTCACGGTCACGCTGGTTCTGGCGCCAGTGATGGCAATCCGGAGCGAGCCGTGGGCAATGGCGCGGAATCCCCCTAACATTATTTCCAGGCAGCCAGCATGGCGAGGGTTGTCCAGCAGCTTGTTGGCCCAGGTAAAGCTGATCAGATCAAGGGCGCCGCCTGCGGCCAGCCCGTGGTGGCGATAACCCCGGCGACCACTGTCCTGCACAGAACTTTGCACGCCGGGATGAATGACCTCCAGCCAGCTCATGAAATGAGCTCCCCACCGGCGGCCAGAAACGCCTCCCGGCTGATGGGGGTAAAGCGCACCCGATCGCCCACCTTGAGGAGCGACAGGTTCGTTGGATCAAAAAGGCGTGTCGGGCAGCGCCCAATCAGCTGCCAGCCGCCCGGAGAAACCTGCGGGTAAACTGCTGTCTGCCGATTGGCAATGCCAACGCTTCCGGCGGGTACCTGTTTGCGAGGAGTGGTTTTCCGGGGTGCGGCGATGCTGGGGTCAACCTGCCCCATAAAGGCGAAGCCGGGGGCAAATCCAAGCGCATGCACCCGGTATTCAACCGAGCTGTGTCGACGAATCACTTCCTCGCAATCCAGGCCGCTTTCCGAGGCCAGCCACTGCAGGTCAGGCCCGGTCTCGGCACTGTAATACACCGGCAGTTCCACCAGGCGGCTTTTCAATTCCGCCGTGTGCGCCTGTGTGCTCAGCCTGTGAACGAGGGGCCAGATCTCGGCGCTTACCTGTCGGAAATCGACGACTACCGGGTCGTAGACCACCATCAATGTCGTGTATGAGGGCACCATATCCACCAGCCAGTGAAAACCCGCACGCCAAATGTTGTCGACGAGGTTGGCAATGCGGGCAGGCAGGGCGTCATCGATGGCCTGGGCCAGGGTAATCAGGATGGTATCTTCCGAAACCGCCTCGATCATCGGCCGGATTTACCGAGCGCCTGGCGGATGGCTTTGATTGCGTCGAGCGCGGCGTCATTGTCGCCATGTACACACAGGCTGTCGGCCGGAAGCTCAAGCCAGTTGCCGGTGGTACTGAATACGCCGCCCTTTTCCGCAAAGGACTGCGCCTGGCCAACGATGATGTCCGGATTCTCGTGTACGGCGCCGGCCTGGCGCCGGGAAACCAACTGGCCTTCGTCATCGTAGGCGCGGTCTGCAAAGGCTTCCAGCAGCAGGGGCAGGCCAACGTCGGCCGCCATTTGCTGATGTTCGCGGTAGTTACTGGTGACCGGAATCATTAGTGCCAGATCGGTCCGGAAGGTGCGTACGGCCTCCATCACGGCGCGAAGCAGTCTATTGTCCCGCATCATGTCGTTGTTCAGGGCGCCATGGGGTTTGACGTAGCTTAGCGTCAGGCTTTCACTGCGGCACATGCCTTCGAGCGCCCCGAGCTGATAAAGCATCAGGGCTTCGATTTCTTCCGGCGTGTGGTGAATCGAGCGCCGGCCGAAGCCGGGCAGGTCGTGATAGGACGGGTGAGCGCCAACCGCCACGTCATGGGCAGCTGCCAGTGCCAGTGTTTTGCGAATCACCATAGGGTCTGCGGCGTGAAAGCCACAGGCCACGTTGGCCATGTCGATCAGGGGCATAACCAGGTCGTCCTGGCCCATTTGCCAGGCGCCGTAGCTTTCCCCCAGATCGCAATTCAGTTTCATGGCACTGTCCTGTCTTTCCTTAGATGTCGCTGCGGCCCGGGAAGGTGGCCTGTTTGCGCTCTTCCGCCAGTCTGGCCCGCTGTTCCAGGGATTCCGGCGAATTCTCGGGAATAGCCCATCCCTGCAGATTGTCCTCAACCAGTTGCACCAGCGCATCAATGTGCCCCGGGGTGGCGTTCAGGCAGGGGATATAGCTGAAGCTTTCGCCGCCGGCTGCCATAAAGTAGTCCCGGTTTTCCTCATTGATCTCCTCAATGGTTTCCAGGCAATCCGAGGAGAACCCCGGGCAGAACACATCAATGGATTTTACCCCCTTTCCGGGCAAGGCTTTAAGGGTTTCATCGGTGTAGGGTTGCAGCCATTCCTCCCGCCCGAACCGGGACTGGAAAGTGGTAATGTACTGGTCTTTACCGAGGCCAAGACGCTCCGCCAGCAGCCGTGATGTCTTATGGCATTCACAGTGGTACGGGTCGCCCTTCAGCAGGTATTTCAGCGGCACGCCGTGGTAAGAGAGAATCAGCTTTTCCTTGCGGCCATGCTCAGCCCAGTGCGATTCAATATGGCGCGCCATGGCTTCGATGTACGGCGGGAAATCGTGGTAATGGGAAATAAACCGGAAATCGGGCAGCCAGCGTCGCCGGGTAAAGTCTTTTGAAATGGCATCGAACGTTGAGGCTGTGGTTGAGGCTGAATACTGGGGATACAGCGGAAGTACCAGCAGCTTGCGCACGCCCTGTTGTTGCATCTCCTCCAGTACCCGGGGGATGGAAGGGTTGCCATAACGCATGGCGAAACCTACCACCACATTGGTGCCGAAGCGCTGTTTCATGGCCTCACGGATACCCTCAGCCTGTTTTGCCGTGTGAATCAGCAGAGGGGAGCCGTCCTTTTCCCACACGCTGGCATAGGCTTCCGCGCTTTTTCGGGGGCGGATGCGGAGGATGACCCCGTGCAGAATCAGCCACCACAGGGGGCGCGGTACCTCGACAACCCGCGGATCCCAGAGGAATTCCGCAAGGTATTTCCTGAGGGCCGGAGTGGTAGGGGCGTCGGGGGTTCCAAGATTGGTGATCAGCACACCGAGCCGATCCGGCTCATTGTGGCGGTAGTTATCGATCCCGTTGTAAGGCATTGAGACGTTCCGTGAGGTGAAAATTAACGCTTGCCGGCCTGCTGCATCAGGCGGGGAATAAGCCCGGTAATGTCGTAACCTGCATTCCGTGCCCGGGACAGGATTTCCTCAGGCTGGTGGTCGCGGGCGCTACTCAGGGCCCATAGTACCGTACAGCGGGTGCCGGAACGACAGAAGGCTAGTACGGGTTTCTCGGCATCACGGATCATGGGCGCGAAACGTTCGACGTCCTGGTCGGTAATATTGCCAGACTCAACCGGCATGTAGACCCACTCAAGGCCCTGTTCTTTTGCTGCGGCCTCAATGTCGGCCATGGCCGGTTGGCCGTATTCTTCCTGGTCGGGCCGATTGGCAACCAGGGTCCGAAACCCCAGCCGCGCAATTTCGGCGACGTCCTCGATAGCGATTTGTGGCGCTACGGAAATGCTGTCATCAATTTTTCTGATATCCACGCGTGTCTCCCAACGACGGTCGTTTAATCCGCTCGATCACTTCGAATGCCATCATACCGGCCACCATGGACGCAACAAAGACCACGGCCTTGATTTCTCCGGCACCAAGAGCCACCAGGGCGGGCCCTGGACAAAAACCGGCAATGCCCCAGCCAATACCGAACATCATGCTGCCAATAACAAGTCTGGGCTCAATACGGTTGTTCGCCGGCATTTTCATGGTGAATCCGAGGAACGACAGGGTACGCCTGCGCGCCACGGCGAAAGCGACCAGTCCGACGATGATTGTGCCTCCCATCACGAAAGCCAGTGACGGGTCCCAAAGCCCGGCGATATCGAGAAAACCGAGCACTTTTTCCGGATTGGCCATACCGGATACCATGAGCCCCAACCCGAAAATCAGTCCTGCCAGAAGTGAGGTGACAGAGTACTTCATCATTCAGACTCCCATCAGATGGCGAATTACGAACACCGTTAAAAATCCTGTTGCCATAAAACTCAGGGTTGCGACCAGTGAGCGAGGCGACAGACGAGACAATCCGCAGACACCATGCCCGCTGGTGCAGCCTGAGCCGTAGCGAGTGCCTATACCCACCAGCAATCCGGCGAGGATCAGAGCCGGGTAACCTGCGTCAACTTGAATGGGTGGAAGTTCAGAAAACAGCAGCCACAGGCTTGGGGTGCCTACAAGCCCGGCGAGAAAAGCCACCCGCCAGAGTATATCGCGGCGGGCAGGCACCAACAGGCCACCCAGTATTCCACTTATTCCTGCAATGCGGCCGTTCAAAAGCAGGAAGCTTGCAGCGGCGAGGCCGATCAGCAGGCCGCCGGTCAGTGCAGCGCCAGGGGTAAACTGGCTCCAGGCAATATCAATCATTCATAGACTCCCGCGAAATATCGGTTTTGGAATAACCATATAATGGGGAGAAATAATAACAAAAAAAGCCCGGCAGGGAATGCCGGGCAGAGGCGTGCGAGTAGTATCCATGAAAGACTTCCAGACAAACCGACATCAACAGGGATGCCGGTATTGGGAAGTATTGACCATAATTTGAACAGTTCAAGTGAGAGGCGCTTTCGTTTGAAAACATTTTTTCATATTGCATCAGTGGTTATACTGCGGCCTTTCGTTATGCGGTTCTCAGGGCCACCACTGCAATCCGGCCCCGGCTGTAATACAATGACAGCTACCGCTAATGCCCGACTCCCATGAGGTATGCATGTCTGAGCACGACGACAAAAATCCTGAAAATGATCCGCAACTGGCGGGCAAGATCAAGGATTCCGCCCGGCAAATCTGGCTGGCTGGGCTTGGCGCCTACACCAAAGCGGAAGAGGACGCCGGCAAGTTCTTTGATCGTCTGGTTCAGGAAGGCGAACAGCTGGAGAGCAAAACCCGGGGTGTGGTCGAGAAACAGATCCGCACCGTGGAAGATCGGGTAGGCGAGGTTCGTGAGCGGGCCACCGGTACCTGGGACAAGCTCGAGCATATGTTCGACCAGCGGGTTTCTGGCGCACTCCGTCGCCTGGGCATCCATCGCCGGGAAGAAATCGAAGCTATGGAGCGCCGTATCGAGGCATTGGAAAGTGAGCTGTCCAGGCTGCGCGGCCAGAACACTGCGCGCGACGAGGAAGAATAAACTCTAGAGATAGGTCCGGCTGGTGAGCCGGACCTGTTCCTGCTCGTCCTCGTTCAGGTAGGGCAGCAACAGGTGCAACATTTGATAGACCCCGCGGCCCGGGTCCACTGACTCCCTGTCATCCAGATGCGAAAGCGTATCGAAGCTGCTCCAGTAACACACCGTCAGGGTAAGCTGCTCACACACCGAAGCCAGTTCATCCGAACCGATGTTCATGATGCCTTGCCGGCGAAAACTCTCACACAGCGTGTTGAACGCCAATTCCTTTTTTTTGAGAACCCTGCGAAATCGAACCTGAAGCTGATCGTAACGGGACAGGACATTGACCAGATCCTGGTACAGGAAACGGTAGCGGGCCACGGCTTCAAACAGCAGATGCAGGAAGAAGCTGAACTGGTCCATGGGCACGTCTGCTTCCTCGGGCACCGCCAGAAGATCCAGCATCTCTGCCTCATAGGCCCGGAACAATTCCTCAACGATATCGCCTTTGCTTTTGAAGTGGTAATACAGGTTGCCAGGGCTGATCTCCAGCTCATCAGAGATCAGCAGAGTGGTGACGTTGGGCTCCCCAAGGCTGTTGAACAGCAGCAGGCTGGTGTCGAGGATCCGATCCCTGGTTTTGACTTTCTTCATCCGTAATGGCCCGGTCAATCAGAGGTCGAATGAGGCCCACACCGGGCAGTGATCGGATGGTCGCTCCATGGCCCGGATATCGTAGGACACACCAGCTGCTTTTGCCTTGGGCAGGAGGCTGTCACTGGCCATGATCAGGTCAATGCGCAGGCCTCGCCTCGGGTCACGCTCAAAGCCTTTGCTGCGATAGTCAAACCAGCTGAAGGTGTTGGCTTCGTCCGGGTGCAGATGGCGGAATACATCGGTAAAGCCCCGTTGTTCAACCTGCCCAAGCCATTCCCGCTCTTCCGGCAGGAAACTGCATTTTCCCGAACGCAACCAGCGTTTTGCATTGTCGGCGCCAATGCCGATGTCGCGGTCTGTGGGCGATATGTTCATGTCGCCCATTACCATAATATGGCCGGGTTTCTTGGCCAATTCGTCCAGGTAGGCCATCAGGTCGGCGTAGAACTTTTCCTTGGCAGGAAACTTTACAGGGTGGTCCCGGCTTTCTCCCTGGGGGAAATAACCGTTGATGACGGTCAGGGGCTCGCCGTTAACGGTGAAATGGCCGGTAATCAGGCGCCGCTGGGAGTCTTCGCCATCGGAGGGGTAGCCTTTGAGGACCTCTTCCGGCTCCGCGCGGGATAACAGGGCAACACCGTAGTGGGTTTTCTGGCCATGAAAGTGAACGTGATAACCGAGCTCGCGAATGGCCTCGACCGGGAATTCCTCATCAGTGACCTTGGTTTCCTGAAGACCGATGACATCCGGATTAAGCTGCTGAATCACGGCTTCGAGCTGATGCAGGCGGGTGCGGATACTGTTCACATTGAACGACACAAACATCATGGGCGCAGAATCTCCGGAAAAATTTTTTCGGAGTTTAACACACCCCAGGCCGGGTGCCGTCTGGCAGCTGCGACCGGATTACCGTGTCAGTTCACAATCCGGCAAGCGGGCAACCTGATAGCGAATGTGGGCAATGTGGTTGGATTCGGCATCTTGCCGGATGTTGGTCAACCCCAGATAGTCGGTCAGTGCGCCGTCTGAGCTATAGCCCAGCACGATGGGATCCACCAGAAACCGTAATACCAGACTTGTGGGGCGGATCTGCACGGTCACCTCTGCGTTCACCTTTACAGAAGTGGCTGGCTCCAGAACAAAACCGTAGTGATCGCCCCGGGTGGGGGCCAGAAACCGGAATTCCACAGACTCGCCTTGTTGGACGCGTTCCCAGTTTGCCCGGACAAAGTAATCAAAACCTGAATCCACCACCAGGCTCTGGTCAAAGGGGACCATGAATTCGCGGGTGTCTCCCGCTGGACTCTGCCAGACGATGTTGAGTGCCTGCTCCTGCGGGTAGGTGATGGTCAAAGCTTCTCCGAATGTCGGCTGGCGGAATTCCAGTTGCGGACGGAATGGGGAGCTATTGTAAGACAGCATTTTGCTGGCAAACTCGTCGCGGCTTTCCGGAGTCCGGTAGGAAACCTGGTGATTAACCGGGGCGAAGACGCCTTCGGAACACGTGCCTTCGACTCGATGATCCTCCTGGTAAAGCACCTTCCCATCCTGTTTGGCTGTACCTGAAAATTCAAATACCTCGCCAGCCACGGGAAACGCGGCTGCTGCCAGGAATACGGTCAGGGCCGTCGAACCAGCGAGTTTCATGTTTCCAGCTCCGTATACAGGGCCTTGCGAATGAACAGCAGCAACGGAAACAGGACGAACCAGCCGACGGCCATGGCGACCAGGGAAACTGTCAGGTCCGGCAGCGCCACTATACCGAGCTGGCTGGCGGACCAATAGGCAAAGGGGCCGGCAATGGGGGCCAGAGCCCACGGCAACCACTGGCGCTGGCCAATCCAGCCCAGGGAATGACACAGGGTGGTCATGAAGATTGCCCAGATCGCGATGAGCCAGGGCGGGGCCGCCAGCACCTCTTCTCCGGAATCCAGGGCCAGCACCCCGGTTCGGAACCAGAATGTATCCATCAGTCCGCCGAGCACCACGCCAAAGCCAATAAACTGCAGTTCGGAAAACCGCTGTTGACTGACCAGAGCAAGATGTAGCCCCAGGAACACCAGGATCAGCCCAACCGTAGCTAGCCCGGGGTACAGCACGCAGGCCAGCCAGCCTGTCTGGAACAGTATAAAGTTCAGCAGGTTACGGGCGTTTTTTGAAGTGATCATACACTCAGAATATTCGCGCGTTTGTTGGCCGGCTTGGCCATGACCAGATGGGCAACGCCAATCGCCCGCTCGCTGAAGCCAGCTTCGCAGTACGCGAAATAGAAATGCCACAGGCGCTGGAAGGCCTGGTCGTATCCCAGCTGTTCCAGTTCCTGACGGCACACCATGAACCGATCACACCAGTCCCTCAGCGTTCGGGCGTAGTGAAAGCCGAAGTCTTCGGCATGGGTCAGTACCAGGTCTGAGCCCCGGTTCATAGAGCCAAGAATAGCGCCAAACGATGGGATAAAGCTGCCGGGGAAAATGTAACGCTGGATGAAATCCACATTCTTCAATGCCCGGTGGTAACGCTGTTCCGGCATGTTAATGGCCTGAATCAGCGCCAGGCCATCCGGCTTCAGCAGGTGGCTGATTTGGGACAGGTAGCTGTCCAGGAACTGGGGGCCAACGGCTTCGATCATCTCGATGGACACCAGTTTGTCGAACTGCCCCTGCAGATCGCGGTAGTCGTCGAACAGCAGCGTAATCTTGTCTTCCAGGCCTTCCGCTTTCACTCGCGCCTTGGTCAGCTCCAGCTGCTCCCTGGAAATGGTAGTGGTGGTGACATGGCAGCCATAGTGTTTGGCGGCGTGAATGGCGAAGCCACCCCAGCCAGTACCGATTTCCACCACCCGGTCCTCCGGCCTTAAATCCAGCTTGCGGCAGATGGTATCCAGCTTGTGAACGGCCGCTTCGTCCAGGGTTGCATCCTCGCGGGGGTAAATGGCGGAGGAATACATCATGGTTGGGTCCAGGAACAGGCGGAACAGGTCATTGCCCAGATCGTAGTGGGCGCTGATGTTCTTGCGGGAGCCTTCCGGGGTGTTGCGGTTCAGCCAGTGCAGTGCCTTGAGTGCTGGCTTGCTGATCCAGGCAAACCGGTCTTCAAACCGGTTCATGGTGTCGATATTGCGGGTAAAGAACCGAAGCAGGGCGGTCAGATCTGGTGAACTCCAGTCACCTGCCACAAACGATTCGGCAGCACCGATGCTGCCACCGGTCACCAGATCCCGCCAGGTGCTGTGGTTGTGGATCACTAACTCGGCCTGCGGATAGCGGTCATCGCCATCACCGAATACGAGGTCCTCAGCTCCTGCCTCTCTGATCACCAGCCTGCCATGACCAAGCTGCGCCAGTTGCTGGCAAGCCAGGTGCTTTGCGACACGGCTGATCAACGAAAGCCCCGTATTTCCAGTGCGCTGGTGTTCAACCGAGGTGTTCAGGTTCTCCATGAGCTTACCCTTCCTGCCGAATCAAATGCATTATCTTGTTGTGCCGATGGTTTTTCCGTTACGTCCAGCCCCAGGTCTTCGGCACCGCGCTGGTAGGCGCTATTGGTGGCATCGAGTTTGTCCGGGTGGGTGTAAAAGGGTGCCCCTCTGAGTTTCAGCTTCAGGGCATTCCAGTAAATACCGGCAACGCCTTTGATGGTTTCCAGGGGAAACCGCCTCAGGCTCCTGTGCAGGGTTTTACGATCAAGAGGGGTGCGTTGGACTACCAGCGTGGCATCAAAATGCTTGCGGCCTTCCTCTTCCACATTCATGTGAACGCGCATGTCCTTGCCGCGAAAACTGAACAGCCACTGGTAGTGCTGATTCATGCCATTAAATGGTGAAACGTGGAAGCGTTTGCTGAAAGCAAAACGCTCGGTGTGCCAGGCGTTATCGGAGCCCGGCCCCGGCTGGGTGCATTCCATGCAGTACACATGGCGCTGTTTCCAGGGGGTGTTGGTAATCTGGGCGACAATCACACGGGGGGTGGCGCCGGCGTCTGGCCTGCAGCCCCTTTCATAGCACAGGTAAAAGCTGACCGGATTGAAAATGTAGCCCAGGTAGCGCGGGTGGGTAACCAGCTCTATTGGCCCATCCGGAGCCCAGCCGGTGGCGCTTTTAACCCGGTTGAATACCGCCTGGCGCAGGCTGGGCACTTCCGGGTCAAGGTAATCCCGCCGGTAGAGCCCCAGCCAGTTAAAACGTTCGAGGGAAAAAAACGGACTGGTTCTGGTTACCGTGGACCAGTCGTCAAGGTCGAGGGCGAGCATTCCGATGTTGTAGCTGAACTCATGCTGAACCGGTAGCTTGCGCCGATGCCTTATGGTGCCTTCCAGCCATTCACTGGCCATAATCAGAGCTCCACCCCGAATGCCCGGGTAACTCTCAGTGCGCTGCGCACACCGTCTTCGTGGAAGCCATTGAACCAGTAGGCACCGCAAAAGTGGGTGCGGTTCCGGTTACCGATGTCATCGTAGCGCTCCTGTGCGGCAACGGCGTCCAGAGTGAAGACGGGGTGATCGTATTCAAACCGTTTGATCACCTTTTCCGGATTAATATCCCGGCTTCGGTTCAGGGTGACGCAAAAGGTTTCCGGAGCGTCGTCGAAGTTCTGAAGAACGTTCATGTTGTAGGTTACGGAAACCGGTTGCGTGCTGTGTTCCGGGATCATGTAATTCCAGGCGGCCCAGGCCAGCCGGTTGGATGGCAGCACACTGGCGTCGGTGTGTAATACCACATCGTTCTTCTGGTACGCGATGGCTCCGAGAATGCTTCTCTCGTCGTCGGTGGCATCCTCCAGCATGGCCAGGGCCTGGTCGCTGTGGCAACCGAAGATAACCTGGTCAAACCTATGTTCCTGGCCGTTGGTAACCAGGGTAACGCCGTCGGCATCCCGTTTTACCGATGTTACCGGGCTGTTCAGGTGGGTACGTTCGCCGAGCCTGTCCATCATCCGGTTTACGTAGGTAGCGGAGCCGCCGGAAATGACCCGCCAGGTGGGCCGGTCATCCACGGATAACATGCCGTGGTTGTTAAAGAACTGCAGGAAAAAACGGATCGGAAACTGTTCCAGCACAATCTCCGGCGCAGACCAGATGGCCGCACCCATGGGGACAATATAGTAGTTTCGGAAGTACCGGCTGTAGCCGTTGCGGTTCAGGTATTCCCCCAGTGTCTCGCCATCCGGAATGGTGCCTGCGGCCAGGTCGGCTCGGGTTTCCTTGTTGAACCGGAGAATCTCCCGGATCATTTTCAGGAAATTCAGGTTAAACAGGTTCCGGCGCTGGGCAAACAGGGTGTTCAGACTGGTGCCGTTGTACTGCAGTCCACTGGCATGGCAGTCCACGCTGAAACTCATGTTGCTCACTTCAGAGGCCACCCCGAGCCGATCCATCAACTTGATGAAGTTGGGGTAGGTCCAGTCGTTGAACACAATAAACCCGGTATTCACCGGCCAGGTACGGCCACCAGCTTCAACCTGTTCCGTGTTGGTGTGGCCTCCGGCATAGTCGCCGGCTTCAAACAGATGCACATCGTGCTTGTCGGCCAGCAGCCAGGCGGCTGTTAAACCTGATACTCCAGCGCCAATCACGGCAATTCGCTGACGTTCCTGATTCATGCAAGGTATTTCCTGTGGTCAAACTTCAATGATCGGTTTTACGGGCCATGGAGGCGGCCATGCGGTCGATGACTCCCTGGGGCAGGGCGGCTAGCAGCTTCAGGGACCAGGTAAAGCGTTTCGGGAACGCGATTTCGTTCCGGCCTTTCTCAAGCCCTGTGCGGATTCGTCTAGCCGCATCCCCGGCTGAGATGATGAACGGCATGGGAAAATCGTTTCGGTCCGTCAATGGCGTTTTGACAAACCCCGGGGATACCACCACCACCCGAATCCCCTCGGCCGCCAGATCAGCTCTCAGTGACTGGGCAAAGTAGGTAAGTGCCGCCTTGGAGGCGCCATAGCCCTCAGCACGCCCGAACGGAAACCACCACGCCGAGGAACTCACAATCACCAGCGTCGCCGGTTTACCTTTGGCACGGGTCGCCCGCAGCGCCGGCAGGGCAACATCCAGGCAGCGTGCTGTGCCGATCACGTTGGTGGTCACGTTGTTGGCAATGACATCGCTGTTGTAGTCCGCGACTTCCAGATACTCACAGGTACCGGCGTTCAGAATGACCATGTCCAGGTCGCCAAAGTGGTCAAGCTGCGACTTGGCCCCCTGCAAGTCATTCTTGCTGGTGGTGTCCGCAGCGGCGGCGGCTATCTGATTCGGGAAGGTTTGCAACAGCTCATCCAATGGCTCCTGCCGGCGGCCGGTCACAATCAGTTTGTGACCGGCACCGGCGAGTTCGTGAACCAGCGCTTCGCCAATACCGGATGAGGCGCCGGTTAACCAGATGTTGCTGGGTGATGACAGCAATTGGCTCATCCCGCCTGCTCCTTTACCCAACGAATCATCCGGCCCAATACGGGCAGGTTTTCATACAATAGCTGGCCGGCGTCGAAATAGTCCCGGTGATACCGCACTTTCCCGTCCCGGATTTCCAGGTGGCTGATGCCTTCTACAAACACCGGCTTGCCGCCGCGGACACGCTTGTGTTGAAGTTCCATCACCCAGGGCAGGCTGCACCAGCATTCCTGAATGACGGGTTCATGGAAACGGAACTGGCAGCGGATAACGTTGCCGTAGGCGCTCGCCATGTATTCGGTTAGCTGATCAAGGCCATGTACCCGACCAAAAGGATCCTGAAACTCGATATCCTCGCCGTATACCTGCTGGAGCTTGTTGAGATTGCCTTTGTCCAGTGCGTTATACAGCGAACAGAAACGGTCCAGTACCACGGGCAATCCGGAATCCGGTGCCCCGACTTCAATGGCAGAGGCAGACGTCGTCATGAGCGGTTCCTCCTCTTGTGGTCCAGTTCCCGGGTCTCTTTCTGAATATGAGCCGGAATCGGATTGAGATCCCAGATGATGCCCAGCTTGGAAAGCAACCACAGGCCGTACCAGGTGACATCAATTTCGTACCAGCGGAAACCCTGGCGTACCGATTGCGGCCAGCGGTGGTGGTTATTGTGCCAGCCCTCGCCCAGGGTGATCAGAGCGAGCCAGAAATTGTTGCGGCTGTCGTCATCGGTCTCAAACCGTCTTTTACCCCAGACGTGTGACAGGGAGTTGATCGAAACCGTCCCGTGAAAAAGCACCACGGTTGATATGAAGAAACCCCATACCAGGAGCTGAAGCCCGTTGGTGCCGAGCTCGGGCGCCCACAGGGCCAGTGCCTCGCCAAACAGGTAAATAGCGACCGCGAACGCAGCGGGTATCAGAGAGTCAAAACGGTTGATGAACCTGAGTTCCGGGAATTTCAGCCAGTCGCGCACCCTGCGTTCATCCATCGCAAAGCCCGCATCACAGGTGAACCATCCCATATGGGACCACCAGAACCCACCCTGGTGTGGTGAGTGCAGATCCTGCTCATTGTCCGAGTGCTGGTGATGGTGCCGGTGGTGCGCGGCCCACCACAAGGGACCCCGCTGAGCCGCGCTGGCCCCCAGAATGGCAAATGCGAACTGCGCAGGCCGGCTGGTTTTGAAGGTTTTGTGGGAGAAATACCGATGGTAGAAGCCCGTGATCGCGAACATCCTTACCAGGAAAAACGCAACGGCAAAAACCACTGCGAAAGTACTGACGCCGGTGTAAAGTGCCAGCAAACAGGCAAGGTGGAGAGCGATGAAGGGCAGGACTCGTACCCAGTTAAAGGCTCGGGAGTCCGTATCCAGGTGATCTGATCCAGCTTCGGAATCGAACCATCTCAGAATGTTTGTTAACCAACTATTTACTCGGGTCATATACAACCATGCGTGAAGTAACATCAGACACCACATCAATACGCAGCATCGCGGTTATTGGTTCAGGGCTGGCGGGGCTGACGACCGCAATTCTTCTTGGCGATTCGGGCCATAATGTCCGGGTATTCGAGAAGAGTCGCGGCCCCGGTGGTCGTCTGGCGTCCAAACGCGTGGCGAACGGATCCGCCGATATCGGCGCCCAGTACTTCACGTCCCGTAATCCCGGCTTCACCCGGTTTCTGGATCGCTGGGCCGGGCCCCGGAGCTACCAGAGCTGGAATGCCCGGTTCGGCTATCAGACGGAAGGGGCCAGCTGGCAGGCGTTTCCGGAGGAACACCGGTTTGTTGGTACTCCGCGAATGACGGCCATTTCCCGGGCTCTTTCTGAACACATTACGCTGGCATCCGGTGTTCGAATCGTCCGATTGTCGAAAGAAGATTCGAAATGGCAGCTCACCGATACCGATGGGCAGCACTACGACGGCTTTGATCAGGTCGTGATAACGGCGCCACCGGCGCAGGCTCAGGAACTGTTGCGGGACAGCGGGCTTGATACGATGGCGGAAGGGCTGGCTGGACACGTGGGTAATATCCTGCCGTGCTGGGCGGTAGCTGCCCATTTTAATCGCTCCGTTGATTTCCCGTTCGATGCTGCGCGCCCCAACTCGGACGTGTTGTTCTGGGTGGCCAACAACTCCTCCAAACCCGGCCGGGAAGACGAGGGCCAGTGGTGGGTGCTGCACGCCAACCCTGGGTGGACACATGAGCACGTGGATGACGCTCCGGAAAGCATTGCTGAAGCTCTGCTGGCGGAATTCAAGGCACTGACCGGGCATGAGGAGGCTCCGGATGACTGGGTAACTCATCGCTGGCTGTACGCACGCTCGGAAGCCGGCGATAACCCCGGCTATCTGTTCGACCAGAATACTGGCATTGGCCTGGCAGGCGACTGGCTGGCGGGCGGTCGGGTTGAAGGCGCCTGGGAAAGCGCCTCGCAACTGGTGCAGGCAATGGGCCAGAGCTCTGATCAGTAATTGCGGCTACTCAGTCAGGTCGGAGGGAGCTTTTTCTGCGACCTCCGGCCGCCGGTAGAAATGGGTGATGGTGCCGTCGCCGAATTTTGAGAAGAAGGCACTCACTTCGGTGATTTTCCTCAGGCTGCGCTCCCGGGTGATCGGGTTTTTCACCAGCACCTTGATGCCGTTGAAGTTGTCCTGAATGTTCGAGAAGCGAGCCTTCATGGAGCAGGTAACCACGTTGTCCGGGTTAATGCCCAGCTCCGATGCCAGCCAGCGGCTGTGGTTCAGGATTTCGGTCTTGTCCAGATTTTCCCGGGTGTCGACGTGGTCCAGCTTTACCCGGTTCACAATGCAGAACGAGTAGCTCCTGGGCTCCCGGCGGGCCACCTTGCGGAAGGCTTCCCAGAAGAAGTTATCGGTCAGCTCGGCAAACCATTTCATGTTGCTCAGGCAGGTATCCACCCAGTCGAAGCTTTCCGGGTCCTCCAGCACTTCGTTAATGGCCTCCCGCAGCAACCAGTCGAAGCCCAGAGCGGTCTTGTGCGCATATACCTTGCGGTACATCTGGTGGCGGCTGTACACGAAGTCTTCCAGGGCGCCCAGGCCTTTCTGGGTAATCGCAAGCCCCATCCAGGGTTCAGAAACGTCCCAGCCGAACCGCAGGTTGCTCAGCAGGTGATCGAGATTGAAACCGCCGATGGTGACCGAGCTGTGGAAGCCGTCCCGCAACATATAATCGGCCCGGTCGGCATCAATTTCCCCCGAAACAATGGATGACAGCAGGCCCATCACCAGCTGCGGTACATCCCGGGGCGGGATAGTGCCGGCAATGGCATCATCACCAGCAATAAATTCCCAGAAGGTCTGGGCGTGGCGGCAGAAGGTTTCGCTGGGCGTAACATCGGTGGTTTCCATAATGCCGATGACATCGATAGCAGCCAGCCCGGCGCTCTCCAGATCCACAGACGAGAGTACGTCATGGGCGACTCGAACAGAGTAGTGTTCATGCTCCAGCTCTTCCGGTTCACTGGCGTGGTAGGCCGAATAGTCAACGCCTTCCCACAAATCCCGGAACCGTTCAGGGCGAGACATCAGGTCGCGAATCTTCCGGGCCTGGGTGAACTGATGGGAGAAACTGGAGTGACCGCTGTCGTGCAGCAAGCAGCCAAGCCGGATGGTCTTGGCCAGGTAATCAATGGCATCGAGCTGGCTCAGGCTGAGATCGGTCTGCTCACTCAGCTGCCGTTCCCGAAGGTATGCATCGATCATGGCCCGGAACATCCGTGTGCCCACATGCATCACCCCGATGCTGTGCAGGAAACGGGAATGGGTGGCGCCGGGGAAAACAAGACTCAGAATGTCGTTCTGGCAGATGTTTCGCAAGCGCTGAAACAGAGGATGGTCAATCACCTGGATTTCGTGCCGGTAGAGCGGGATACCGCCATGCACCGGGTCCATGATCAGTTTGTCATAGGCTCCGAGCAGATCGTTAACGGCACGTCTCATGGTTACAATTCTCCCAAAATGATGATTGCGGCCTTGTTATATCACAGGGGCATGCCAGAATAGGCCATATAAAGCCTTTTTTCTTTACCGCTGGTAGTTTAGGGCAGCCAACATGACCTCGCGCACCGAGCGCATTCTGATAATTGACGCCGATGAACAGGCCCGAGCCGATCTGTCCCGTTACCTGGAGGCGCGGGGGTTTTACGTAACTGGTGCAGCGGGGGTAAACGCTGCCCGAGGATTGTTCGACGACAATATCCCGGATGTGATCTTTGCAGATCTCCCTCCAGAGGCGATCAGAGACCTGTCCCGGCGCCTTGATGAAACAGAAAGTTTCACGCCGATAGTGGCCTGCACCAGCAGCCACTCCAGTGCCGATGTGGTCCAGGCCATGCGGGCCGGAGCCGCCGATGTCGTGCTCAAACCCTGCAATGACGACCGCAATGCACTGGACGACGTTATCGGCAAGTTGTTTGACCGGGTCAGGGTAAACCGCCTGAACCAGTTGTACCGGCAGGAACTGGAAGAAGCCAACCGGGACCTGCGCAACGGTATTGCCGAGCTAAGGGCCGACCAGAATGCCGGTCGCAAGGTGCAGCTAAAAATGCTGCCAGACCATCAGCTCACGCTTTCCGGGCTCAGCGTTGATTACCTCATCAAGCCGTCCCTGTATCTCAGTGGCGATTTTCTCGACTATTTTCGCATCAGTGAAGACAAGGTCCTCGTTTATATCGCCGACGTTTCTGGTCATGGCGCCAGTTCCGCATTCGTTACCGTGTTACTGCGAAACCTCACCAATCGTTTGCAGCGGAATCTTCGGCGTCAGTCCAGTGAAGACATCCTGCACCCGGAACGTTTCCTGGAGCGCATCAACTCAGAGCTGTTGGATACAGGGCTTGGCAAGCATGTCACCGTGTTTGTTGGCATTATTTCAACAACAGAACGTACATTGAGTTATGCGGTCGGAGCGCATTTCCCGATGCCCATTCTGTCTTTTGAAGACGGTGAAACCCGTTTTCTGGAAGGCAGCGGGCTGCCGGTAGGGCTGTTTGAAACGCCGGAATGGGAACTTTACCAGGTGAAGCTGGACCGACCATTCAGGCTTTTGTTGTTCTCCGATGGCCTGCTGGAAGTGATCCCGGCCAAATCTCTGGATGAAAAGGAGAACAGACTACTTGAACTCGTTTCAGGAGGTAGTCACACTATCGCATCGCTGAGCGACGCTCTGGGGCTGGATAAGATCTCGGAGCTGCCTGACGATATCGCGATAGTATCGGTAACTGATACCATAAACGGGTCAGATAACACGTCGTCGACTTAGTGGCAGTGTGAAAAATGGCTGGTTATAAAATCCTGCAAGCAGAACAGCAGGGAATATACGTCCTGAAGTTTATTGGGGAAATCCGGCTGAACCTGTGTTCGACGCTGGACAATCTGGTTGAGTCCATAACCCGTGATCCGGCATTCAAAACCGTGGTTATCGATCTCACCGAGACCGAAATCATCGACAGCACGACGCTTGGCCTGCTGGCCAAGATTGCGCTGGCGGCGCAGAAACAAAGTCATTTTCTGCCAACGCTGATTTCCACCAACCCCGATATCACCCGCATTATTACGTCCATGGGCTTCGACAAGATTTTCATTATTGTCCGTGAGCCAGCTTCCCGAATTGAAGAACTCGAAGAAATCCCCGTGCTCAAGGCGAGCGAACAGCAGGTTCGCGATAAAGTTCTTGATGCCCATAAAGTACTGATGGGCATGAATAGCCGGAACAGGGAAGAATTCAAGAATCTGGTACGGGCGCTGGAATGCGAGGAAACTGGCTGAAACGCCAGTCCTGCACCGGGCCCGGCCCTGACAGAAACAGAACGGAACGTTTATGCCTGATAACCCGACGCCCGGTAATCACGGGGCGAATTCCTACGATGTGGCAGTACTTGGTGGCGGCAGTTTCGGTACTGCCATGGCAAAAGTACTGGGCGAGAATGGCCACGTTGTGCATTTCTGGATGCGCGATGAAGCACAGGCAGAGGAAATACGCAGCACCCGCATTAACCGCCGGTATATGCCCGCCGTTACCCTTGAGGGTGACATTCAGCCGACAACAGACCTGGCCGATGCGGTGCGCAAAGCGGAGATTGTGCTGGTTGCGATCCCATCGAAAGCGTTTCGGTCGGTCATTCGCGAACACAGCAGCGAATTCCGCGATGGCCAGATCGTCGTCAGCCTGACCAAAGGCATCGAAGAGCACGGTTTTAAATTGATGAGCGAAATCCTACTGGAGGAGCTTCCCAGGTGTCGCTCCGGTGTTCTGAGCGGGCCGAACCTGGCTGGCGAGATCGTCAACCGGGAACTGACCGCCACCGTGATCGCAGCAAAAGACCCGGATGTGCGCCGCACAGTGCAGGAACTGCTGGGCTGCGAATACTTTCGGGTTTACGCCAATGTTGATGTCTACGGCGTGGAACTGGCCGGCGCACTCAAGAATATCTACGCCATTGTTGCCGGCCTGGCATCGGCCCTGAACATGGGCGAGAACGCGAAAGCCATGCTGATTACCCGTGGCCTGGCCGAAATGAGCCGTTTCGCGGTTAGCCTTGGCGCCAACCCGATGACCTTTATGGGCCTTGCGGGTGTTGGTGACCTGATTGCCACCTGTACCTCCAGCAAAAGCCGGAATTTCCGGGTTGGTTATGCCATTGGCAAGGGCCAGAAGCTGGAAGAAGCCGTGCAGGAGTTGGGGCAGGTGGCCGAAGGTATCTATACCCTGAAACTGGTACGCGAAAAATCTGAGGCTATTGGCATCTACATGCCTCTGGTACGGGGGCTTTACGAGATTCTCTATGAAAGCGCTTCCATCAATGCGGTGATCAACAGCCTGATGATGGCCGTGCAGAATTCTGATGTGGAGTTCATTCTGCCGCGCACCATTACCCAGTGACCCGGGATTGTCATCCGGAAGGAGAGGCACGTGCATCTGATTGTTATGCGCCATGGTGAGGCCGGCTGGCATTCGCTGGATCAGGAGCGTGAGCTGACCGAGGCGGGTCGCCGCGGCGTGGCAGCCGTGGCGTCGCAAATTGCCTCTTCCCCGTGGCGTCCCGCCCAGATATGGTCCAGTCCCTATGTTCGGGCCCGGCAAACCGCCGCGATTGTGGCGGAAGTGCTGAATTGCCCGGTCCAGGAAAAAGCCTTTATCACACCCGATGATGACCCTGGCCGTTGTCTGGATGAGCTTCTGGACAACCAGGTTTCACCATTGATGCTGGTTTCCCACATGCCATTCGTGGGTAGCTTCTCCACTCTGTTGGTTGATGGCCATCGGCAGGGCATTCCCTTTATGACGTCTCAGGCTGTACTGCTGAATATGCCTGTAGTGGGGCCAGGCTGCGCCGACTTGAAAGCCCAGTTTCTGCCCTGATCTAATCAGTACATCACTCATTTCCGATACTGAACGAACCTATGTACAGTTTTCCCATTGATTACATTGAGCCAGTCTTCCGGCCGCCCAGCGAGGCGAAATCGCTGATTCTGCCGGTGACTAATGGCTGTTCCTGGAACCAGTGCACCTTCTGCGAGATGTATACCCAGCCCCAGAAGAAATTCCGGGCTCGAAAGCCCGAAGACATCAGGGCAGACATCGAGAAAGCAGCAGCGGCATTTGGCGACGTCCGCCGGGTTTTCCTGGCCGATGGAGACGCCATGGTGCTGCCCACCCGGCGCCTGCTGGAAATAATCGCTGATTTGAAGCGAGGCTTTCCCGGCCTGGAACGCGTTTCCAGCTACTGCCTTCCACGAAACCTGGCAAAAAAATCGGTTGAAGAGTTGGTCCAACTCCGGGAAGCCGGCCTGAAAATCCTTTATGTGGGCATGGAATCCGGCGACGACGAGATTCTTCGGCGCGTTAACAAAGGTGAAACCTGGGAATCCACCCGGTCGGCCCTGGTGAAGATCCGGGAAGCGGGCCTGGTGAGCTCGGTGATGGTGCTCAATGGTCTGGGCGGTGAAGCTCTTTCACGGCAGCATGCCATTAACACTGCCACACTGTGCAATGAAACCCAGCCCGATTACCTGTCTACCCTGGTGGTCAGCTTCCCGCAGGGTGAAGAGCGATTCCGCGAGGGTTTCGGGGCGGATTTCGTGCCCCTGGGCCAGCAGGCCCTGTTCGAGGAAATTCGTGTGTTTCTGGAGCACCTGGAACTGGACAACACCATTTTCCGAAGCGATCACGCCTCCAATTACCTCGTGCTCAAAGGAACGTTGGGCCGCGATAAAGACCGCCTGCTGCAGCAGGTAAACATGGCCATTACCCAGCCTGGCGCTGTGCCTCTGCGGGCAGAATGGATGCGTGGGCTCTGATCAGGGAGAAAACGATGAACCGGACACCCGATGACATTGCCAAATCCCTCGAAGACGCCGGCAAGAGCAGGGATCTGCCACCGCTGGATAAATGGCACCCCGAACTTTCCGGCGACATGGATCTGGTGATCACCCGGGAGGGCCAGTGGATCTTCAAAGGTGAGCCCATCGCCCGGGAGGCCACGGTAAAGCTGTTCTCTACCATTCTCAGGCGGGAAAGCGATGGAGAGTACTACCTGGTTACGCCGGTCGAGAAATGGCGTATCCGGGTTGAGGACGCACCACTGCTGGCCCATGGCCTGGAAGTGAAAGGCGAGGGCGCGGAGCAGGTTATTACCCTGGCCACCAACATGGGCGAAACCCTGGAGATTGGCGAGCAGCACCCGTTACATGTGGGTTCCTACTCCGAGACTGGCGAACCTCGGCCAGTTATTCAGGTGCGCCACGGCGTTGAAGCCCGGCTGGTTACCTCGGCGTTCTATGACCTCGCCGAGCTGGCCGAGGAAACCGAAGCGGCGGGAAAAACCGTGTACGGGGTGCTTAGTCACGGAAAATTCTGGGAAATCGGGCAGGGCGGTTGAAAAGCGCCTGACCACCCCAATGAATAAGGTAGAAAACGCAGTCTGTCACTTGTTAAACTGTGGTTTCTTACTTGTTATCGAGCCTGGCTCTCTAACGAGGCCCGGTGGTCGTTAGTCCCTCTGTGCAGTCTGGCTGTTCACGATCACTTTCGATTGCCTACAATCTAAATACACAGTCATTGCGACACGCAAGGAGATCACATGGCCCAACCTCGTGTTGTCACCATCCATTACACGCTCACTAACGACCAGGGAGAGCAACTCGATTCCTCCCGCGTAGAAGGCCGTGAGCCCCTGGCATACCTGGAAGGTGCACAGAACATCATCGGCGGACTGGAAAGTGCGCTGACCGAGAAGAACGCTGGCGACCAGGTTAAAGTTTCCGTAGAGCCAGCTGAAGGCTACGGTGAAGTAAACGAAGAGCTCATCCAGCCGGTTCCGCGCTCTGCTTTCGAGGGCGTAGACACCATCGAGCCAGGCATGCAGTTCCAGGCACAAACTCCGGGCGGCCCCCAGGTCGTTCGTGTAGTAGAAGTTGGCGACGAAACCGTTACCATCGATGCCAACCACCCGCTGGCGGGCCAGACTCTGCACTTCGACGTTGAAGTGGTAGAAACCCGCGAGGCAACCGACGAAGAGCAAGAGCACGGCCACGTGCACTGATATGCCTTCTGATGGTTGATCAGAAAACGGCACCTTCGGGGGCCGTTTTTTTATGCCCGGAATAATCTGCGAGCATAAAAAAACCGGGGCAAGCCCCGGTTTTCTGAAACAGTGATCGTGGATCACATGTTCGGGTAGTTCGGACCACCGCCGCCTTCCGGCGTTACCCAGGTGATGTTCTGGGCAGGATCCTTGATGTCACAGGTCTTGCAGTGAACACAGTTCTGGGCGTTGATCTGGAACTTCTTGCCGCTGCCATCGTCTTTCTCAACCACTTCGTATACGCCGGCCGGGCAGTAACGCTGCGCTGGCTCGTCGTACTTCGGCAGGTTTTCTTTCAGCGGAATTTCCGGGTCGGTCAGCTTCAGGTGAACCGGCTGATCTTCCTCATGGTTGGTGTTGGAAATGAACACCGAGGACAGACGGTCAAACGTCAGCTTGTTATCCGGCTTCGGATAGTCGATCTTCTTGCACTCAGACGCCGGCTTCAGAGTGGCGTAGTCCGGAGTCGTGTCGTGGAAGGTGATAGGCAGGCTGCCGCGCAGAATGTTTTGCTCGAAGAAGGCGATGGCACCGCCGACGATATTGCCGAACTTGTGCATGGCCGGGCCAAAGTTACGCTCGGCGTATAGCTCCTTGTACAGCCAGCTGTCTTCGAAACGCTTCTGGAAGCTGGTGATTTCCTCACCGGATTTACCTTCCTTCAGGGCCTCGAATACGGCTTCAGCGCCCAACAGGCCGGATTTCATGGCGGTGTGGGAACCTTTGATCTTGGAGCTGTTCAGGGTGCCGGCATCACAACCCAGCAGCAAGCCGCCCGGGAAGCTCATCTTGGGCAGGGCGTTGTAGCCACCCTTGGCGATCGCACGGGCGCCGTAGGCAACACGCTTGCCGCCTTCCAGATACTTCTTGATTTCCGGGTGGTACTTGAGACGCTGGAACTCCTCGAACGGGCTCAGGTGCGGGTTGCTGTAGGAAAGATCGGTGATCAGACCAACATAAACCTGACCGTTTTCCAGGTGATACAGAAAAGAGCCGCCGGTAGAGCCGGATTCATTAAGCGGCCAGCCAGTGGTGTGAACAACTAGGCCGGGCTCGTGTTTGGCCGGGTCGATGTCCCACAGCTCTTTGATGCCGATGCCGTAGTGTTGCGGATCCTTGCCTTCGTCCAGCTTGAAGTCATTGATCAGGCGTTTGCCCAGATGACCACGACAGCCCTCAGTAAACAGGGTGTACTTGGCGCGCAGTTCCATGCCCGGCATATAGCCGTCTTTCTCGGAACCGTCACGGGCAACGCCCATATCACCGGTGATAATGCCTTTTACCTGACCATCTTCAACGATGGTTTCTGAAGCGGCAAAGCCCGGATACACTTCAACACCCAGCTGTTCGGCCTGCTCAGCCAGCCAGCGGCACAGGTTGCCCAGGCTGATGATGTAGTTGCCGTGGTTGTGCATGTTCTTGGGCACAAAGGCATTGGGTACTTTGGTGGCCTTTTCCTGATTCTTCAGCAGGAAAATGTCATCCCGGGTAACCGGGGTGTTCAGGGGGGCGCCTTTCTCTTTCCAGTCCGGGAAGAGTTCGTTCAGGGCCGTGGGCTCGAATACGGTGCCGGCGAGGATGTGCGCGCCGATCTCAGAACCTTTTTCAACCACACAAACGGTTAGTTCTTCGCCGGCTTCCTGCGCCAGTTGCATGACGCGGCAGGCTGCCGACAGGCCCGCAGGGCCGCCGCCGACGATCAGAACATCAAATTCCATCGATTCGCGTTCCACGTTGGTCTCCTCAAACAGCTTTTAATGGATATTGTTTGCCCGCAGGCCTCATCAGGGGCGCCATCATACCGGTAAAAATGCGTATAGACGACAGCCCAAAACCGCTCAAAACGGCTATTTGTCCCGAAAGGATAACGCATTTGAAGAATCAAACAAACGTTTGTTTGAAATCTGCACTAACCTTTGGCATTGTACGTATACACCGAAATATCGTGTGTTTTGAGTCGATTTTTAGTATCGTCTCATTGTCAGGTCGGGTCAACCCGGTCCTTTGACTGTGAAGACTCATTAAACCCATCGTAGAAGAACGAGGAATCTATGAAGGTTCTGGTCGCTGTAAAACGAGTTATCGACTACAACGTGAAGGTGCGCGTCAAGCCGGACAACACCGGCGTTGATCTCGCCAACGTCAAGATGGCAATGAACCCGTTCTGCGAAATCGCAGTTGAAGAAGCGGTTCGTCTTAAAGAGAAGGGCGTTGCCAGTGAAATCGTTGTTGTATCCATTGGCCCGAAGGCTTCTCAGGAGCAGATCCGTACTGCCCTGGCTCTGGGTGCTGACCGCGGTATCCACATCGAGACTGACGAAGAAGTTCAGTCCCTCGAAGCGGCCAAGCTGCTGAAGGCTGTTGTTGAGAAAGAAGAGCCCAAGCTGGTTATTCTTGGCAAGCAGTCCATCGATTCCGACAACAACCAGACTGGCCAGATGCTGGCTGCTCTGACTGGCATGGGCCAGGGCACCTTCGCCTCTGAAGTGGTTGTTGACGGTGACAAGGTTAACGTAACCCGCGAAGTAGACGGCGGTCTGATGACAGTTGCTCTGAACCTGCCGGCGGTTGTTACCACAGACCTGCGTCTGAACGAGCCGCGCTACGCTTCTCTGCCGAACATCATGAAAGCCAAGAAGAAGCCGCTGGACTCCATGTCTCCGGCTGACCTGGGCGTTGACGTTGCCGCTCGCCTGTCCACCCTGAAAGTCGAAGCCCCGGCTGCACGCCAGGCTGGTATCAAGGTGGCTGACGTAGCTGAGCTGGTGGATAAACTGAAGAACGAAGCGAAGGTGATCTAAATGAGCATCCTGGTAATTGCTGAACACGACAACAGCAGCCTGAAACAGGCTACTCTGAACGTTGTAGCGGCTGCCAAGGCCATCGGTGGCGACATCGACGTGCTGGTTGCCGGTGAGAACGTAGGCGCCGTCGCTGAAGCCGCTGCCAAGGCAGAAGGCGTGAACAAGGTACTGGTTGCCGACAACGCCGCTTACGGTCACTTCCTGGCAGAAAACCTGTCTGAGCTGGTTGCTGAAGTAGGCAAGGGCTACAGCCACATCCTGACCTCTGCCGGCACCACTGGTAAAGACTTCATGCCGCGTGTTGCTGCGCTGCTGGACGTTGCCCAGGTTTCTGACATTATCCGCGTTGAATCCGAAGACACCTTCGTGCGTCCGATCTACGCTGGTAACGCCATTGCGACCGTCAAGGCAAGCGACAGCATCAAGGTTGTGACGGTTCGTCCGACCGCGTTCGACCCGGTAGCCGCTGAAGGTGGTTCTGCCTCTGTTGAGCAGCTGGACGTAGTAAAAGACGCTGGCCTGTCTTCCTTCGTTGGTGAAGAGAAAGCCCAGTCTGATCGTCCGGACCTGGCTTCTGCCGGTATCGTTATCTCCGGTGGCCGTGGCATGCAGAACGGCGACAACTTCAAGATGCTGGAGCAGGTTGCTGATCTGCTGGGCGCTGCGGTTGGTGCTTCCCGTGCCGCTGTTGATGCCGGCTTCGTGCCGAACGACATGCAGGTTGGTCAGACCGGCAAGATCGTTGCTCCGCAGCTGTACGTTGCGGTTGGCATCTCCGGTGCCATCCAGCATCTGGCGGGCATGTCTGATTCCAAGGTGATCGTTGCGATCAACAAGGACGAAGAAGCCCCGATCTTCCAGGTGGCCGACTACGGCCTGGTTGCAGACCTGTTCGAAGCAGTTCCGCAGCTGGAAGAGGAACTGAAGAAAGTTCTGTAACTTTCTGAAGTTTCAGAAAAAGAAGGCGCCTCAGGGCGCCTTCTTTGTTTTTGAAACAATGCGTTTTTCCGCTTTGCCGATGATCAGTGTATCCGCGAGGATATGCAGTGCCCGGTTAGAGGTTCTCACCGCTTTGTACACCTGCTCGCTCTTCTGGTGGTGGGATTGCTTTATCCGGCGGGCGCTGTCCCGGAACTCATCGTCCCGGGAAAACAGGTCAATCAGGCCAAACGTGGTGTTGGCGATGGCTTTGTGGACTTTCTCGACTGCGGTCGCGCCGCCGGACACCGTTTCTTCCAGCAACCGGGCGCGGTTGCGAACCTCCATCAGGTCCATCCGGCTTTTCTGAATAGCGCTCAGGGCACCTATTCGATGGGCATTCAGGATTCTCAGGTCGCGCCGGTTACCATTGGACAGCCGGAATGCAGCGAACAACAGTATTGCGCTGCCGGCCAGACACATCAGGCTAACGATCAGTAACAGCATGGCAGGGCTCCTGTTGCTCTTGTACTAGCGATACTCAATGTGCATATCTACCTCAATGTCCCGCTCGTCCAGCTCCCGCTCCAGCTCTTTCATCACTTCCTGATAGACCATTTTCCGGGTCATTACTGGTAGGCGGTCGGCCAGCACCCGTCCGGTGCGGGATTCGCGTTTGGCCAAGGCAATCGGATCCCGTACCCGTAACGTAAGCACCAGCTCAGGATCCTGATGTGTGTCGCTGATATCCTCGCTTTCCAGCATTTGCTTGATCATCTTTCGCTGCTCAAGCACTTGCCAGACCAGCAGGGCGCTGAAAGCCAGAAGAAACAGGCTGATAATAATCAGAAAGACGCTCAAAGGGGCTCTCCTCCTTCAATGACTGGGCAGAGTGTGCCGCAGTCCACAGGACAAACGATTGGCCGGCCCGACGCCGGTTCACGAGTTCACGGGAAAGTAGCACCACAGAATAAACCTGTTACCATCCATTCATACATTCGTTTGAACAAGGACAGACCATGACAGACACCACCGCTGCGAACTATGACCTTGTCGTGTTCGGTGCCACCAGTTTTGTCGGCCAGATTCTGGCTCGCTACCTTCTGGAAAACTATGGTGCAGACAAGGAGGTCAAATGGGCCATTGCCGGCCGCTCCGAAGGAAAGCTGAACCAGCTCAAGTCGGATCTGGGGGCAGACGCCGCATCACTACCGGTAATTCTGGCGGATGCAGCAGACGAGCCTGCGCTGCGCGATCTGTGCGGCCAGACGCGAGTGGTCATCTCAACCGTGGGCCCTTACGCTCTTTTCGGCGAAACTCTGGTAAAAGTCTGCGCAGAGACAGGTACGGACTATTGTGACCTCACTGGTGAAGTACAATGGATCCGTCGGATGATTGAGCGGTACGAGGCCAAGGCTAAAGAAAGCGGTGCACGGATTGTGCATTGCTGCGGCTTTGACTCGATTCCTTCCGATATGGGCGTTTGGTTCCTGCAGCAGCAATCGGAAGCAACCTTTGGCAAACCCTGCCAGGACGTGCGCATGAGGGTGAAAGTCGCCAAGGGCGGCCTTTCTGGCGGCACGGTGGCTTCCATGATCAACGTGGCCAAGGAAGCCGGAGCCGACCCCAAGTTACGCAAGGAACTAGCCAACCCGTTCTCTATCTGCCCGCCGGAGCATCGCTCCGAGAAGCGCCAGCCCAGCCTGAAATCTGCTGAGTTCGACAAGAATTTCAACGCCTGGCTGGCCCCGTTTGTGATGGGCGCCATCAACACCCGTGTGGTGCACCGCTCCAATGCGTTGCAGGGTGCCCGTTACGGCAAAGAGTTCACCTACGACGAAGCCATCATGACCGGCAAGGGCACTAAAGGCCGCCTGACCGCTTACGGTATGGTCGGCGCGCTGGGTGCGTTCTTCACCGCGTCCGCCATCAAGCCAACACGCTGGGTGGTCGAGAAGCTCGTACCCAAGCCGGGTGAGGGCCCGAGCCCGGAAGATCAGGAGAAAGGTTTCTACGACCTGCGTTTCGTGGGCAAAACCACCGATGGCAAGACCATGATCACCAAGGTGACGGGCGATCGCGACCCGGGTTACGGCTCGACATCAAAAATGCTTGGGGAAGCCGGTCTGTGCCTGGCCTTTGATGTGAAAGAGGACGTCAAAGGTGGCTTCTGGACACCGGCCTCGGCCCTCGATGGCAAATTGCTCGAGCGCCTGCAGGCCAATGCCGGTCTGACGTTTGAAGTGGTCGAAACCCGCTGATCAACCCAGGTGCAGAATACGGTCGGAGGCCAGCAGGGCGTCCGGCCCGTGCCCGAGACAAACCACGGTGCGCCCCTGTAGCCAACGGCTGATCTGGGGCGAAATCCGTGTACGGGTTGCCTCGTCCACACCGGTGAAAGGCTCATCCAGAATCACCACGGGTGCCTGACTCAGTAACACCCTGGCCAGCACCAGGCGCCGGGCCTCCCCGCCAGATAAACGGTTGCCGGCGCTGCCCAGCCAGGTACCCAATCCTTCAGCGTCCTGGGCGAAGCGTTCCGCCAGTTCGACTATCTCCAGTACCCGCCACATATCACCGTCCCCGGCGTTGGGGTTCGCCAACTGAAGGTTCGCTTTCACGGTGTCTTCGAACACCACGGTCGCTTGCGTGAGGTAGGCGCAGGGCAGGGAATGACGTTCTCCCCGGCATGGCTCTGCCAGTCCGGCCAGAGTATCCGCCAGGGTGGACTTGCCACTGCCGGAGACGCCAACGATACCCACGGTGTTACCGTGTGCGAGTTCCAGCGTGAAGTGACTGAGTAAGGGCGAATAACCCGGGTAACCCACGGTGATATCGCGAGCCTGAAGAGAAAAGCCCTCCGACAGTTCGCCAGCAGAACCGGCGGGTGATGCAGCGGCCCTTTCCAGGCTGTGGTCGGAGTTCAGGCGGCGCGCTGCAGCACGAGTCGCTCCCAGTTTGCCAAAGGCATCCGGCAGCATGGCGTAGACTTCGGCCAGGCCCAGCAGGGCAATGGGCAGGAGAACCAGTACCGGGCCGCTCAGACTGCCTTGCTCGAACAGGCGGAAGCCCAGCCACAAGGCTGCCACCGCCGCGACATTGATCAGGAAATGAGAGCCAGCCTGATGCCAGCCGGTTCGGCTGTCGATCCGGGCCTGATCCCTGGAAAGTTCTACGCTTCGACGCATCAGCCGGGCCGTGTGCTTACCCGTCCGGCCAGCGGCGGTAAGTTCCGCAAAGCCTTCAAGATGCTCAACCAGTTCGCCCCGAAGGCTCTCCTGCTGATCGCTCAACTGTCCGGAGGCTGTGC
Organism: Marinobacter sp. bablab_jr008; assembly: GCF_016464145.1. Taxonomy (NCBI): domain Bacteria; kingdom Pseudomonadati; phylum Pseudomonadota; class Gammaproteobacteria; order Pseudomonadales; family Marinobacteraceae; genus Marinobacter; species Marinobacter sp. bablab_jr008. The sequence continues at coordinate 168,770 of NZ_JACDWW010000024.1, forward strand.
AGGTGCGCAGATACACCAGCCAGGTGGACAGGAGGAACGAAAGTGACAGAATCACCAGCAGAATCACCGCCACAACACCATCAAACAGCAACCACGCCATTGCGGTAAGCAGTAAGGTAACCACGGCTGCCAGGGCGGCGGGGGCAATCAGCCTTAGATAAAGCGTGTCCAGCGCATCGACATCGGCTGTGAGCCGGGAAAGCCACTGCGCGCCGGAGCGGGAACTGCGCTCTGTTCGTGGCCGGGCCGCCAATCGGTCAAACAGGGCCACCCGAATATCGGTGAGTAGCTGCAGTACCGTGTTGTGGTTGTACACGCGTTCCAGATACCGGAACACCGTTCGGGACACCGCAAAAAAACGGATACCACCGCCCGGCACATAAAGATTGATGTAGGCCTGTATCCCTGCCGCCAGCAACAGGCCAACCAGCGCGGTTTCGGTCAGAAACCAGCCAGACAACGCTAGCAGACCGATACCGGAAAGCAGGGTGCCCAGTAGCAAGCCGGCACCAACCGTAAGGCGACTTTTGCGACGGAAAATCAGCGCCAGCCAGGGCTTCAGTTCAGGCATCGCGCACCTCGCCGTCATTCACTATCAATACGCGGTCTGCCAATGTCAGCAGCGCCTGATGATGGGTGGAGAACGCCAGTGTTTTGCCGGATTCGCTGAGTTTGTGCAGGGCCTCCAGAATGAACACCTCGCTGGTGGCATCCAGCCCGGCCGTCGGTTCATCCAGCAGAATCAGGGGATAGTCCGCCAGGAAGATACGGGCCAGGCTTAAACGGCGGGCCTGACCACCGGACAGCCCCAGACCATCCTCGGCAATGCGGCTGTGAATGCCGTCAGCCCGGCTGTCCACCAGCTCACCCAGGCCCACCTGTCGTAATGCATAGTCGATGGCAATATCCGTCGCATCGGGGGTGGTTAGCCGAAGGTTTTCGGCCCAGGTGCCCTGAATCCAGAAGCCCCGCTGGCCAAGCCATCCGAACGGCTGATTGCCCGGAGCCTCGCCGAATACTGACACAGCCCCTGCCTCTGACTGAATAAAGCCAGCCAGCAGATGCAAAAGGGTCGATTTGCCTCCACCAGAGGGTCCGGTAAGGGCGATCACCTGACCGGCCTTGATGCGGATATCCAGGTTATCGAAGATGACCGGGCCCTCGCCGTAACGGAGCGTGACCCCGGAGATCTGAATGCCTTGATTGCTAATGCTGTTGTCTGGCCGGATCGGCTCTGCGTTGTCGACAGACTGTTCCAGCCGGGCCAGAATCTCGGCACCGGCCCCCAGGGCGGCCGCCCGGTCGTGATAGTGCTGGGATAGCGTGCGCAAGGGCTGAAAGAACTCCGGGGCCAGCAGCAGGATAAGCAATCCGCTGAACAGCGTGAGTTCGTCGCTTGGGCCAAATTCGATATAACCCAGCAATCCGAAGCCGATATAGATGGCCAATACCGCAATCGCCACAGAGGCAAAGAATTCCAGTACCGCTGACGATAAAAATGCCACTTTCAGCGTTGTCATGGTGATCTTGCGGTACTGGTCGGAACGGGCTTCCAGCGTGCGGCTGGCCGCCTCGGTTTGCCCGAACAGTTGAAGCGTCGTCAGCCCTCGAACCTTATCCAGAAACTGGCCGGACAACCGGCTGACCGTTTCGAAATGCTGCTGGTTCAGCTTTTCTGCGCCCATGCCCACCAGGGCCATAAACAGCGGAATCAGCGGAGCAGAAAGCACCAGGAAAATACCCGCCAGCCAGTCCAGCCAGAACACCAGAACGAGGATGGCCAGGGGAATCACCACAGACAGAGTCATCTGCGGCAGAAAACGGGCGAAATAGCCGTGCAGCGCCTCCACGTGGTCCAGCCACTCGCGGGCCAGGGACGCAGCGGACGTATCCGCCAGATTAACCGGACCGGTGGCTTTCCAGTGATGATGCAGTTGCCGGCGGGCATCGCGCCGCACCTGCTCGCTGCAGCGGGCTGCAAAGCGGGTTTGCAGCCCCTGGCCTGCGGCCCGAATCACCAGAACCGCAAGCAGGGCCAGAAATACGGGCGTGAGTTCGGAAACCGGCGTTTTTTCAATCACACCCCGGTGAATCAGCCAGGCCAGCAACACCATTTGTACGATGGTCGCCAGCCCGGCAAGAACACCGGCCAGAACGGTTGCGGTGATCCAGCGCTGGCTGTTGCGGGCCAGACCCGATAGCCAGGCGCGGACCTTTAACCGGGCCGGATCCGCCACTCAGTGGTACCCTTCGCCTGCACGCACCTTGCCGCGGAATACCCAGTAGGTCCAGGCGGTGTAGGCCAGAACAATGGGAATGACGAACAGCAGGCCGAGCAGCAGGAACAGCTGGGACTCATAAGCGGAAGCCGCATCCCACAGGGTGTAGTTGGGCGGAACCACATACGGCCACTTGCTCACCACAAGTCCGAGGTAGGTAGTGATGAACAGGCCCATGGTGGCGACGAATGGCATACCTTCAAACCGGTTGCGTACCGAACGCCAGATCTGGAAAGCACACAGCAGGGTCAGGGCCGGCAGAATCCAGATCACGCTCAGATTGGAGAACCAGCGCTCCCGCACCATGTCGTCAACAAAGGGCGTCCATACGCTGATAATGCCAAACACCACCAACACGGCAATCAGCAGTGGTGCACTTACCCGGTAGGCCCACTCTTGCAGGCGCCCTTCAGTTTTCATAATCAGCCAGGTAGAACCCAGCAGGGCATAACCGGCCAGCATCCCCAGGCCTGTCAGCACGGTGAACGGGGTCAGCCAGTCCAGCGCGCCGCCAACGTAGGCGCCATTCACGGTATTGAAACCCTGGATGTAAGCCCCGACCACAGCACCCTGAGCGAATGCGGCAATGGTAGAGCCACCGGCAAACGACCAGTTCCACAGGTACCTTGAGGTACGAGCCTTGAATCGGAATTCAAACGCCACACCCCGGAAGATGAGCCCTGCCAGCAGCAGGAACACACCAATGTAGAGTGCTGGCAGGAAGATGGAATACACCATCGGGAAGGCGGCCAACAGGCCGGCTCCGCCCAGCACCAGCCAGGTTTCGTTGCCGTCCCAGACCGGGGCCACCGAGTTCATCATGGTATCCCGGTCCTCTTCCGACGGAGCGAACGGAAACAGGATACCCACGCCCAGGTCGAAGCCGTCCATCAACACATACATGATGATGCCGAAGCCAATAATGAATGCCCAGATGAGGGCGAGATCAAACAGTTCCATGGTCAGTGCCCCCCTTCGTTAGCCGGTTTTGCCTGATGAACGCCGTGTGAGCCGGATTCAATCTCGAACGGCACATGGGCCGCAGAGAGCGGACGGGCAGGGCGATCAGAGGCATGTTCTTCATCGTCAGAATCTTCAAGACCAACGTAAAGCACCCGCATGAGGTAATACACGCCGGCACTGAACACCAGGGCATAGACAACGATATAGCCGATCAACGTGAACAGCGCCATGCCCCCGGTAAGCGAGGGCGTTACCGATTCGGCCTGGGTCATCATGCCGTACACCAGCCAGGGTGCCCGGCCAACCTCGGTCACAAACCAGCCGGTAAGCACGGCAAAGAAGGGCGCGATACTCATAAAGCGCATCCCCTGAAGATACCAGCGGGTCTTGTAAAGCCGGCCACCCGCGCGCAGAAACAGGCCTGCGAGCGCAAACAGAATCATCAGGACACCAATGCCGACCATGATCCGGAAGGACCAGAACACAATCGCCACCGGTGGTTGCTCTTCGACCGCCACTTCATTCAGACCCGGCACTTCGCCATCCCACTCGTGGGTAAGAATCAGGCTGGCCAGGCTGGGAATGCCAATCTCGAAATGGTTGGTCTGGTTTTCCTGGTCGGGAATGGCAAACAGCAACAGCGGCACATTGCGGGAGGTTTCCCAGTTGCCTTCCATAGCCGCGACTTTGGTGGGCTGATGTTCCAGAGTATTCAGGCCATGGAAGTCACCTACAACCGCCTGGGCCGGGGCAATGAACAGCAGCAACCAGAGGCACATGGAGAGTGCCTTGCGATTGGCTTCCACCTCACGCCCCCGCAACAGATACCAGGCACTGACACCCGCCACCACAAATCCACCGGTAAGGAAGGACGCCAGGGCCATGTGCATAAAGCGATACGGGAAGGACGGGTTGAAGATAGCCTCGCTCCAGGAGACCACATGGAACACGCCCTCACGGAATTCGACACCGGCCGGTGTCTGCATCCAGCTGTTGGCTGCGAGAATCCAGAAGGACGAGATAAAGGTGCCGGTGGCGACCATGATGGCGGCGAACAGATGAACGCCGGCGGGTACCTTGTCGCGGCCAAACAGCAGCACCCCCAGGAACGCCGCCTCCAGGAAGAATGCGGTGATCACCTCATAACTCAGGATGGGGCCGAGGAAGTTGGCCGAGGCCTGAGAGAACGCGCTCCAGTTGGTACCGAACTGGAATGACATCACAATGCCCGAGACCACGCCCATGCCAAAGACCACAGCGAAGACCTTGGTCCAGAAGCTCGACAGTTTGGTCCACACCGGATTACGGGTTTTGAAGGCGAGGCCCTCAAGTACCGCGATGTAGGAGGCTAGCCCGATGGTAAACACCGGAAAAATGGCGTGAAATGACACCACAAACGCGAACTGGATTCGCGATAGGATGAGAGGATCTAGTTCCATAGGAACCTCCGGTAACTCGCACAAGTCATAACAAACGGGTCAGCGAACCCGTTCAGCCGCTGCCATAGTTTATTTTGTTATGTTGTTATTACCGGCAGATGATTACGATGCTACGCAAATCGTAGCAGATTTCGATAGGGCAGTTTGTCGCACCCCTTGATATAAAACAATTATGGTGAGCCAGATGAGCTTTTACGAGGAACGAATTCTCCCCCACATCATAGACAAGGCCTGTTCCATGGGCCAGGTGATGAAGCTGCGCAGCCAGGTGGTTCCGCAGGCCCGGGGCCGGGTACTGGAAGTGGGCATGGGCTCTGGCATCAATCTGGAGTTCTACAACCAGGACCAGGTTGAGCTGGTTTACGGCCTGGAACCCTCAGAAGGCATGCGCCGAAAAGCGCTACCCAACCTGCAACGTTCCCCCATAAAAGTAGAGTGGCTGGATCTGCCGGGGGAGAAAATACCCCTGGAGGACAACAGCGTGGACACCGTGCTGCTGACCTTCACCCTATGCACCATCCCTGACTGGCACGCCGCGCTGCAGCAAATGAAACGCGTACTCAGGCCGGGTGGCAATCTGTTGTTCCTGGAGCATGGCGAATCCCCCCACGATGGCACCCGCAAATGGCAACATCGAATCACACCTGGCTGGCGCAAGCTGGCCGGTGGCTGCCACCTGAACCGCCATATAGCGGACCTGATCAGGGAAGCGGGTTTCGAAATCCTGGAGCTGGAAAACCTCTACATCCCCAAAGCGCCCAAAATCGCGGGTTACATCTACAAGGGCAGGGCGATCAAGCCGGTGGCGGCATAGAAAGCGTATTGAAGAGCGGCCGGGAAACAGAATTGCGTTACGCCACCGGCCCTTATACAATCCTGCCCTTCAAGAATCCCCCCTCCGATGCCCGGATGGTGAAATTGGTAGACACAAGAGACTTAAAATCTCTCGGCCGCAAGGCCGTGCCGGTTCGATTCCGGCTCCGGGCACCATTCTTTCGAGCGAAAAACGTAGTTTTAGCACTCGCCTTTTCGGTTCCCCAGAAAGAAGAAAACCGCGCCCGTCTCCAGCCGCGGTTTCTTAATCGTTGGCGTAGCTATCAAGCAGTCTTAGCCATCCGCTTCCTCACACCAAATCCCAGCAGGCCCAGGCCCAGCAAGGCAAGGGTAGAGGGTTCCGGCACGGAAACCGGCCGTGAGGTGATGACGCCTTTGAGTGTGGCCTCATTGTCCATCCGCTCCATGGTCCAGAATTCACTGGCCAGTGCACCGCTGTAGAAGAAACCTAAAATATCTACAAAGTAGTTAACGCCATCAATCAGGAAGGAATCCGAGGCGCCGACGTTGAGCGCAAAGGTCACTCTGTCTGCGCAGCCATTCTCGTTAACGCCTACACCATTTCTGCCGCCGTCTGCACAGGGCTGCTCATTGTTGGGTGTTTCCCAATGTTCGAACTCGAACACGGAATACACGGTTTCCGCCATTCCGTCGATGGTCAGCTTGGTTTCGACGGTTAGCTGGGCGGTATTCAGTGAGGGCTCGTAGATGGGCCAGTTGAAATGGGTGAAGGTCCCCAGGTCAAAGTCTGTGTTTTCAATTATGTTTGCTGGTAGGGGGGTGTAGCCGTCGAAACGGTAACCGCTTTGTTTGTTTTGCTGATTGGCCGGATTGCCCCAACGGATTTCATTGGTTCCACCACCGGATACGGCAGGGCCTCCGGGATTGGTGGCAGTCCAGATTCCGCTAACGCTGGTCAGCTGAATCGTCGCTGCCTGTACAGAGCCGGCGGCAAACAGGGCCACGGCTGCGCTGGCGATCAATAGTTTTTTATTCATGGGTGACACTCCCTGTGGGCTTCGTCATTTATCTATCGTCGCTCGAAGGTCTAATCCCTGAGCTACGAAAGGCAATCAGCAACCGGAATGCCCGATGCCAAAAACTGTCCGTTTAACAATATGAAGCGAGTGTCACCTTTGGTCCTGGCTGTTGTTTGATCAGGCGGATTGTAAAAAAAGCGGACAGGCCAGCAGATTAGCGATCCTGGCTGTCCTGTTCCGGCAGGGGCTCAATGCTGTTGATGTCGCCGGTAGGGGCGGCGGGCTCATCTTTCATAATCACGAAGATGCCGCCAAGAATAATTGCAACACCAACAATGGCTTTCAGCAATGTTGAGCGAGACATGCGTCACCTCCTGTGTCGGGACTGTGTTATTACCCTGAGGGCATTCTGTGGTTTGACAACCATACGCCGAAGGTCGGTTCGACAGGGAAGCCGGTGTTGGGAATACTGACGCAAGGTCATAACAAAACAGAACCAAGGGGAGTGCTGTATGACGGCTGTATCTGATGAACTGGTGCGCGTGCACACTGACAACGGTGTGGCCACGGTCACTCTGAACCAGCCTGAGCGACGTAACAGCCTTTCAATGGCACTGCTGGAAGCGCTTTCAGAGGTGCTTGAGCAGATTGCCGGGGACGGTAATGTGCGCGTGGTGGTACTTTCCGCGGCTGGCAAGGTGTTCTGTGCGGGGCACGATCTTCGGGAAATGCGGGATCAGTTCGACAGTCACGATTTCCAGCTGCGGCTGTTCCAGCAGTGCAGCAAGGTGATGCAGCAGATTGTGAACCTGCCCAAGCCGGTGATTGCCCGGGTTGCCGGTGTGGCGACGGCCGCTGGTTGTCAGCTGGTGGCCAGCTGCGATCTGGCGGTGGCTGAGAAGGGCGCCCGTTTTGCCACGCCCGGCGTGAACATTGGCCTTTTCTGCTCAACGCCTATGGTGGCCCTGTCCCGCAATGTCAGCCGCAAACACGCGATGGAGATGCTGCTGACCGGTGAGTTGATTGATGCGGCTCGAGCGGAACAGATTGGGCTGATTAACCGTGCAGTCGAGCCGGAAGCCCTGGATGAGACGGTGTACGTCATGGCCGCTACCATTGCCGGCAAATCCGGGCATACCCTGAAAATTGGTAAAGAGGCGTTCTACAAACAGCTGGAAATGCCGCTGGCCCAGGCCTATGACTACACGGCCAAGGTGATGGCGGAAAATATGCAGGCGAACGATGCCCAGGAAGGTATTTCTGCGTTTCTGGATAAGCGGGATCCGGACTGGCAGCACAGGTAATCAGCGATTGCAGGAGGTTGGCTGATCCCAGATCAGGCGGTCTCCGGCTTCAATTTGCCGGCTGCTGAAATAACCGGCGTTCATTTCCACGGCGTGCCAGTAGGAGGCGCCAGCGGGGTAGCTGGGACAATCGTTGCTGCGAGAGGATGCACAGGGGTGCATCTGGCGAATGCTGACGATAACGCCCTGGTTGTCCAGAAAGGCAATGTCCAGGGGCAGGAGAGTCTGGTACATCCAGAAGCCTTGCTCCGGGCTGCGCTCATAATCATAGCTGAACAGCATGCCGGCGTTTTCTGCCAGGGCTTCCCGGCCCATCAGGCCTTTCTGGCGGTCCTGGCTGTTGCTGGCCACTTCCAGCACCACCGGGTGTTGCGTTGTATCAGTGACGAAACAGGCCTGGGCCACCGGCAGGTGCGCGGAACCCTTGGCGTCTGCCGAGCCGCAACCTGCAAGCAGGGCGCTTAAAACCAGCAGGGAAAGATAGCGAGCGATCATGAGCGCAGACGGTAGCCGGTTTTGAAAATCCACCAGACGGCGGTCATGCACATGGTCAGGAATACCATGGTCATGCCCACACTGATGCCCACGTGCACATCAGAAACCCCATAGAAGGCCCAGCGGAACCCACTGATCAGGTACACCACCGGGTTGAACAGGCTGATGGTTTGCCAGATCTCGGGCAGCATGTCGATGGAATAGAAGGTGCCGCCCAGAAACACCAGTGGGGTCACAATCATCATCGGCACAATCTGCAGCTTCTCGAAGCCATCGGCCCATATGCCAATAATGAAGCCGAACAGACTGAAGGTCATGGCCGTGAGCACCAGAAACGAGAACATCCAGAACGGATGCAGAATCGAGTAGTCCACAAACAGCTTGGCGGTGGCCAGGATAATCAGGCCCAGTATCACGGCCTTGGTGGTGGCGGCACCCACATAACCCAGCACGATTTCCACGTAGGATACCGGGGCCGACAGCACCTCGTAGATGGTGCCGGAGAATTTCGGCATGTAGATGCCGAAGGAGGCGTTGGAGATGCTTTGCATCAGCAGTGACAGCATCACCAGGCCGGGAATGATGTAGGCGCCATAGCTGATGTTGTCGATGTCGCCCATGCGCGAGCCGATGGCCGAGCCAAACACCACAAAGTACAGGCAGGTGGAGATTACCGGCGAGAGCACGCTTTGCATGATCGTGCGTTTCATGCGCGCCATCTCGAATTTGTAGATTGCTTTTACACCGTAAAGATTCATTGTTCTCTCCGTGAGGACCGTTCGGGCGGGTGGTTACTCGTGCACCAGGCCCACGAATATCTCTTCCAGGGAACTCTCCCGGGTTTGCAGATCACGGTATTCAATGTCCAGATCGCCCAGGGTGCGAAGCAGTCGGGCCACGCCGGCTTGTTGTTGCTGAGAGTCGAAGGTATAGATCAGCTCGTAGCCGTCTTCCGAAAGTTCGATTGGCTCCAGGGTGAGTTCCCCGGGCAGCTTGTCCAGTTTTTGCTGTAGCTGCAGGCGCAGTTCTTTTTTGCCCAGCTTGGACATCAGGCGGTTTTTGTCTTCCACCAGAATGATCTCGCCCTGGCGGATAACGCCGATGCGGTCGGCCATTTCTTCCGCTTCTTCAATGTAGTGGGTGGTCAGAATGATGGTGGTGCCGTTCTCCCGGAGTTTGCGCACCATCTCCCACATATCCCGCCGCAGCTCCACATCCACCCCGGCAGTGGGTTCGTCCAGGAACAGGATGCGCGGTTCGTGGGACAGCGCCTTGGCAATCATCACCCGGCGTTTCATGCCGCCAGACAGCGACATGATCCGGTTGTTGCGCTTGTCCCAGAGGGACAGGTCTTTCAGGACTTTTTCGATATGAGCGGGCTTGGGCGCCTTGCCGAAGAGGCCGCGGCTGAAGGAGACCGCATCCCAGACGGTTTCAAAGGAGTCGGTATTGAGCTCCTGGGGCACCAGGCCGATGGCCTCTCGGGCTTTGCGGTATTGCTTGACGATGTCGTGGCCGGCGGCTTTCACCTCGCCATCGCTTTTGTTCACGATGCCGCAGATGATGGAGATCAGGGTGGTTTTGCCGGCACCGTTGGGGCCGAGCAGCGCGAAGATCTCGCCGGGGTAGATTTCCAGGTTAACGTCTTTGAGGGCCTGGAAGCCGTCTTCGTAGATCTTGTTCAGGTGCTTAACGGATATGTCCGGTTGCACGGGCGTGTCCTGTTCTGTTGGTGGTAGACCAGAAAGCCGCACATTTTCTCATGCTGGCAGCAGTTTAGAAACCTTTGCTATGTCGGGAATTATCCCCATAATGCCGGTTTAAGATCTGGTTGTGAGGCAGGGTATGGTACGAACCATCATGGTTCTGGGTTTAGTGTTGGCTGCAATTGTGGCGTTGGCGTTTGGCCCACAATGGCTGGAAACCGCCGGCACCGCTGAGGAACGGCCAGAATGCGACCTGCTTTCCCGTGCCTGCACCTGGGAGACCGACGAAGGCGCCTGGCGAGTGGAACTCAGCACGCTCGAAGAAGGCGATCAGGGCATGGAATACCGGCTGGCGATTACCGTACCGGAAGCGCCGGACCGCTTTCTGGCGGTACTGAGAGGGCAGTCCATGTATATGGGCGAATATCCGGTGCCCATGGAGCGTCAGGAGCCCCTGAGCTATCAGGCAACCTTTACGGCTCCGTTTTGCACTACGGGCGCGGAGATGATCTGGCGCATTGACCTGCAGGATGGCCAGAAAGTAATGGAAAATGTGCCCTGGGCACTGGTGTTCCGGGCTGAGAAATAGTTAAATCCCGTCAAATTTCGATGATTTCCAGGGAACAGTGATGGATTACGGGGAAAGTGTTCAGAAGGTGCTGTTGCGCAAAATCCGCAAGGCCGAGCAGGATCTCGTTCAGCTCAAGCTGGATTACTGCCGCTTCGTGTTTGGGCTGACCCACCGGGCTACCGTATCTGCCAATGGCCAGTCCTGGGTAGTGCGCGCTGTGGATGTGGAATCCATGGCTTACACCGATGATGGCGAATTCACCAAACCTGTAATTACCGGCACACCTGCCAACGATGAGGCCAGCCGGGAGACCGTTAACCTGGGCAGCGACTGGACTCTGGAAAGCGCTAAATAAACGCGTTACTGGTCACCGCCTCATAGAGGCTCGAGCTGGCAGGCACAAAATGGTTGGCCTGCCAGAATTCCGCACCTTCCAGCCCGGCACGGTAACACGCCATCAGTACGCTGCTACCGGTAAGCGTAGAAATGGCTTGCAGCGCCTCCGACTGCCGAATACCTGTCTTCCGGCTGACAATGCCCGCAACCATACCGGCCAACGCTTCTGAGTGGCGAACGGGTTTCGGGCTCAGGGCACAGCTGGCTCCGTAAAGCCAGGCAGCGGCATAAGTGCGCACCGCTTCTGGCGATTCTGACAGTACCAGCCCTTTCACCCGACAATCCCGCTCCTGCAGGCCAGCCAGTATGTGCAGCTGGGTGAACAGTTCTGTACGATCCGGCGTGCTCATGCCTTTGTAGCGACCGGCATCTTTGCCTGCACTGGCGATCCGGCGCGCCGGACTCCGGGAACTATCCGCTTGCGGATGGGCGCCTGCAGCGCCGGCCGGAACGAAGGATTCTGTCCGGGACAGGGTAATCATCCGTGCGGCTAACAGCGCCAGCAGGGCAATCAGCCCCAGTTCTGTCATTGTGACCAATCCATTGACCATCGTGATGTTCCTCTGAAAACGAAGCGACAAGCTGAGTAATCGGGATGATTGTAACGGTGTGTAACCAGCAGGGCAGCGGGCAAACCCGGAAAATGGCACTAAAGCCCGGTTTAGCTTCGAAAAATGTGATGGCAGTCCCAGGGGATCAGCAGGTGGGCATGGTCTGCAGGGCCAGTTTGCGGCGAATGAACCGGCCCAGGGCGTCGACACCAATGTTCAGCAGAGCGGTAATCAGGATCAGGACCATCGCACGATCAAACTGGATGTTCTGGATGGCGCTGTCGACGTAAAAGCCGAGGGTATAAATGCCAAGGATGCCCAGTATCGCCGTTTCGCGCATGATGATTTCCCAGCGGTAGAACAGGAATGCCAGGAATGAGCGGTAGATGCGAGGCACCAGTTCCCAGCTGTAGCGGGAAAAGCCCACCGGGGCGTCCGGGCGCAGGTGGATGGTGTTGGTCTGCCGGCCAATCAGGTGGCCAATAATGCCACCGTTATGCAGAGCCAGCGCCACCACCGCCGGCAGCATGGAAGGCCCCCACAGCTGCAGCAGAATGTAAGCAAGAATGTATTCCGGTGTGGACCGGGCGATCACCAGGAACACATGGCCGGAGGTGCGCCGCACAGGGCCACCGAAATGATTCGAGATCAGCGGGAACGCCAGCAGTGACAGAATGCCGGTGGCCACCAGCGCAATCTGGGTCAGTACCACCGTGTTCCAGATGCCTGGCAGCGCTTCCGTGACCATCACATCCGACAGCCAGGCCCAGATAGCCGCAAGCCCCTCGCCATCCCGGATGGGTGAAGGGATGATGTCCTGGGTGAAGAAACGCTCCACGTTGCCCCAGACAATGGGCAGGCCATCCCCCAGGAAAAACGGCGCCGCGAGAATGTAGAGCGGCAGCAGTTTCGGGCGAAGCCACAATGGCATGGTGGCGATCAGCACATAGAACAGAATCAGCATGGCGCCGGCATCTGAGTACAGCCCCTGGGAGAACGAGGATTCCAGGTAGAAGCCCAGCGTCGGTAGCCCCACAAAGCCCAGAATGGCAGAGGAACGCAGGCCACACTCCAGTCGGTAGGCCGTGTAGGTGCGCATCTGAACCCAGCAATCAGGGATACGGGCATACAGAAATGCGGCAATGGATGAGGTTCCCGGTGGCAGCAGACGGCCCGGTTCCTGGTCTGCCTCTTCCAGGATTTCCGAATAGACCTTGGCGAAGATGCCGGAATAGGGAATGGCAATGGCCAGCACACCGGTGAGCGGGTGGAAGCCGAAAAACTGAAGGAAGATCAGCGCCCAGAACAGCTCGTGGATGGCGCGGATAAAGGCGCAGAAGATTCGTACCGGCAGAAAACGGTACACCAGCGCCAGCAGGAAGCCGCAGATACTCCCGAGGGTCACGCCTACAAAGGCAAAAGCCACGGTCCGCAGCAGGGCGGTGAGTAAGCCTTCAGTGCTGAAGAAATTCGGTGTGGCGACGCCCAGAAAGAAGCGGCCGAGATCCTGCCAGGGGTTGGCAGTGGTAATGGCAATGTCCGCAACCAACAGCCCGAGCAGCGCAACGGCAAGAAAGATAAAGCTGGCTCGTACGGTCGGGTAGGCGAACATGCTGAGAGTCGGTGCCTGTCAGTAGAGAACGGAAATATCAGCGGCGGTCAGCTCGCTGGCCGGCTGGTCCAGAGCAATCTGGCCATCCTGAATACCGATGATGCGGGTGCAGTGCGCCAGCGCCATTTCGACATCGTGCAGCGCAACAATACTGGTGGTGAATTGATTGGTAAGCATGGTCATCACCTGCTGGGCCATTGGCCCGTCCAGGGCGGAAATGGGCTCATCCGCCAACAGCGTCGGTGCCTGCCGATAAAGCGCCCGCGCAATGGCCACCCGTTGCCGTTGCCCGCCAGACAATGCCGCCGCCGGAATCCAGAGTTTTTCCGGTATGCCCAGCTCGGTCAGTAGCGCCCGGATGGCGTCTTTGTCCCGCCGGAAGGGCCGGATCAGCGTGACGGTGTTGTACCAGGTGCCATGCTGGTCAAGTTGCCCCATAAACACATTGTGGAAGACGGGGAGCGCATTGACCAATCCCAGGCCCTGAGGCACCAGCGAAGCTTTGCCATCGAGCCGATCGTACAGCAGGCGAATTAGAGTGGATTTGCCGGCACCACTCTTGCCCACCAGGCCAACGTGTTCGCCTTCGTTGATTCGGAAGGAGAGCGGGCCGATAACCCGCTCTCCGTCGAAACTGGCAGTCAGGCCATTGAAATCAAAGCCTGACATCAATCGAGAATTCCGATGTTTTCCGCTGTCGCACGAATGGGCTCGTAGTCGTCATTGGATGCCGGAATGAAGCCTGAGCGGGGGAAGCTCTCCAGCAAGGCGGAATCGTCCAGGTTCAGCAGGGCTTCGGTCACCTTTTGCTTGAAGCCATCGCCGAAACGCTCGTCGACATCGCCGCGGATGGTCCACTGGTAATCCGGGTAGGTGGGGGTTTTCCAGATTACCTGAACGGCGTCGGTATCGATGTTGCCGTTTTCCAGTTCTTTTTCCCAAACCTGGAAGTTCAGGGCGCCCACTTCATAGGTTCCGGCCTCGACCAGGCGCAGAGTGCGGGTATGGTTGCCACTGAAGCCAACGCGGGAGAACAGGGAATCCGGCGCTTCGTTGAAGACATCCCGAATGTAGAATTCCGGCATCAGGCGGCCCGAGGTAGAGCCTTTGGAGCCAAAGGTAAAGGTTTTGCCGCGCAGCTCGTCTTCCAGCTCATCCAGGCTGTCGGCCGGCTGGATTCCAGTGCTGGTGTTGGCGATGAAGTAGGTCTCGAAGGCTTCATCTTCAACCCCCTGGGCAATAGCTTCGGAACCCGGAACCAGTCGGCGGGCCTGAACGCCAGACAAACCACCAAACCACGCCAGTTGTACCTGGTTATTGCGGAAGGCGGAGACCGCAGCGGCGTAGGATTTCACCGGAATGTAACGAACCTCAACATCCAGCTGCTCCTGAAGATAGTCAGCCACGCCACGAAAGCGCTCGACCAGTTTGGTTTCATCTTCATCCGGAATGGCGGTGAACACGAAAGTGTCTGCCTGAACGGTGGTTGCGGCTGCCAGGGAGAGCAAGCCCGTCGCCAGCCATTTTCTGAGGTTGCTGATTGCCATAATGAATCATTCCTTTGCGAGGTGGGGTTTGGTGAAAAACGTTGCCATGTACTTGAAAACCCAGTCAGGATACCGTGATTTCTATCAAGTCTGAACCGGTATACGAGGGAAGGCTTTACCTGGCGCAATGCCACATGCAGAATTTTTCAAAATCATAACAAGTGGGTGTCATGCGACTGACCATAGTAACTCCGGCCGGCCCGGACTCGAAAGCGGGCAATCGGGCCACCGCGCTGCGCTGGCAAAATCTTCTGGAATCGGCAGGTCATCAGGTGGAAGTGGTCACGCAATACGAGGGCCAGGAACCAGACTGCCTGATAGCCCTGCACGCCTGGCGAAGCGCTGAAGCCGTTAAGCAGTACCGGCAGGCGTGGCCGGAGAAACCCTTGATTGTGGTGTTGACTGGCACCGATATTTACCGCTTTCAGCACGAGTTTCCAGACATCACTCGGGCCTCCATGGACGCCGCCGATTTGTTGATTGGCCTGCATGACCTGGTGGCGGAGGATATTCCCGAACGCTACCACGACAAATTGCTGTGCCTGCGCCAATCCGCGCCCAAACCGTCAGTCGCTGGCAGTGCCCGGGCAGAGCGGGACCAATTCCACGTTTGCGTGATTGGCCATCTGCGTGATGAAAAGGATTCTTTGCGTGCAGCCTGGGCCTGCTACCACCTGCCGGAGGATTCCCGCGTCGTGGTTTCCTGCGCCGGCAAGGCCCACAATGAGGCCTGGCGAGAAAAGGCACTGGAAGAGAGCCGGTCCAACCCTCGGTTTCATTATCTGGGTGAGCTGGACAAGCCAAAACTGGAACACCTGATGGCCGTAAGCAATCTTATGGTGATCAGTTCAGTTATGGAGGGCGGGGCGAATGTGGTGTCGGAAGCCTGCCGGGCGGGTTTGCCAATTCTGGCGTCGGACATTCCCGGCAACCGTGGTTTGCTGGGCGATGACTATCCTGGCTATTTCCCGGTCAAAGACGATGAGGCTCTGGCGAGGCTGATGTTGCGTGCGGAAACTGACGTGGAATTTCTTGCGGAATTGCGGGCGAAGGTAACCGCTCTTGCGTCTACGTTTACCCCGGAGCGCGAACTGGAAAGCCTGGAACAGGCTCTGGCCAGATGTAAAAAAGGGTAGGCGCCAGGCCTACCCTTATTCTTACTTGGCTGCTTAGCTATCGAGATAGGTTTCAGAGCACCTTTTTCGCTTCGGCAGACAGTTCACTGAACCCTTTCAGGCTCTTGAATGCCTCCAGTTTCTGCTTGTCAGCATCACTGGGATTGGCAATCTGCTCAATGGAGGTAATACCAGCCTCTTTCATTTTCTTCGCGGTTGCCGGGCCAATGCCCTTCACACGAGTAAGATCAGACTTGTCTACCGGCTTGGCCGCTTTCTTCGGAGCTGCGGTTTTGGGCTTGGCGGTGCTCGCTTTCTTCGCGGCGGGCTTGGCAGCGGTGGTTTTCTTCGCCGGAGCTGCTTTTTTGGTGCCACTGGCCTTCTTGGTTGACGCGCTGGGCTTGGAAGCGGACTTGCCACTTTCCTTGGACGCGATACCCAGGCGCTCCAGCAACGCCGACTGCAGTTCATGGAACTCGTTCATGCGGCGTTCAAATTCGTCGTTAAAGCGCTTCATTTCACGATCACGCAGCTCATCCATGTCTTTCAGGAGCTTGCGTACTGGCTCCTGAACCTGGTTCTGCAGGTTGTCGAACTGCTTCAGTGCGTCGTTAATCAGCCCTTCGATCTGGGCGGATGTTTTCTCGAACTCTTTGTTTACTTTCTTGACGATCTTATCAACGCTTGGCTTGGCTTTCTTTGCCATGGAGTGTCTCCTTACGGAAGGGAAGTGCGGGTGAAGTGAACGGGCATCAGGCCATTTGTCGCATACCGGAAGCGGGGCTCGACCCACGCCGGGATTTCAGGCTCTGTTTCTTGAGAACAACTTCTCTTATGCGCCGCAGTTTGTCAGAGAGCGGCGATTCGTCTCGAGCGTTTAGCTCAACAAAATCAAGTGAGTAGAAGAAGTTGCTACAGTGTTTTCTCTTTTCGGTAACCAGGCCGGTCAGGCCTTCGGCACGGATTTCTTCAAACGGCATATCCATAACAAGGTCGACAACCACGGTATCCCCGGGTTCAAACAGCTTGTCCGTTTTCATCACGCAGCCGTAACTGTCGAGTTCATAAAGTCGCGCTTCCACGGTTTCCTTGCGAAAAATGCCGTGTCGGATTCGGAAACGCGCGACCAGGTCCGGTAGTTCTTCGTTCATGGAACGCTTGCTCTGCTATTGAGGTCGGCCAGATATATACTGAACATTAATTAAACAATAGACGGGCCAGAAACTTTTGGCAATGCCGTCAGCTATCTACCGCAGCCCGTTCATGGAAATAATCAGGATTTGGCCCCCTGTGCGGGGCCAAATCTGCCCATTACCGGGTTTTCAGCTCGTAAAGGTCAACACGTCGATCTTTCAGATTGGTGACAGAACCTTCGTTTCTGACCAGTTTGAGCTTTTCCAGATCCATGTCTGAAAACATGATCATTTCGGTGTTCGGTGTAGTTTCTGCCATCACTGCATCATGTGGAAATGCGAAATCCGACGGCGAGAATACCGAAGACTGGGCGTACTGAACATCCAGGTTTTCCACTTTCGGCAGGTTGCCCACGCTGCCGGTAATCACCACGTAGCACTCGTTTTCTATGGCCCGGGCCTGGGCACAATGGCGCACGCGCAAATAGCCGTTCTTGGTATCGGTCCAGAAGGGGACACAGATAATGTCCACATCCTGACTGGCGGCGATACGGCCCAGTTCCGGAAACTCAATGTCGTAGCAGATCATGATGGCGACACGACCGGCATCGGTATCGAATACCTGAAATTTATCACCACCCTCAATAACCCAGTCGCGACGTTCGTGAGGGGTAATGTGGACCTTGCGCTGCTCGTCTACACGACCGTCACGGTGGCACAGGTATGAGACGTTGTAGACCCGGTCATCTTCAATCAGCGGCATGGAGCCGGTGATAATGTTGATGTTGTAACTGACGGCCATTTCCGACATTTCGTTGCGGAACTGTTCGGTAAAGCCGGCGAGGAACCGAATGGCACGGGTCTGATCCATCTGGTCGGTCAGCCCCATCAGCGGCGCGTTGAAAAATTCCGGGAACAGGGCAAAGTCGCTTTTATAATCCGACAGTGCGTCCACGAAGTACTCAACCTGCTTAAGCACTTCCTCCACCGAGGTGAATTCCCGCATCTGCCACTGCACCGCCCCCATGCGCACCTGGGTTTTTTTGACGTTGAGTACCGATGAGGGGGGCGTATAGAGAATGTTTCTCCATTCCAGCAACGTCGCATATCCGAGGGATTTCTGGTCCTCCGGCAGGTATTTGTGCATCAGCCGGGTAACCTGGAAATCGTTGGAAAGCTGGAACGTCAGGATCGGGTCGTAGATTTCCTTGCGATCAACGCGCTGAATGTATTCTTCCGGAGTGTATTGCTCAGCGTACTTGAAGTAGCTTGGAATCCGCCCGCCGGCGAGGATGGCCCGCAGGTTCATGGAACGACAGAGCTCTTTTCGTGCTTCATACAAGCGACGCCCCAGTCGATAGCCCCGGTATTCGGGGTCTATAAACACATCCAGGCCGTAAAGCGAATCGCCGTTGGGGTTGTGCCAGATTTTTTCGTTACGCAGAATCAGGTCGTCGTAGGCGTGAGGGTTGCTGAATCTTTCGTATTTCACGCATACCGTGAGCGCCACCGCCACCAACTGGCCGTTGTCTTCGATACAGATCTGGCCATCCGGGAACTGTTCTACCAGCGCCTTGATGGTGTCTTTTGGCCACGCGCCACCAATGTCGTCGTAAACCCGATCCATCAACTCTTGCAACTGGCCGTAGTCATCAAGGGTCAGGTTACGCAGATTCAGGTGGAGCTCTTCATGGGCCATAGGGTTCTCCCTGTCGTGTCTGGCGAATGTGCTGTGATCTCAGCATTCTAGCAAAGAGTGTTCAAGACTTCGCAGGATCTGCCGTTAGTGAGTATGTTTCGACTACACTAAATGATAAATGCAATTTGTTTTTGACCCTGATTGGAGGCCGTCAGCTTGAACCTATCATTCGCCCAGAAATTGCTGATCGCAATTGGCTCCCTGATCGTGTTGATTATGGGCGCCCTGACAATTTCCAACGATATTCGGCTCCGCTCAACGACTGATCGCTACGTTAGCGCGCTGATGAGCGATGCAGTGGCCCAGAGTACGTCGAGTATTGCCGATTGGCTCAATACGCGCCTGGATATGGCGGAAGCGACGGCGAAGGCGCTGGAACGGACTCGCAACGACGATAACGCCCGCGTTCTTATGGAAGCCATGACCGAAGGTGGCAACATCAAGGACGTGTACGCCGGCACCGAAGATGGCCGCATGCTGATGCGAAGTGCCGAAGTAGAGGCCACGCTTCCACCCGATTATGACCCCCGGGTACGCCCCTGGTACCAGAAAGCCCAGCGTTTGGGGCAGGCGTCGTTTACCGATCCGTACCTGGACGCAACCTCGGACGAGACCATTATTTCCGCCATGGCGCCAATCAAGCGGGGCAATTATGTTGGCGTGGCCGGTATGGATATCAGTCTCAACACAATCGATCAGATGCTATCGACCATTACCCTGGCAGAGACGGGCTATGCGGCGTTAATTAACAATTCCGGCACGGTCCTGTTTCACCCCAACAGCGAGATTGTTGGCAAGAACATCAGCGGCATGATCGGTCAGCAGCCGGTTCTGGACGGTTCTCTGCAGGGATTTGAGAGCGAGGGTGCCGAGTGGAGTGTCAGCTTTCACCCCATCAGCGAAGCCCGGGCCGTGGACTGGTACCTAGCTACGTTCGTGAATGAAAACCTGATCAGTGCTCCCATCGTCGAGGCTCGGACTATGGGCCTGATCATCGCCGGGGTAGGGCTGATTGTTGCGCTTGTCTTGCTCTACTTTGCGATTAGCTTCCTTCTTGCGCCGGTTCGCAGGCTTAATGGCGCCATGTCTCGCATCGCTTCCGGAGATGCGGATCTTACCAAGCGTCTTGATGACTCTGCGTCTGATGAGTTTGGGCAGTTGGCGCGCAGCTTCAATAGCTTTGTTGAGAACATCCAGCAGGTTGTAAAAGAAGTAAAAGAGGGCAGCGACGAACTGGAGGAGAACGTAAAGTCGCTCCGACAGACGTCCAGCGACAGTCGCTCCAGTGTTGAAAACCAGCAGCATGAGATCGATATGATCGCGACGGCAATTAACGAAATGTCCGCGGCGGCGGGTGAGATTGCCCAGAATGCCCAGCAAACTGCGGAAGCCGCAGAGAATGCAGACCAGGAAAGCCGGGGTTCCCTGGAGACCGTCACCGCCTCGCGGGATGCGGTGCAGAAGCTGGTGGGTGAGATAAACGCCGCCGCCGAGGTTATCGACACCCTTGGTAAGGATGTTTCGTCGATTACGACTGTACTTGAAGTCATTCAGGGCATTGCGGAACAAACCAATCTGCTGGCACTGAACGCGGCCATTGAAGCGGCGCGGGCAGGGGATGCGGGACGCGGATTTGCGGTGGTGGCCGATGAGGTTCGGAATCTCGCTCAGCGTACCCAGTCTTCCACCGAAGAAATCAACAACATGATCGAGCGGCTGCAGAAAGGCGCCAACGATGCGGTAGACGTTATGAAAGCCTCTACGGCGGTATCCAACGTGAGTATGGAAAAAGCGCAGGATGCGATGGAGTCTCTGAACCGGATTGTGGAGGCGATTACCGCCATCAGTCAGATGACCTCACAGATCGCCACGGCCTCCGAGGAGCAGACATCGGTGACCGAAGAGTTGAATGCGTCCATCACCCGCATTGCTGACCAGGGCCAGGAAGCGGCCAAGGCGGCCAGCGAGAACGATGTTTACAGTGGCCACATCGAGACTATCGGCAGTGTGCTGAATGACAAGGTAACCCGTTTCCGGGTGTAATTCGTGGCGGCCAGGGATGGCCCGCTAGTCTCCGACACTCAGTAGCTCAACGCGGCGCTCCAGGTTTTCCAGGGTTCGACGCCCGACATATCTGGATTCTTCACTAAGATACGGATTCTCCAACGTGATTACTGTGCGCCGTTCAAGGCCCAGTGATGATACCGCTCTGCCAAACCAGTTTTTCAGATACACCGCGAAGCTGCCGTCCAGGATCGCTCGCTCCAGACCCAGTTGCAGGCGTTGCGCGGTTTCGTGATCGTCCGGGGCCACAAAAAGGTAGGATGGCATGGCGTAGGCCAGCAGGATGTTTGGCTCGATTACCAGGTCGTCGGCTTTGTTATGTTCGAGGTCGAACAGCACTTCGCTCACACCGCGGGCGTAACAGTCGAAGCGTTTATTGCGAAGCATACCAAAGAGTATTTCATAGCGGGTGTGGGTGATCACGGTAATGCCGTTAGCTTCGAGAATCGGGGTGTCTGGCCAGTGTGCGCCCTGGCCAATACGGATATCTCGCTGGCGCAGGTCGTCCAGGCTGGATACCCCCTCAAACAGACTGAGCTGTTCCGGCAACACCAGGCATACCCTGAATCCGAGCAGTCCGCCGTCCACAGGTACCGGAATGGCGTTCAGAAATGTTTCCCGCTCTTCTGATGTCGCCACGTTCGCAATATCCAGAATCCGGCTCTGAGGGTTAGCCAGTTCCCGAAGGGCGCGCCCCTGGCTTATTTCTTCACTGCGGATAATCTGGAACTCACCGTACTCCGAGGTTTTGCGCAATGCGAGTTCAACCAGATTGCGAATCGCCGGGTTATCGTAGTTGCGATACCAGAGTATGTAGTCTCGTGTGGGAGCCGATTTGGATTCGGATTCGGACGCAGCCGTTGGCTGAACGTGAATGCACGCCGCAAGCGCCAGAACGTGAATGCACGCCGCAAGCGCCAGAACTGGCCAGAGGCGCGTTATCATTTTATTGAATGTGTACAACTGCGTGCCCTTTCCCTGTTATCCGGCTGCAAGCAACGGTAACGTTACAGACATTGGCTACAGCTTAGATCAGAAAGCATTATTCGAAACGTACAGGTTTCAAAAAAACTGTAAAAGATTCTTGAAGTAGCCGTATCTGACTGTAAAGATCGCCTTTTCTGTACTTCAGGATATGGCTTTATGGCTCTTATTGATTCTCTGATTGGCACCGCCGGCCAATGGGTAAGCTCCAGTGACCCCAAGGCGACGCTGCTGCAACCGCTGGAATGGCTCAAGAAGACCGGCAGTTATGCCGCGGTTAACCGCATTATTGGTATGGCGATACCGTTCGCGCCACGTAATCACTTCAGCGTTGAGGAGCTTCGCCCGGGCTACGTCAAAGCCCGCGTGCGCCTCAAGGGCAATAAAAACCACTTTGGTAGCCTGTATGCTGGCGCCTATTTCCTGGTGGCGGAGATTCCCGGTGGGGTGTTGACCCTCTTCGACCTTGGCCCTGCCTATACGCCAATTCTGAAGGAAATGACACTGGAGTTTCTGCAGCCGGCCAATTCAGATGTGACCGTGGAATTTGAACTACCACTTGAGGCGGTGGCTGCCATCCTTGCCGATGCAGACGCCACCGGTAGGGCTAAATTTACTCTGGAAGGCATTCTGAGAGATGAAGAAGGCAACCACGTTGCCACCTCCATCGCCCATTACCGGGTGCGCAAGAAGGGGTTCAAGCCTCAGGATTGATAGAGCGTAGCGCCTGCAGGAAAACATCGCCATACTTTTCCAGCTTGGCGGCGCCCACGCCGCTGACCTCGGCCAGCTCCTCCAGGGTGGAAGGGCGGCGTTCAAGCATGTCGAACAGGGTTGTGTCGTGGAAGATCACGTAGGGCGGCACGCCCTGCTTGTCCGCCAGCTCTTTGCGGCAGGCCCGCAACGCATCCCACCCGGCGTGGTCGGTAATCTGGTCCCGCACGTTCTGGCCGCTCCGGCGGCTCGTTGATGACTTACCACCAGCGGTGTTGCGGGCAACCGGGTCTTTCCGGAGTTCAATCGCCTGTGCGCCCTTGAGCAGGGGGCGGCAGCGCTCGGTTAGCTGAAGCGCGCCATAGCCCTCAGGGTCTGCCCGCAGGTAGCCGTTCGCCACCAGTTGCCGGAATACCGACTTCCATTCGTTCGCTGACAGTTCCTGACCGATGCCATAGGTGGTGATCGCCTGGTGGCCGGATTGCAGGATTCGTTCATTCTCTGACCCGCGAAGTACATCAATGACGTAGTTAACGCCAAAACGCTGGCCGGTGCGGTACACGCAGGAGAGGGCCTTCTGCACCGCCACCGTGCCATCCCAGGTTTCCGGAGGGTTCAGGCAGGTATCGCAGTTTCCGCAGGGAGTCTCCAGATTGTCTCCGAAATAATGCAACAACACTTGTCGCCGGCACTGGGTCACTTCGCACAGCCCAAGCATGGCATCCAGTTTCTGTCGCTCAACCCGCTTGAACTGATCGTTACCCTGAGAGGCCTCCAGCATCTGCCGGAGTTTGATGACATCCTGCAGGCCATACACCATCCACGCGGTGGACGGCTTGCCATCCCGGCCCGCCCGGCCCGTTTCCTGGTAATAGGCTTCCAGGCTTTTGGGGAGGTCCATATGGGCGACAAAACGCACATCAGGTTTATCGATGCCCATGCCAAAGGCAATGGTTGCCACCACAATAACGCCGTCTTCCCTGAGAAAGCGCTCCTGATTGCGGGCGCGGTCTTCGGCGCTCAGCCCGGCATGGTAGGGCAGTGCGGTATAGCCCTTGCTGCTCAGTAATCGGGCGGTGGCATCGACCTTGTTTCGGGACAAGCAATAGACAATACCGCAATCACCTTCATGCTCTGCTTTAATAAAATCCAACAACTGTTTGTTTGCGTTGGTCTTTGGTGTAATCCGATACTGAATGTTCGGGCGATCAAAGCCACTGATGAAATGCCGGGCCTTTGTCAGCGACAGCCGTTCAGCAATCTCTTTTCGCGTGCGCTCATCAGCGGTCGCTGTCAGTGCGATACGGGGGATGCCGGGAAATTCCTGGGCCAGCATGCTCAGTTGAAGGTAGTCGGACCGGAAATCGTGCCCCCACTGGGAGACGCAGTGAGCCTCGTCTATGGCAAACAACGACAGGGAGGCGTTATGCAGCAGCTCAATGGTTCGCGGCTGAATCAGCCGTTCCGGCGCGCAATAGAGCAGGTCCAGCTCGCCGGTCGCCAGGGCGTATTCGGTGGCACGGGCCTGTTCGAAATCCATGGTGGAATTCAGGAACGCCGCTCTCACTCCAAGCTCGCGTAGCGCCGCCACCTGATCCTGCATAAGCGCGATCAGCGGTGAGATTACAATGGCGGTGCCGGGCCGGACCAGAGCGGGCACCTGGTAACACAGGGATTTACCGCCCCCGGTGGGCATCAATACAAGGGCATCACCGCCGTTGACCACTTCCCGGACAATATCCCCCTGCAGGGGCCGAAAACTCTCGTAACCAAAGACCTCGTGCAGAACCTGCTCCGGATTTCGGCCCGCAGCGGTGGGTGGTTCAGTGGCGAGTTGGTCGAAGTCCTGGTCCATGTACATTCAGTGGTCGGCCCGTGGCGGAGTGATTAAGCAGCGCGATTCTACCAGATCCTTCCGGATGTTTGGTCAACTGGCCATTCGGGTGGAGGCAAACCGGCAAGAGAAAGGATACAATAGCGCCCCTTTCGTACACTGTGATCAACGCTGCGAACAACAACAGGGCTTGCATGCAGGAATTTGACGCAATCCGTCCCTATTCGGATGAAGAAACCGCGCCAACCATCCAGAGGTTGGTTAACGACCGGGAATTCCTGGATATGGTTGGGCGGTTCAAGTCGCCAACCGTTGCAAAATGGGCGCCGGGCGTTCTGAGGATGTTTGTTCGCCGCTGGCTGGTCGGCCATTTCGGGCATTACACCCGGGTAGATGATATGCAGGCCGGGGTTTCGAAATACGTCGGAGAACTGGTGGAAAATACCACCACCCGCGTCACCCACAGTGGCCTGGAAAATCTCAGCAAGAACAGCGCCCATCTATTTATTTCCAATCACCGGGACATTGTTTTTGACCCGATGGTGGTCAACTACCTGCTGTTCCAGAACGGCTTCCACACAACCCGGATTGCCATTGGCGACAACCTGCTCTCCAATCGGGTGTTTGCGGAAATGATGCGGCTGAACAAGAGTTTTGTGGTGCGCCGTAACATGACCAGCCCAAGGGAAATGCGTGATGCCTACCTCACGCTTTCCGGCTTCATCAATCACAGCATTGATACCAATCACAGCATCTGGATTGCTCAGCGCGAAGGCCGCGCGAAAGACGGCATTGACGCTACCGACCCGGCGATCATCAAGATGTTCTACATGAGCCGGAAAAAATCCGGGCTGGCGTTCGATGAAGCCATGAACCGTCTTCACATCGTGCCGGTATCCATTGCCTACGAATACGACCCCTGCGATGCCGACAAGGCCAAAGAACTGGAAGTGCGGGGCCGGACCGGCGCCTATCAGAAGACGGAAGGCGAAGACACAGACCAGATCGTTAAAGGGCTGACGGGCTTTAAAGGCCACGTTCATGTCCATTTCGGGGCCCCGATTGCCGATTCACCGGACAACCCGAAAGCACTGGCCGCACGCATTGACCATGAAATGCACGCCAATTACCACCTGCACGCCTCCAATCTGGTGGCGTACCAGATGCGGGGAGTTCACCCGGATGCCCATGAGACTCCGGGCAGTGTGAGTGAGAGCGTGGTAACCGCCGAGACCTGGTCTCCGGCCGATATGGACGCTGCCACGGCAGAAATGGAGCGCCGGCTGGAGGCCTGTGACCCGGCGATCCGCCCTTATTTGCTGGATATGTATGCCAACCCGGTGGTCAACGCACTGGCCGCGAATAACCACGAGCAACCGCTGAACCCGACTACCGACTAAGTGTCATGCCCAGAGCATGGCCCCCATCTCCAGCGGGTGGGATAACGCCGTGTGGTGCGGATAGATGCGCAATCGCAGCGTTTGTAACCCCGGGTAGGGAGGCTGGACCCGGGTTTTGAACAGGGTTTTACCGTCTTTCTCTCCGCTGGCTTCCAGCACAAATGCGTCTGGCCCGGGGCCAGTGTGAGTGCCGGTGCATTCAGGCTCAACCAGGCATTCCACCCGTACATCATCGGGCGCCAGACCATTCAGAGCCACCGACACTTTCAGCTCCACGGATTCATCCCAGTGACAGCGATCTGACACGCAGCCGTCCACATGGATGGACACGCCGCTCCAGGCCTCTTGCACCCGGGCTTTCCACTCTGCCAGCTCCTGCGCCAGTGCGGCATTGTTGTCTCTCAACCGCGCGCCCTGCCGGGTGGCTGGCTGATAATAGTTGCGAACATAGTCCATCACCATGCGCTGGGCGTTGAACCGGGGCGTAATGGTTTTCATGGACGCTTTCGAGCGCGTTACCCAGCCCTGCGAGTAGCCCTGGGAGGCTCGGTTGTAATAGAGCGGAATGACTTCCTGCTCCAACAGGTCCAACAGGTCCCGGGCTTCCTCGCGGTTGCGAAACTCCACATCCAGTTCGATGTCCCGCGGCGTAATCGCCCAGCCATTGGTTTCGTCATAGCCTTCACCCCACCAGCCGTCCAGCACGCTCAGATTCAGGGCACCATTAACGGCCGCTTTTTCGCCAGAGGTGCCGCTGGCTTCCTTGGGGTATTCCGGCGTGTTGAGCCAGACATCAACACCGCTCAATAACCGGCGCGCCATGGCCTGATCATAATCCTCCAACAGGATAATGTGCCCCATCAGGTTGGGCTGCATGGAGAGGTCGTGTATGACCTTGATCAGTTGTTGCCCGGGTTTGTCCTGGGGATGGGCCTTGCCAGCAAATACCAGTACAACCGGCTGCTCAGGATTGGTGAGTAGCCGTTCCAGGCGGGCCAGATCGGAGAAAATCAGCGTAGCTCGCTTGTAGGTAGCAAAGCGGCGGGCGAAGCCGACCACCAGTGCGTCATTTTCCGGCGATACCAGCTTGCGGGCCATCCGCTCAGTGACTGAATGGCCCGTGCCATTGCGCTTGTGCTGGCGTTTCAGGCGCCGCACGATGAACTCGGCCATCTGCTGTTTCAGGGCCTTGTGAACGCTCCAGTAATGGTAGTCCGGGATCTTGTCGATGAACTGCCAGAATGTCGGGTTTCTCAGTTCACTTTTCCAGGTCGGTGCCTGGATATCGAACAGACTTGCCCATTCCGGCGCCAGGAACGTTGGTACATGGACACCATTGGTAATGTAGCCAAGAGGGTTCTCGGCCGCCGGTATCTGAGGCCAGATATCGCCTTCCATCCGAGCGGCTACACCGCCGTGAATCCGGCTTACGCCGTTATGAAACCGGGAGCCCCGAAGGCCCAGACTCGTCATGTTGAAGCTTTGATCACCGTTTTTGCTGCCCAGCCCGAAAACCGCATCGAATTCCAGCCCGGAGTGGTCCAGGAAAGGCGACAGGAAGTGCTCCACCAGGTCCCGGGGGAAGATATCGTGGCCCGCCGGCACCGGAGTATGGGTGGTAAACAAGGTGCATCCGGCTACCGACTCGAGGGCGGCACCAAAAGACAGCCCTTCGGCCATGGCCATACGGCACCGTTCCAGTATCTGGAAGGCTGCGTGGCCCTCGTTGATATGCCACACCGTAGGCTGAACACCCAGTGCGGTCAGAACCCGGGTGCCTCCAATGCCCAGCAGCATTTCCTGGCTGATGCGGGTAGCGGAGTCGCCGCCATAAAGCTGTAAGGTAAGTTCCCGGTCTTCATCTGTGTTTTCCGCGGTGTTGGTGTCCAGCAGGTACAGGGAAATATGCCCGACCCTGGCCAGCCAGACCCGTGCATGCACTTCGCGCCCCGGGAAGGGCACAGAGACGGTCAGTGCCTTGTCATCTACCTCTACCGGCGTGATTGGCAGCTCATCGCTGGAGTGGCACTGATAACGGGCAATCTGGTGCCCCTGGGCATCAATGGTCTGAATGAAATAGCCCTGCTGATACAGTAGCCCGACGGCGACAAAGGGTAACCCCAGGTCACTGGCCGCCTTGCAATGGTCACCAGCCAGTATGCCAAGGCCCCCGGAGTAGATCGGGAAACTCTCGTGAAACCCGAACTCGGCGCAAAAGTAGGCCACAAGGCTATCTTCAGGGTTCAGTGCCTCCAGCACTTCGGTGCCGGGTTCGGATTCAAGATAAGCGTCGTAAGCGGATAATACTCGACGGTATTCGGCGAGAAAGGCGCGGTCTTCCGATGCCTGATCGAGCCGGGCCTGGGCCACCCGTCGCAGGAACAGTTTCGGGTTGTGCTCCACTTTTTGCCAGAGACGGAGATCAATCCGCGCGAACAGACTGCGCACGCCATGATCCCAGCTGTAGAAAAGGTCATTGGCCAGCGCATCAAGTCGCTCCAGTGCTTCTGGTAGTCTGGGGCGGGCTTCCAGCCGGAATTCAGTTGCGGTGTGCATGGTGATGACCTCCTTGGGCCAGGGGCACCGTGTCAGTCTTCATATATCCGGTCGTTGACGGTAATGAGGTTCCGGTACAGGGCCGCGTATTCGCCGGCCCGGTTCTTCCAGGAATAGTCGCCTTTCATGCCGTTTTCCTGCAGTTTGCGCCAGGTTTTCCGGTCCTCCCGCGCTGCCAGCGCACGGGTAATGGCGGCATGTAATGCATCTGGCGTCGCCTCACGAAACACAAAACCATTGGCTTGTTCCGGTGTTTCCTCATTGGGGTCAAACACCGTATCGTTAAGGCCGCCGACGCCGTGCACCACCGGTACGGTGCCGTATCTTAGGCTGTACATCTGGTTCAGTCCGCAGGGTTCAAACCGGGAAGGCATCAGGAAAATATCGGCCCCGGCGGTTATCCGGTGCGCCAGGCCTTCGTTGTAACCGAGGGTGAGTGAACATTGCCCGGGCCATTCACGAACCATGGTTTTCAGGCTTTCCTGGTAGTGGTGTTCGCCGGAGCCGAGCAGGGCAAACTGACATCCTCGTTCCAGCAACGGCTTGATGACCCCAAGCAGCCAGTCCAGCCCTTTCTGTTCCACCAGGCGCCCGACGAACCCCAGCAATGGAGCCCCGCAAACCTCCAGCCCGAGTTCCTGCTGCAGCCTTGCCTGGCATTGTGATTTGTTGGCGGGATAGTCCGCGCCATAGTGGAACTCCAGGTGTGGATCCGCTTCCGGGTTCCATTGGCGGGTATCAATGCCATTGAGAATGCCGTGAAGCCTGGATGACTTGTGGCGCAGCAAACCGTCCAGACCGTTACCGAACCAGGGTGTCTGAATTTCATCTGCGTAGCTGGGGCTGACGGTGGTGATGGCATCGCTGAATACCAGTCCGCCTTTGATAAAGGACAGTTGGCCGTGAAACTCCAGGAACTCGTATCGCCAAAGTGAGTCCGGCAGGCCCAGGGCACGAAAGGTTTCGTGGGAAAACAGCCCCTGGTAAGCGAGATTGTGGATGGTGAACACAGTTTTCGGGGCGTCCTGACTATCTGCCAGAAACACCGGGATCAGTGCGGATTGCCAGTCGTTACAGTGCACGATGTCCGGCCGCCAGGCCAGGCCCAGTTGCCCGAGCGCCAACATGGCACCGATTCGTCCGAACAGGTGAAACCGGTGAGCGTTGTCCCACCAGTCCTCGCCTTCTTCGTTCTGATAGGGGCTGTCGCCAGCACGGTCGAACAGGGCTGGGCAATCCACCAGCCAGAGGGTAACGGCGGTGCCCGGCAATCGGGTTTGCCACAGGGATACATCGTACTGGCCGTAGCGAAATCGGGTTTTACGGCGGGATCCGGACTCTCGCGCAGCCTTCAGCGCTGCAGGGTAGCCGGGGAGCAGGATCTGACAGTCGTAGCCCAGGCGGCAGAGAGCTTCAGGAAGGCTTGCCGAAACATCCGCAAGACCTCCGGTTTTTACCAGAGGAAAGACTTCGCTCGTGGCAAACAGTACCCGGGTCATGTCGCTGGCCTCAGCATAACCAGGCCCAGGGGCGGTACCGTAAGCTCCACGGAACACGGGCGGGCCATCCAGGGTGTGGGCTCAGCTTGCAAGAGTAGAGGATTGCCGAGGTTACTGCCGCCATACCAGGTGGAGTCTGAATTAAAAATTTCCTGCCAGTTACCTCCTGTTGGCACGCCAATGCGATAGTGATGCCTGGGTATAGGAGTAAAGTTGGCAACAATCACCAGCGGCCCATGCTCGGGCGTTCCCGGGTTGCGCAGAAAACTGATCACAGACTGGGTGGAATCGTGGCAATCAATCCACTCGAAGCCTTCGCCGGTGAAGCTCTTGCGGTGCAGAGCCGGGTAGCGGCGATAGAGCCCATTGAGATCCTGAACAAGTTTACGCAGCCCCTGGTGCTCGGGGTATTGCAGCAGGTACCAGTCCAGTTCGCGACGTTCGCTCCACTCCTGGCGCTGGCCAAATTCACCACCCATGAACAGCAGCTTCGCACCGGGGTAGGAGAACATGTAACTGAACAATAGGCGCAGGGAGGCTCTTTGTTGCCAGTCATCCCCCGGCATTTTCTGAATCAGGCTGGATTTGCCGTGTACGACTTCGTCGTGGGAGAGCGGCAGCACGAAATTTTCCGAAAAGGCATAAAGCAAACCAAAGGTGAGCTTGTCGTGGTGATACTGGCGATACACGGGGTCCTGTTGCAGGTAGTGCAGGGTGTCGTGCATCCATCCCATGTTCCATTTCAGATTGAATCCAAGACCGCCAATCTCCGGCGGCCGCGTCACCCGGGGCCAGGACGTGGACTCTTCCGCCATCATCAGCACGCCGGGAAACCGGCTCTGGCATACCCGGTTCAGATCCTGAAGGAACCGGATCGCGTCCAGATTCTCATGGCCGCCATGTTCGTTCGGCAGCCATTCTCCCTCATTCCGGGAGTAGTTCAGGTACAGCATGGAAGCAACCGCATCCACCCGCAGCCCGTCCATGTGAAAGGTATCCAGCCAGAAAAGCGCACTGCCTATGAGAAAGTTCCGGACTTCGTGGCGACCGTAGTTGTAGATGAGTGTGCCCCAATCCTGGTGACGCCCGCGGCGGGGATCTTCATGTTCATAGAGTGCCGTGCCATCAAATTCGGCGAGGGCGAAGTCGTCATCGGGGAAATGCCCCGGCACCCAATCGAGAATCACGCCGATGTTGTTCTGATGGCACAGGTCGACCAGATATCTAAGATCATCCGGGCTGCCATAACGGCTGGTGGGGGCGTAATAGCCGGTAGTCTGGTAACCCCAGGATTCGTCCAGCGGGTGCTCGGTAATCGGGAGCAGCTCAATATGCGTAAAGCCGGTTTCCAACACGTAGGGCACCAACTGATCGGCCAGCTCCCGATAGGTCAGCCAGCGCCCGGAACCGTGATGGCGCCAGGAGCCCGGATGCACCTCATAGACAGAAATCGGGCTCCGCTGCCAGTCGAACCGGTTTCTGCACTCAAGCCAGTCTCCGTCGCTCCAGGCGTATTGCCCCCGCTCGGTCACCACTGCGGCATTGGAAGGCCGGTGCTCAAAGGCCTGCCCATACGGATCGGTTTTGGTGATGTGGTGGCCGTTTCGGGTTGTGATGGCAAACTTGTAAAGGTCTCCCGGCTTTACTCCCCCAATGAATACCGACCAGACACCATAATCTTTGTTAACCGCCATGGGATGACGGCCGCTGTCCCAGTCGTTGAAGTCGCCGATCACACTCACGGCCTGGGCATTGGGTGCCCAAACGGCAAAACGGGCGCCTTCGATACCTCGGCGATTCCCAAGGTGGGCACCCAGAACATTATAGATATGCCAGTGCCTGCCTTCGGCAAACAGGTGCAGGTCGAACTCACTCAGGGCGGGGCTTTCCATAGACCACAGATTCCTGAATAAAAGTGGAAACCAGAGGTTAGACCATCAATCGTTTTTGCGTTTGTACAAAATATGACCTAAGACAATTGTACGTCATAATTCAATGATAGTGTTTTTCTACAAGAGCAAACGTCAAATTTGTGTCGGCGCGTATCCGGTTTAAACAGGGAAGCTGCTATGCAAACCGCCAAGCGTTTCGTCAGTCGTCTTACTCGTCAAACCCTGGCCCTGGTGCTGGCTGGCGGCAGGGGCTCACGGCTTCACGACCTCACAAAATGGCGAGCCAAGCCCGCCGTTCCCTTCGGGGGTAAGTTCAGGATTATCGATTTCCCGTTGTCCAACTGCATCAACTCCGGCATTGGCCAGGTAGGCGTCATCACCCAGTACAAATCCCACTCACTGATACGTCACATTCAGCGCGGCTGGGGATTCCTGAGGGGGGAGCTGGATGAATTTGTGGAACTGTTGCCAGCCCAGCAGCGCATTGAAACCTCCTGGTACGAGGGCACAGCCGATGCGGTGCTACAGAACCTGGACATTATTCGCAGCCACCGGCCGGAGTACGTGCTGATTCTGGCCGGGGACCACGTCTACAAAATGGATTACGGCACCATGCTGGCAGCCCATGTGGAGCAGGAGGCGGATATTACCGTGGGCTGTATTGAGGTACCCCTTGAAGAAGCCTCGGCATTCGGGGTGATGTCGGTGGATGAAGATTTCCGCATTACCGAGTTTGAGGAAAAGCCGGCCAATCCCAAGGCTATGCCGGGCAAACCCGGTACAGCATTGGTCTCGATGGGTATTTACGTATTCAGCACGGCGGTTCTGTTTGACGAGCTGCTGCGGGATCATAAGATGGACGGCAATTCCTCCCACGACTTCGGCAAGGATATTATTCCCTCGGTAATCAAGCGCCACCGGGTTGCTGCTTTCCCATTCCGGGATCCGATCAACAACAAGGTTGCTTACTGGCGCGATGTCGGCACCATCGACTCTCTGTGGCAGGCAAATCTGGAGCTGATCGACATCAGCCCGGAACTGAACCTTTACGATTCGGACTGGCCTATCTGGACTTATCAGGAGCAGCTGCCTCCTGCCAAATTTGTCTTCGACGACGACAATCGCCGGGGCACAGCGGTGGATTCCATGGTGGCCGGCGGTTGCATCGTTTCCGGCGCCCGCGTTCGCCACTCGTTGTTATTCTCCCAGGTCAGGGTGCATTCATTCAGCGATATCCAGGATACGGTGGTTTTTCCGGATGTAGACATCGGTCGGGATTGCCATATTCGAAAAGCAGTGATTGATCGCGGATGCCGTATTCCGGAAGGCACCCGGATCGGCTTCGACCGGAAGGCAGACGAGAAACGCTTTCACGTGTCGTCAAAAGGTGTAGTGCTGGTTACCCCCGAGATGCTCGGGCAGGATTATCCCCATGGCCTCTGACAACCGTACGCCGGTGGTGCTGTGCTGGCACATGCACCAACCGGATTATCAGGATCACAGCAACGGGCAATTTCTTTTTCCCTGGGTCTACCTCCACTGCATTAAGGATTACGTGGACATGGCCGCGCACCTGGAAGCCCACCCTGATGCCAGGGCGGTGGTAAACTTCGCGCCGGTGCTGCTGGAGCAGATTGAGACCTATCTGTACCACATTGAGCGATGGCGCCATGGCGGGCAAACCATCGGCGATCCTCTGCTTGCGGCTCTGGTTAATCCGGCGCTGCCGGAACCCGGCTCACCGGCATTCCTGGATTTGATGGAGAAGTGCCTGAGAGCCAATGCCGAACGCATCATCAAACGTTTTCCTGCCTACGCCCGGTTGGCGGAAGTAGCCGATCTTTACCGAACCCGGCCAGACATTCAGCGCTATCTTTCCACCCAGTTCCTGGCAGACCTGCTGGTGTGGTACCACCTGGGCTGGATGGCGGAAACCGTGCGCCGCAAGCATGGAGTGGTGCGAAGCCTTCAGGAAAAGGCCCATCAGTACACACTGGACGATCGCAAGGCATTGCTGGATGTGATTGCCGAATTGATGGCCAGTATTGGCCCGCGTTACCGGCACCTGGCTCAGACCGGGCAGGTGGAGCTGGCCATGAGCCCCTGGGCCCATCCCATCGTGCCCCTGTTGCTGGATTTCGGTTCTGCCAGAGAGGCGATGCCAGAGATCGCGCTTCCGGAGCATGGCCACTATCCTGGCGGGAAAGAGCGGGCCATCTGGCATCTGGCCGAAGGCAGGCGCTCCTTTAAGCGGTTCTTTGGCACTGAACCGGGAGGTTGCTGGTCCTCTGAAGGCGGGTTGAGCCAGGCGACACTCGTGTTGCTTGGCGAACAAGGTTTTCGGTGGACCGCTTCCGGCGATTCTGTCATCAACAACAGTATTAACAAGGCCAGGGCGAACAAATCCTTGCCGGAAGGCGCCACCATTCATCAGCCGTACCGATTTAACGATACCGGAGTAACGGCCTTTTTTCGGGATGATGGCTTGTCGGATCTGATCGGATTCACCTATGCCGACTGGCACGCCAAGGATGCGGTGGGCGACCTGGTGCACCATATGGAGAACATTGCCAGAGCAGGGAAGCCCGTAATTTCGGTAATCCTGGACGGCGAGAATGCCTGGGAATATTACCCGGAGAATGGTTTCCATTTTCTCGATGAGCTTTACCGGGTACTCGAGAAACACCCGAAACTTCGGCTGACCACCTATTCAACCCTTCAGGACGAGCATTACACAGAGCCAGTGCATCTACCGGAACTGGTGGCCGGAAGCTGGATCTACGGAACCTTTTCCACCTGGATTGGCGACCCCGACAAAAACCGCGCCTGGGATTTGCTGTGCGAGGCCAAGCAGCATTTTGACCGGGCAATGGATAATGGCTCCCTCAGCACCGACCAGAAAACGGCGGCCACACACCAGCTCGGATTATGTGAAGGCTCGGACTGGTTCTGGTGGTTTGGCGATTACAACCCGGCGTCTGTGGTTCGGGATTTCGAGCAGCTGTATCGCCGGCACCTGGCCAACCTGTATGAGCGTATTGGCTACCCGGCGCCGTCCAGCCTGTTCCAGCCGCTGAGCCAGGGTGGTGGAGAACCCGCCAAGGGCGGTGCCATGCGGCCGGGACATGAGGCCGGCTCATGACTGTGGATATGCCACCCAATCCGGTTTTGGCAAGGCGTCGTGCCGGTGTGTTATTGCACCCGACCGCACTACCCGGTGCCTCCGGCAAGCTGGGCGCTGCCGCCAGGCAGTTTGTGGATGTTCTTGCAGAGGCGGGCATCACGGTGTGGCAAACCCTGCCGCTGGGCCCCACCCATGCAGACCTGTCACCGTATCAGTCGCTCTCGGCCCATGCCGGCAGTCCGGCACTGATCGATCTGGCGGAACTGGTGGCCCCCGGGCTGCTTGATAGTCAGGAACTCGCTACGTTCACCCGTACCGAGGCCCTGGAACATGCCAGCCAGCGATTCCACGCCGGCCGTTATCGTGAGTCTGAAATCTTCAATCCACAGGCCTATCAGAATTTTCTGGAACACCATCAATGGCTGGATGATTTCGCCCTGTTCATGACTGCCAGAGAAGCATTTCCGGGCGTGAACTGGCTGGACTGGCCGGAAGACCTGCGCGATCACAAACCGACCGCCCTGGAAGCCCTGAGAGAATCCCACCAAAGCACACTGGAACGGGTTTGCCTGGAGCAGTACCTGTTTTTCGAACAGTGGACAGCGTTGCGCCATTATGCGGCCGAGCGGAGAATCTGGTTGTTTGGGGACATTCCCATCTTTGTGGCCCACGACAGCGCCGATGTCTGGGCTGCTCCCCATCTCTACAAGCTTGATAGTGAAGGTAAGCCCAGGGTAATCGCCGGGGTACCCCCGGATTATTTCTCTCCAGAGGGTCAGCACTGGGGGAACCCGCTATTCGACTGGAAGCGAATGGCGGAGGATGGATACCGTTGGTGGGTGCAGCGCCTGGCAAGCCAGCAGGAACGGTTCGATCTGCTGAGAATTGACCATTTCCGGGGACTGCAGGCGTATTGGGAGATTCCGGCGGACGACCCGCGCCCGGCCCACGGCTACTGGGTACCGGGCCCGGCCGATGATTTTCTGGAAACCTGCTTCCGGGAATTACCTCGCTTGCCGCTGATTGCCGAGAACCTGGGCATTATTGGCGAGGACGTGGAAGCCCTGCGACACCGTTTCCGGTTACCGGGTATGACGGTGATGCAATTCGGTTTTGATGGCAGTGCCACCAACCCCCATCTTTTGCACAACCACAAGGAATGGGACCTGGTCTATACCGGCACCCACGACAACGACACGACGCTGGGCTGGTACCAGAGCCTGGATGAACGAACGCGAGAGCATGTTAACCGGTATCTGAGATTAAGCAGCCCGGATATGCCATGGCCGGTGATACAGGCTGCCATGGGGTCGGTATCACGAATGGTGATCGTGCCGATACAGGATCTTCTGGCCCTTGGCTCAGAGGCGCGCTTCAACACGCCCGGCACGATTCAGGGGAACTGGATATGGACCTTGCCCGAGGATTATCGAGCCAGGATCGACATACCGGGGCTGAGAACTATTGTGAATTTATACGGTCGATAGCCGAGTGGTCACCCTCTTGATCAGAATCAAGATGATCACTATTTGATCAGGTGTAGAGTGGAAGAGTAGCAATATCCACTCGGCGAGCTGACAGGAGGAAACGGCATGGAACATCGGCTAAGCCAACGGGTAGAAGGCGGGTTGCTCATTCTGGTCTACAAACGCGGCATGCCAGTAGCGACAGGCATGATCCGGGACGCATCTAGGCGTGGACTGTTTATAGCCACCGATTATTCGGATGTGCGGCTGAACCAGACCATTGAACTGGCGTTTCGCTTTCCGGAGCGGTCCACAAAAGGCCATTGCACTCTGAGCGCTCACGTTGTGCGCACTGACGATGGCGGACTAGGTGTGGATTTTGAAGGTGTCGACAACGATGGACTGACCATTGCCGAATTGGTTGCTTGCCTGCAGGAACAGGCTTCGACTGATTTCCTGGCGGGGCGTTTTCGCGAACACACGCATTGATAACAACTCCAAGAAACACTCACTCTGGAAAGGAAAACTGGGATGGCACGACTCGAAGGAAAGGTAGCTGCAGTAACCGGGGGCGCACTGGGCATTGGTAAGGCGACGGTGGAGCGAATGGCAGAAGAGGGCGCCGCAGTCGGCATTCTTGATTGCCTGGATAGTGAAGGTGAGGCGCTAGCCAAGAGTCTTACTGAAAAAGGCTTCAGAGTTGGGTATTGGCATTGTGATGTTACCAGCGAACAGCAAGTGAAAGCGGCGCTGGACGGCGTGGCCAAACAATTTGGAAAACTGAACGTTCTAGTGAGTAATGCTGGTATTGCAGGGGCTAACAAACCTACTCATGAACTGACTGAAGAAGAATGGGATAAAGTTCAGGCGGTTAACGTAAAAGGCGTTTTCTTCTGCACCAAACATGCCATCCCCCACATGAGAAAGGCTGGTGGTGGCAGTGTAGTTAATCTGTCATCCATTTATGGCTTGGTCAGTGCGCCCGACATACCGCCCTATCATGCCTCCAAGGGTGCCGTTCGGTTGATGACCAAAACGGACGCGATGCTCTATGCCAGCGATAAAATTCGCTTTAATTCCGTCCACCCCGGCTTTATTTGGACCCCTTTGGTGGAAACCCACCTGCAAACCACCGGCCTGGATCTGGAAGCCGCAAAACAGGCGACAGATTCCTTACATCCTCTTGGCCATATGGGCGAACCGGACGACATTGCCTGGGGCATTGTCTTCCTCGCATCCGATGAATCCAAATTCATGACCGGGAGCGAACTGGTTATCGACGGCGGTTATACCGCGCATTAACGGCTGACGCCCCATGACTCTGGCCGCGTATACCATGAGGGCCCTGCCAGCACAGCTGTCAGGGCTGATGGCCATTGCACTGGATTTGCAGTGGAGCTGGCACCATGGATGTGATCAGTTGTGGCGACAGCTGGATGAAGAAATCTGGGAGGCAACGCATAATGCCTGGCTGGTGTTGAACAGCGCCTCGGCAGAACGGCTGCAACAACTGGCCGAAGACCCGGAGTTTCTGACCCAATACCAGCAGCAGCTGAACCGCCATGAGGCATTCAACCAGTGCCCGACCTGGTATTCCGAAAATTGCAACAACCAGCTGGCCGGCGGCGTCGCCTGGTTTTGCATGGAGTACGGGGTGTCGGAATCCCTGCCGCTATACAGCGGCGGCCTGGGGGTGCTGGCCGGAGACTTCCTCAAAGCTTCCAGCGACCTTGGCGTACCTGTCACCGCCGTGGGTTTGCTCTACCAACAGGGTTATTTCCGCCAGGCCTTGAATGCCGAGGGCGAACAACTGGAATTTCACCCCTATAACGATCCGACCATGCTGCCGGTTACCCCGCTACGGGACAACGCTGGAGAATGGGCGAGGGTAAACGTGCCGTTTCCCGGCCGCACGGTTCGCCTGAGAGCCTGGAAAGGCCAGGTCGGGCGCTGTGAATTGTTGCTGCTCGACAGCAACGACCCCCGTAATGAGCCCGGAGACAGGGGTATTACCAGTGAACTCTACAGCGGCGACCCGGAAAAGCGCCTGCAACAGGAAATGGTGCTTGGAATCGGCGGCTGGCGCCTGCTGGAACTGTTGGGGCGCGAACCTGCTCTATGCCATATCAATGAAGGCCACAGTGCGTTGGCGCTGGTTGAGCGTGCTGTACACTGGCAACACCAGAATCAGACCAGCTTTGAGGTGGCGCGGCTGGCAACCCGGGCTACCAACCTGTTCACCACCCACACTTCTGTAGCTGCTGGCTTTGACCGATTCCCGACCAAACTCGCGCGTCTGTATCTGGAACCCTGGCTACAGGAAATTGGCCACTCTCTGGAGACAATACTGAGCGTTGCCAATGGTGGCGAATGCGATCTGAACATGTCTGGCCTTGCGTTGGGCATGAGCGGGCGTTTCAACGGGGTCAGCCAGATTCACAAACAGGTTACCCAATCGATTTTCCAACCGTGGTTCGGGCGCTGGCCGGCCGCTGATGTGCCAGCGGAATACGTGACCAACGGCGTGCATACCCCCAGTTGGGACTCCCCGGAAGCGGACGAATTATGGACGTCGGCTTGTGGCCAGGACCGGTGGCGACAGCCCATGACGGACCTGTGCCCACTGCGAGATACCAAGGACCACGATCTCTGGCAGATGCGCAGAAACCAGAGGCATCGGCTGGTTTATTACCTGCGAGAGCGACTGCAGAGCCAGCACTGCGAACACAACTACGGCAACAGCCGGGAAGCAGCCTGTGGCTTACTGCTGGATACAGAATCCCTGACCCTGGGCTTTGCCCGCCGCTTTACGGATTACAAACGCCCGGACTTGCTGCTGACAGATCCGGAACGACTGATTCGACTCCTCAGCAACCGGGACCGGCCGCTGCAGATTGTATTGGCGGGCAAGGCCCACCCCCACGACAGCGAAGGCAAGGCCATCATCAAGCGTTGGAAGCAGTTCACCCGGTTGCCAGAGGTGGAAGGGCGAGTGGTGTTCATTGAAGACTACGATATGGCCGTTGCCAGTGAACTTATTCAGGGCGTGGATGTGTGGCTGAATTGCCCGCGCCATCCCTGGGAAGCCTGCGGTACCAGCGGCATGAAGGTGCTGGTTAATGGTGGTTTGAACCTGTCGCAATACGATGGCTGGTGGGCCGAAGCCTGGCAGCCGGAGCTGGGGTGGGCCATTCGGCCGGGCGCCACTTTTGAGGAATTGAGCCAGACGGATAAACACGACGAGGCGGATGCCGAAGAACTCTATCAGTTGCTGGAAAATCAGGTTGTACCGGAGTTCTACCAGCGCAATGAACAGGGATTACCGGCCAACTGGCTGGCGAGAATCCGAGCCAGCATGAACGAATTAACCGCACAATACTCAGCCAATCGCATGGTGAGGGAGTATGTCACGGAATTCTATCTGCCCATGGTAGCCCAGGGCGCTGAGCGCACCGCGGAAGGGGCCGGCAAACTTGTATCAGTGAAAGAAACCATAGCCCGACACTGGCCTCGCCTGAGATTTGGTGCAATGGACGCCCGGGAGGAAGGGCAAGAGCTGCGTGTTGATCTGGATGTGTATCTGGATGGCCTGAGCCCGGAACTGGTTGCCGTGGAACTGGTGGCAGAGGCCTCAACCTTCGGCCCACGCCTGGTGCAGCCTATGGCACTTACCGGGCCGCTACCGGAAGCCGAACAGACTTACCGTTACTACTGCTCTGTGCCAGCGCGCCCCCGTGAACACTACACACCTCGCATCCGCAGTCAGGAGCCAAGGCTGAACCTGCCCCTGGAAGACGCTCACATTCTCTGGCTGCGCTGATCAGCCACGCCAGAAGCCCGGTGAGAGCACAATCACCACGCTCAGGATTTCCAGTCGACCCATCAACATGCCTACGGACAGAATCCACTTGGCGGCATCGGGCAATGGGCCGAAGTTTCCGGCAGGACCAATAATATCGCCGAGCCCCGGTCCGACGTTGGTCAACGCCGTCAGAGCACCTGATAGTGAGGTGACAAAGTCCAATTGGAGCGAAGCCAACAGAACAGTAATGACCAGCAGAGACAAAAGGAAAATGAAGGTGTAGGCAATCATTGACGAGATGATTTCGTCGCTGACGGCACGGCCGTTGTAATTACGGGTGAAAACAGCCCGAGGGTGCAACAGCCGCATCAACTGCTCGCGCAGGATAATCAACGAAAGCTGGAATCGGAAAATCTTCATGCCTCCCGCTGTGGAACCCGAACAGCCACCCACAAACATCAAAAAGAAAAACACCACAAAGGCCAGTGGGCCCCAGGCGGAATAGTCTTCAGATGCATAACCTGAGGTACTCACAACCGACGTAACGTTGAACAGGGTGGCAGCATAATTGTGGAGCGGATCGAACGGAACCGGCGATACCCACCAACGATA
Source organism: Marinobacter sp. bablab_jr008 (assembly GCF_016464145.1). Taxonomy (NCBI): domain Bacteria; kingdom Pseudomonadati; phylum Pseudomonadota; class Gammaproteobacteria; order Pseudomonadales; family Marinobacteraceae; genus Marinobacter; species Marinobacter sp. bablab_jr008. The sequence continues at coordinate 209,341 of NZ_JACDWW010000024.1, forward strand.
CAAGGTCAGCAATGCGGGAACGAAAAGGAGCAGTGCCAGAAACAGTCGTACCTGTTGATCCCGAAACAGAACCCCGCGCTGGCCGTGCATCTCTCTGACAAAAAGAAAGAAGGGAAGACTGCCAAGAATCATGAACAGAGAGGCTTCCATCAATATAAGATCGCTGAACTTGCCCATCGACTGATCTGACGTTGAGAAGCCCCCGGTAGCGATACTGGTCAACCCGTGATTAAAGGCATCGAATAACGACATACCGGATAGCCAATAGGTCACGACCGCCGTAACGGAAAACACTAAATAAACGAAGAGCAGGCCACGGCTCAAGGTTTTCATCCTTGGGAGGGCTTTGTCAGTCCATTCAGACGATTCCGTGGCGAACAGTCTCATCCCGCCCACTCGCAGGAAAGGCAGTACGGCAACGAACATGCCGATAATCCCGATACCGCCCAGCCACTGAAGGATCGAGCGCCAGAGCAGCAGATCCTTGTCCATCGTGTCCAGGCCGGTGAACACCGTCGCCCCCGTGGTGGTGATGCCAGAGGTGCCTTCAAAAAACGCATCGGCCGCCGAGATGTCGTTATCGCTCAGGTAAAAGGGAAGGGCCGACAGAAGGGCGATGACAAACCAGCTGGAGACCGTGAGCACGAACATATAGCGAGGTTTCAGTTCGCGGGGTTCACGGTAGGTCAGCAGCAGGCCCAGGACGCCAAGCACGCAGACAATGGCCGCCGATTCGGCAAACGCAATGGCATTGGGTGCACCGGAAGGGGTGGCAGCCAACAGTAGTACCGGTAACGTCATGAAAACACTCAAAAGTATAAACATGACGCTGACAATAAAAACGACAGGGGCTAGGTTTCTCAAGGCACGCTCAAGCCAGCTGACAAAAGACGGCGTCAGCATACCCGCGGGCTTTCTCAACCGCAAGGAAACAGGCCCCGGACAGAAGTATTAACCCGGAATTAAATCGACGTAAAAAACGGGTAAATACGGAACGCACCTATGGCAGTAATCGTCGGACTGGTGCACGTTTACTGTCAGGCCGTGCAGGCCTGTATGAACAGGGAGAAAGATTATGAAGACCACAAGAAAGGTTCTTATTATCGCAACAGCCACAGCCGGGCTGACCCTTGGCGGGCTGGCATCTGCCCAGGACATGTATAAATCCGGTGTTGGCGGGCTCTACGCCGGCCTGAATTACACCTTTATGGAAACCGATTTCGATGGCCTGGCAGAAGCCGACACCGGCACCTTGTCTGGCAAGGTCGGCGTTATGGCTACGGACTATTTCGGTGTTGAGGCCCGAGCGGGCTTTGGTGTGGATGACGATCGGATTGCCGGCGTTGACGTTAAAATCGACAACTTCTTCGGTGGTTACGGCACGGTGAACGTGGTGAACGAGAGCCCGGTAACACCCTACGCTGTTTTCGGTTTCACTCGTATTGAAGCTGAGGCAGGCTCAGTGGAAGACGATGATTCCGATTTCTCGTACGGTGCCGGCCTGAACGTGAAGTTCGCCAAGAACCTGTCAGGCAACCTCGAATACATGCGTTACTACGATGACGATGATATTACCGTAGATGGCATCGGCCTGGGCGTTCAGGTCAACTTCTGACGATGAGATAACCAATGCCTGCGGGGCGGGACCTCGCAGGCATTCGACGTTAGCCGTTCATCACAGAGCCAAGCAGAATGACCCCGGCATAGCCCACTGTGTACGCGGCCAGAAGGTGTAGCGCGTACTTCAGGTAAGCCACAAACGTGAGCCCCTCAATTTTGCTCATGGCTACAATTCCCGCCGCAGAACCGATTACCAGCAACGAACCACCGACGCCAACGGCATAGGTTAGCCCCATCCATTCCCCGGGGCTCATGTCGATACCGGACTTCAGCAGTGCGGCCGTTAAAGGCACGTTATCGATGACCGCGGAGAAAATGCCCATCAGATAGTTGGCGTACACCGGGGGCATGACATCATAGATTGCCACCAGTGAATCCAGAGCATGAATTTCTTTTAGCATACCCACCAGAAGCAGGATCCCCAGGAAGAACAGCAGGGTTTCAAACTCGATAACCCGGATGTATTCGAGAATCGGGTCCAGATCCGAGTCGTCGCTCATGAAGCGGGACACCAGGAACATGATGGAAAGACCAAAAAGGAAGGTCAGCACTGGCGGAATACTGAATAACGCGTTGCCAGTAATGGTGGCAATGATTGTAACCAGAAACAGGCCCGCGATTACCGCGTCTACGGTTCGGACTTCATTGGAACTGGCTTTCAGGGTAACGGTGCCGGACAGACCGCCAGAAAGAAGCACGGCCAGCAAAAACACCGTGATTGAAGCGGGAATGGCCAGTGTCAGCAGCGTCAGGATTTCCACTTTGTCTGCCAGGAAGATCATCAGCGTGGTGACATCGCCGGTGATCAGTGAAACGCCGCCGGAGTTCACTGCAAATACAACCAAAACAATAAATTGTAACCGCTTCTTCAGATCCAGGTTTAAAGAGAGAATCAGGGAGCAGGAAACCAGTGTTGCTGTGATGTTATCGGCCAGGGAAGAAAACACGAAGCAGAACAGACCGGTCAGAAACAGCAATCGCCGCTCGGTGACCTGACGAGGCATGATCAGGTAGATCATGTTTTCGATCATGCCTTTCTTGTTCAGGTAGGCCACAAATGTCATCGCCGCCACCAGAAATAGCCATAACCCGGCGATCTCGGCAATGCTTTCCGAAAGGCCAGAGGAAACTGCAGCGGTTTCGTCTACACCGGAACTGAACAGAAACAGGAGAACCCAGCTGAGCGTGCCAAAGAACAGTGTGGTTTTCGCCTTGTTGACGTGAATGACTTCTTCAAAGATGACGCCGAGCAGCGCCAAGATGGCAACAGCAATCAGAACAGCTTCAAGAATCGGCATTTTGGAACCCTGAACACCGGGGGAGATAAGGCAGCGATTCTAAACCCATTAGTCGCAGCCTCCAAGGTTAGTAAACTACTGGGCACTGGCTATACTCAAATCTGACGCACATCAAAAGGGCATTCGCTCTTTCTGTTATTGATGGAAAGGTCACAACGGGGAGAGAAAGTCATGAAACACAGTTTGAGAACGCTGGTCTGTGCCACCCTGATTTCGCTGCCACTCGCTACCTTTGCCCAGGGTGGATCCGGGCAGGGCAGTCAGGCAGGAATGATCAACCAGGAACGGATTCAGCAAATGCAGCAGAACATGGATCGAATGAACCAGACCATGCAGCAGATGCAGAATGCGACGACCAGAGAAGAACGCCAACGCATGCGGCTGGAACATATGGAGCACATGCAGGAACACCTGCAGATTATGCGAGAGTCCGGAATGGGTCCAGGCATGATGGGCCAGGGCGCGGGAATGATGGGGCAAGGCATGGGAATGAACGGCCAGGGCCCCGGCATGGGCAACCGAAATCCTGGTCAGGGCCAGATGAAGAATCAGGGGCCCGGCAACAGCGGTCAGGGAATGCGGCAAGGCAACCCGGCCATGAGCGAAGATCAGCGGCTGCAGCGCATGGAACAACGGATGGACCAGATGCAGTTGATGATGGAACAAATGCTTCAGAATCAGCGCCAGGGAAACCAGTAACGCCGAAAACCAATCAAACCGGGCCTTCTTCCTCTTGGTCGCTGCACAATCATCCATTGCGATGAGTAAGTCGTAATATTGATGACTGTTTGATAGAGGAAGAAGCATGAAGAAAGCAGCCCTTCAAGTCGCCACCGTTTTTGGCGCTTTCACGTTTCTCGGTGTCGCTAATGCGACAGAGATCAGAACTCCTCTCGTTCCACTTCCTTCTATCGACGATTTCACCAATGGTGACGGCTGGGGCTTTGGTCTTGGGCTGGCCGTTGAATATGAGACCGCTTACGAGGGCTCGGATGAGTACGAGTTTGAAGCAGACCCAGCTGGTGGTGTTCAGTGGCGAACCGGAGAAAACATTTTTTTCTGGGCGGGCGAAGCCGTTGGGTGGCGAACGCTGGTGAAGGATTCCTGGTTATTTCAGACATCTATAGGGTATGAGGAAGGCCGGGAAGAGAGTGACTCTGAAGATGGAAGGCTGGATGGTTTAGGTGAGTCGGATTCCGGCGTAGCAGTACTGCTGGAAGCACGTTACGCGCTTACAGACGACTGGCGTTACTTTTTGGATGGGCGCGTATCAGCAGGAGAAATTGGTACGCTCGGAATTTTCGGCGCAGGAACGTGCTTGGCGTGCCAGGCTGATGGTACTGGCTGGGAAGTGGGTGCTGCCGTGACTTTCCACGATAGTAAGCTCGCAAACCGGGACTTTGGCGTAACCACACAACAATCCATCGATTCGGGGCTGCCGGAAACTGATGTTGATAGTGGGTATAGATCAACAGGGGTTAATGTCAGCTACCGCAATTACCTGGGCCAGAACTGGCAGATCTTCGGAGAAGCTCTGTACGAAGCGTTCGGGAGTGATGTATCCGACAGCCCAATCACTCGAAATGATTATGAGGCGGAAATAGGCGTTGGCTTCATTTATGTTTTTTAGGTTTGGCTGGCGCACGCAGGGATGCGCACAACGTCTGTACCGAAGAGGTGGGAGTGACAGCTTCCATAACGTGAGCTCTACGCATCAGAGCATTCGATTTAACATAATATACATTATGCGCACTTGTGGATAACTGCGCAGGGGGCGTGCTGGGCTTGCGTCCGGTCAATCTGTCGCCTTATTTTACTCTTTTTTACTACTTTCATTCATAACGGCAATTACCTTTCCCGCTGTTCAGTTCTAAAAAC